>CAKTZA010000006.1 GCA_934635045.1 uncultured Kiritimatiellota bacterium | reverse complement strand
CGCCCTCTTTGTGGCAAAGGAACGAAGTGCCGAGGGATTGATGTCTCACACGGAGTCACAGAGGCACGGAGCGTGAGCACCTTGCCTTGCCGCTCTGCGGCCTCTGCGCCTCTGCGTGAAAACACTTCCCCTGTCAGAGGGCCTGTCCCCACGATTCCCCACGGGGCCTGTCCTCATGCTCCGTGCCTCCGTCGCTCCGTGTGAGAATGCCTCCTCTGGGGTCTGTCCCCACGCCTTGCTGATGCCTGACGGTTGGCGTTATTGGGCTTTTTGATGCCTGTCATTTTCAGGTTTCAGCCGCAAGGAGGGCGCAAAGCGGGCACAGAGAATTCTTTGCGCCCTCCCTGCGCCCTCTTTGTGGCAAAGGAACGAAGTGCCGAGGGATTGATGTCTCACACGGAGTCACAGAGGCACGGAGCGTGAGGGCCTTGCCGCTCTGCGGAAGCCCCAAAAATCTTCCACAGGGGGTTGACAGGTTGTCACCCGTTTTGGTAATATACCCACCGTAAAGGAGACACCAGGATGAAAAAACCTCTCATCGCTTTGTCATTTGCCGTCGCAAGCGCGCTGGCATTGGCAGATTCTGAACAGTACAAACAAGATTGGTTCAAGGGCATTGGCGGCGAGGCTGATACGTCAATTTCTGGGCTGAAGACGACGAACGGCTCGTGGACGATTCCCGATGAGGCCGCTTCGTTTGAGAACGCGTCATTGGTTTTGGATCTGGGGTCTAATGAGGAGGCCAAGTTCGAGGTTGGCGCCACCGATCCGGGCGAAGCGGGCGCGGCTCAGGCCCTGACCGTCACGGGCATCTTCAATCCGATTGCGCCGGACGACCTCCTGACGGGCACGCAGATGGCCACCGCGCAGGCTCAAGTCGGCTTTGCCGTCGTCGGCGTGGAGTCCGAGGGCGCGATGACCTACAAGTACTACGCCTGGGTCGGCGGTTCGTCTGAGGCTGCAGCCGAGAATCCGAATCCGATTGCTGACTGGCTCGAACTCGGCGTGGCGGAGAACGTCGAGGCGGCAAAGACGATTACGATTGGCCTTTCCTATTGGACGGATGACGTGACGGCGACGTTTACGCTTGGTGCTGATCCGACGACGGCGACCGTGTTGGCGAAGGATGTCGCGTTGACGGGCAAGGCCCTTGAAGCGGCAGCGGCGAAGAAGATCGCTTCAATCTCCTGCACGGGCAGCGGAACGCTGAACGCGCTTTCGGGTGCCTACCAGTACGCGGTCGCGGAAGCGGAAGGCCGTAAGTTCGGCACCGCAGTTGAGGCCATTTCGGCGGCGCAGGCCACGGGCGGTTCGGGTGAGATTACTCTTCTCAGGCCAGTTGAAGGAACGGTTGAGGTTTCTGGCGGTCTTCGCGTTTGGCAGAAGAACGATGAGACGCTGAAGGCGAGCGTTAAAGAGAATTTCTCGCATAAGGCGGAAGATTCTTACCCGACATCTGCCACAGTGAGCGCAGAAGGCTATCACGAGTGGCAGGTGAATAAGGATGTCTTGGAGGAAGTCGTTATTGGCACGAAGAAGATTGGCATGAGCGCGTCGGGTATCATTTTCCAGGATGGTTTTCGTACTTTCCTTGAAAAGAATTGTGGCGATGCCTATCGCTCTTCGAGCGTGACAAAGGACACAATAGCGGAGGCACTTGCGGATTCAGGGACTAATGGCTATCCTCTGTGGCAGTCTTATGTGTTGGGTGTTGGCGCGAATGAGAAGGTAGCGTTGAATTCTGTCGAGACGGATGGGGAACCCAATGACATCTCCCTTAAGTTGGCAAGCACGATTCCTAACTCACCTTTTGACATTACGTACACGGTCACCAACACCAAGGATGGTGCGTCTGATAGCACGACGGGGAATATTGTTCGTAGCAATCCTGTGGTCAAGATTCCGCTGGCAACGGGCAAGTATTCGGTCTCGTTCACGATTGAGTAAGTTCGGCAATTTAGGAGCAAACAATGAAAAAGACACTGATTGCAGGTTTGGTCGGACTCCTCGCGGCGGCGACGTTCGCCGGCAAGGACAACGTGGTCGTGACCTTCTATACTCAGGGCCCCGACACGTATGCGGACGGCACGCCGGTCCTGGACGGCGAGACGTACGCGCTTGTCTGGACGCCGACGGGCTCGGCGTTTCAGGGCATCAGGGCGGACGGCACGGCCGCCGGCGACAGCAAGGTCGCGCTGAAGGCCCCGGTCGCGAAGGGCGGCAAGTGCCCGTTCGTCAAGTTCGAGATTGACGAGACGTACGCGAAGGCCAACTACGCGGGCGGCACGTGGGGCGTCTATCTCCTCGACACGCGCACGTTCGCGAAGGAGCTTGGCGCGGACGGCCGGCCGGTCGCGACGGGCGCGGGCGGCGCGGCCGTGAACGGCTATGGCGCGGTCACGACGGCGAAGACGGCGACGGGCTTCATCTCGGCGTCTGCGGCGGTGGCGGGCGTCGCGGCGGATCCGTCCGACCGGCAGGAAGTCAAGATCCGCGACATCAAGCTGGTGGACGGCAAGGTCTTCATCTACGTCTCCGGCACGGTGTCGAGCGCGGCCTACGAGGTCTTGGAAGGCACGGCGCCGGACGCGCTGACGGCCACGGCGGCGCAGGGCGGCGACACGGCGAACGAAATGATCATCGTCCGCGACCAGGTGCCGGGCGGCGCGTTCTTCAAGGTGAACCGCAAGTAATCTGAAGCGGAAAGGAACGACGAAAATGAAAAAACTGCTTTCACTGGCTTTCTGCGCGGCGGCGGCGATGTCCTTCGCGGCGGACGAGATTACGCTCGACTACGAGGTCGGCGTGATTAGAATTGACCTCACGGACGGGCAGAAGAACACGATTATCGCGGCCTCGTTCAAGGACCTCGAGACGGGCGGCGACATCTCGGTCGCGAACCTCGTCAAGACGACGAACCTGGAGACGGGCGCGCAGATCATCCGCTACAAGGCGGACGGGACGCACGAGGCGTGGATCCTGACGGAGTCGAAGACCTGGGAAAAGGCCGCTGCGACGGTCACGCAGGGCGCCGACGGCGAGACGACGACGGGAACGGGCGATGATCCGTCCACGACGGCACCGACCGTCGGCGAGGGCCTGTGGATCGTTCGCGGCGACAACCCGACTGGGAATGCGGTGATTGCGCTCTACGGCAAGTATAGCGCAGGTCGCACGTCTTCTTATGTGTCGGAGAAGTGGAACCTTCTTGGCAATGCGGGGACGGAAGCCTATACGTTCACGACTGGAATGGCAGGGGACAAGGTCGTTGTAGCGCGAGGCGGTGCGCTTCGCCAGTATGAATATGACGAGACGAAGGGATGGTATTACCCGACTTACACGACGGAAACTGTGACGATCCTCGGCAATGCGCAGAAAGTCGTGTCAGAAACCAAGAACACGGAGAATCCCAATTTGGCCCCGGGCGAAGGTTTCTGGTACTATACCAAGCAGCCCAATGGGTCGCTGACGTGGAAGGACGTCCAGTAAGTCACTCTCTCAATAAGGATGTTGATCATGAAAAAGTTGATTGCAATTGTTGTCTGTGCGTTGGCCATTGGTGCGTCTGCCGACGATTCCTATCTCTTGTGGATGGTGGGCAACGATGCTACCTTCACGGATGCGTCGGGTGCTTCGATTGATAAACCTTCGTACACTTATGCGGCGGTTGGCGTGTGGGATAGTGCCACAAAAACAACGAGCTACTTGAATCTCTATGGCAAGAATGGCTCGAACTTGGAAACGACGTTTGCGAAAGTCGGTTCGGAATTCTATGCGAGCCTGGCGAACTATACATCCTCCTCGACGGTCTCCTTCTCGACGGTCTCCTTTTATATTGAGCTCTTCAATGACAAGGGGGCGTTTGTCGGCCGTACGACAGATGACGCGATGTTGAAGTATGCGGATGCCATGGCGTACGCGACGACGTTTGGCATTGCCCCGCCTGCAGCGAGTGCTTGGGCGCCGTCTTCATTTACGACGGCAGCGGTGCCGGAGCCGAGTTCGGCGCTTCTGCTGCTCCTTGGTTGCGCGGGCTTGGCGCTGAAGCGCAAGAGACAGGCCATGGCCTGATTGATGCAATGGCCTGATTGATACACGCGAGACATGAGTCATGCGCTGTGCCTCACGTGTGAGGCACACGTTCAAACCCCAACAAGGTGGCCCCAGCCGCCTTGTTCGTTTTTAGGCGGCACTTCCGCTCTGCGTCTCGGCATGAAAAACCACCCATGTCAGAGGGCCTGTCCCCACAGTTTTATTATCTCACACGGAGCCACGGAGGCACGGAGTCTTGTGTATCGGAGAGGGCTGTCCCCACACTCCGTGTCTCCGTCACTCCGTGTGAGAATACCTCCTCTGGGGTCTGTCCCCACGCTCTCTGATGCCTGACGGTTGGCGTCATTGGGCTTTCAGATGCCCGTCATTTTCAAGTTTGTAGCCGCAAGGAGGGCGCAAAGTGGGCGCAGAGAATTCTTTGCGCCTCTCTGAGCCCTCTTTATGGCTGAAACGAAGTGCTGGGGAGATTGATGTCTCGCGCAGAGCCGCAGAGCGCGCAGAGACAAAGTCGCACTGCCTATTCAAGGTATGCTTGCAGGGTCTGTCCCCACAGTTTTATTGTCGCACACGGAGCCACGGAGGCACGGAGTCTTGTGTATCGGAGAGGGCTGTCCCCACACTCCGTGTCTCCGTCACTCCGTGTGAGAATACCTCCTCTGGGGTCTGTCCCCACGCTCTCTGATGCCTGACGGTTGGCGTCATTGGGCTTTCAGATGCCCGTTGTTTTCAAGTCTCAGCCGCAAGGAGGGCGCAAAGAGGGCACAGAGAGCTCTTTGCGCCCTCCCTGTGCCCTCTTTGCGGCAAAAGAACGAAGTGCTGGGGAGATTGATGTCTCGCGCAGAGGCGACGGGGAGAATGCTTCGCGTGAGTCTGTCTGTTTCCTCGCACTTCGTTCCCATGACTCTGTGGCTCATGAAAATGAGAATACAATGCGTAAAATTCTGGAATCATTAAAATGTTCTTTAAAAGAATCCTCATTGACGTGAGAGAGCAGCAGATGATATACTTCCACGTGGAGGTCGCAAAAGATGCCAACAATCCAGACAGTCGTTCGCCCACGGCGCAATCGCATTTCGCTGACGGTTCCTGAAGAGTACAGTACCTACTCCTTTCAGGTGATTCTCGTCCCGTTCCGTGAAAGTGAGCCCAAGAAGTATGACTTCTCCGATCTTGTGGGCAAGCTTCAGTGGAAGGGCGATCCCGTCAAGATCCAGCGGAGAATGCGCGATGCCTGGTAAGCGGCTTCTGCTTGACACAAACGCCATCATACAGCTGTTGGCTGGGAACGAGGAACTCGTGTCTCTTGTTGAGACTGCGGAGTTCATTTCAACATCAATCATCTGTGAATTGGAATTCCTCTCGTTTCAGGGGCTTTCAGGGGATGACGCGGCTTTGTATGCGCGGCTTCGTTCACGCATACAGGTTTTCGGACTGCCCGAAAACGATCCACAGTTGACGGCGCAGATTTGCGCGTTGCGCTTTTCGTCTGGGCTGAAACTTCCGGATGCCATCATTGCCGGAACAGCTATTCAGAACAGCTGCGTCGTTGTGACGGCGGATGCCCACTTCAACAAGATTAAAGAACCTTGGCATGTGTTGAACTACACGCCTGTTGTTTTTTAATTCATCCGTGTGAGAACGCCTCCTCTGGGGCCTGTCCCCACGCTCTCTGATGCCTGACGGTTGGCGTTATTGGATTTTAGGTGCCCGTCATTTTCAAGTTTCAGCCGCAAGGAGGGCGTAAAGCGGGCACAGAGAATTCTTTAGGAGGAAGCAAAGCGGAAGACGGCGTTTTTTGGTATAATTCCCCGAAAAGCGTCCGTGCGATAAAACATGATCGAAGTCCGCAACCTGGCTTTCACCTACCGTGACCGTCCCGTTCTCCGGGACGTCTCGTTTGTCGTGTCGCCGGGCGAGGTCGTCAGCGTCATCGGCGCGAACGGCGCGGGCAAGACGACGCTCCTGAAGGTGCTGGCGACGCTGGCCGTGCCGGATGCGGGACGGGTCCTGCTGGATGGGCAGGACGCCCTGTCGCGGCCCCTGCGCTATCGGCGGCAGATCGGCTACCTGCCGGAGGTCGTCGCGTTCTACGACGACATGCGCGTGAAGGACTACCTGCGCTATCGCGCCTATCTCAAGGGCGAGCCGGCCAAGCGCGTGCGCCGCCGCATCAGCGAGGCGGCGGAGATGTGCCAGATTGCGGACTGCCTGAACGTCACCCTGAAGAACCTGTCGCTGGGCGTCCGCAAGCGCGTGGCGCTGGCGGACGTGCTGCTGCTGCGTCCGCGCGTGCTGCTGCTGGACGACTTCCTCGCGGGACTTGACGCCCCCCTGCGCCGGGCGGCGGGCGACATCCTCTCGAATGCGGCGGCCTTTTCGAGCGTGATCGTGACGGGGCACGAGCTCGATGACTTCGCGAAATGGACGACGCGGTTCCTCGTCTTGCGGAACGGCGTCGTCTCCGCCGAAGTCGAGACGACCGGCCTGGAGCCGCAGCCGCTGCGCGCGCGCCTCGACCAGGCCTTGGAGGGCGCGCCGCGATGAGCCCGATGCGCATCACGTGGGGGCGGACGATCGGCCACGCCTGCGGGCTTTACACGACGGCCCTGTCGGTCGCGGGGTTCCTGGCCCTGTCGGCCGGGGCGTTCGCCTTCAATTTCGACCGAGGCGAGGGCGGCACGCTCACGCTGGCGACGCTGTGGGCCGTCAGCGTCTCGCCTGTCCTGCCGGTTCTCGCCGCGCTGCTGTCGATGGGCGTCTGGAGCGACGAGCGCCAGTCCGGCCGCATGGCGATGCTGCTGTCCGTGGCCGTGCGCGAGCGCGACTACGTCTTCGGCAAGTTCCTCGGCGTCTGGACGATCCTGATGTTCGCCGTCCTCCTGTCCCTGTCGTCCCTTGTCGGCGCGCTGCTCTTCTTCTCGCCGGCCGTCGTGTCGGACGCGCCGCTCCTCTCGCTTGTCCCGCCGCTGCTGACGCTGGGGGTCCAGGGGCTGCTGTGGACGGCGGCCTCCGTCGCCTTCAGCGCGATGTTCCGCCATGCGGCGGCGGCCGCCGCGACGTCGGTCGTCCTGCTGGTCGCGCTGCCGCGCGCGGTCTGGGCTGGGCTGCGCCTCTGGTCGCGGCGCGGCGCGTCGGCGTTTGGCGAGATGCCGTTCGACGCGCAGGCGCTGGACGGGGCGATGGGGACCTTTTCGCTCGGCACGCTCGCGTCGTACCTGATTGTCGCGGGCGTCTTCCTGCTCGTGGCCACCAAGTGCGTGGCGGCGTCGCGTCTCGTGGGGCGTGGGGCGCGCGTGCTGCGGGTCTCGACGGGGGCCGTGTTTGCGCTGGCGCTGGCCTTTGCCGTCCTGTCCGTGCACATCGCCCACCGACTTGACGTCATCGTCGAGTTTCCGGCGTCGGGACTGGCGTCCGAGCTTTCGTCGCGGACGCGCGGCATCCTCGCCGACTCGTCGGGCGAGATCACCGTGACGGGCTTCCTGTCGCGGAATGACGCGCGGTTCCGTCCGCTCGGCCACCTGTTGCGGACGTTTCGCGCGGTCTCCGCGTCGCTCAGCGGCGCGCGGTTCGAGATCCGCTTCGTCGACCCGCGCTGGGACGTCGCGGCCGCCGAGCGGCTGGCGGCCCGTGGCGTGACGGAGGATTCCCTGCTTTTCGAGAAGGGGCGCCGCTTCGTCGTGCTGCCGCTGAAGGACGGCTGCGGCGAGCGGCTGTGCGCGTCGGCGATTCGCCGCCTGACGCCGCCGCCGCTGCGGCGGAACATCTACTGGACGGTCGGGCATGGTGAGGCGGCGCTGGACGGCTATGGCCTGTACGGCCTGAGCGACATCGCCCGCGAGCTGACCCGCGAAGGCTACCGCAACGCGCCGATCGACCTGACGACGACGGCGGCGGTTCCGAACGACTGCGCGCTGGTTGTCGTCTCCGGCCCGCGCGACGGGTTCGCGCGCGTCGAGCTCGACCGGCTGGACGCCTATCTCCGGGCGGGCGGGCGGCTGCTCGTGCTGCTGGGGTCGGCGGACGAGACGGGGCTCGCCTCGCTGCTGGCGACGTGGGGGCTCAAGGCCGTGCCGGCGTCTGTGGCGACGGCGAAGACGCTCACGGGCAGCGATGTCGTCGTCTCGTCGTTCTCGGATCACCCCGTGTCCGCGCCGCTGCGCGGCTCGCGCATCCTCCTGGAGCGTCCGACGGCGTTCGAGCCGTCTGCCGCCGTCACGTCGGGCGCGGGCGTCGACCGGATCGGCTTCTCCGCGCTGGCCGCGAGCAACGGCTCCGTGCTGGCCGCCTCGGTCGAGCGCGGTTCGGAGGCCGGGGACGACCTGGCGATCCGCCCGACGCGCATCATCGCGGTCGGCGACGCGACGTTCGCCCTGAACGGGGCGTTGGCCGCGCGCGCGAACGCGAACCGCGACTTCATCCTCAACAGCGTCGCGTATCTCGCGGGCACGGACGTCTCGGGCGCGGGCGGAACCGAGACGGGAATTCTCGTTTCGGGGCTGGATCGGGCGGCGCGCCTGCGCCTGGTCGCCGTGACCGTGGCGGGCGTGCCGACGGCCGTCTTCCTGCTGTTGGCGTGCGTGACGCTGAGACGGAGGCTGCGCGCATGAGAAACCGGCGGACGATCCTCTTTCTGCTGCTGGCCGTCGTCGCGCTCGTCGCGGCGGAAGTCCTTTTGGACGCCGCCGGGCAGCGGGAGCGCGTCGCGACGCGGGCGTTCCTGGCCGAGGACGCGGCTTCGTGCACGACGCTCACGCTCGTGCGGCGCACCGCGCCGACGACCGTGCTGACGAAGGAGGGCGGCTGGCGGCTCGTCAGCCCGTTCCCCGCGAGCGCCGAGGCGTCGGTTGTCCTGAAGCTCCTTGACACGCTGGCGCAGGCCCCGGTCGAGGAGACGATTACGGATGCCGAGCTGCTCCGGCTTGGGCGCACGCGCGCGGACTTCGCGCTGGAGGATCCGCCGCTGCGCGTGAGCCTGTCGAACGCGACCGTTCGCCTGTCGATCGCGTTCGGCCTGCTGACGCCTTCGGGTGATGGGGTCTACGCCGCGCTCGAAGGGTCTGATTCGGTGCTGATCGTGCCGTCGTCCGTGCTGTCGGCCGTCGACCTGCCCGTCGACCGCTTCCGCCGCCGTCGGCTGCTGGGGGCCGATGCGGGGACGGTCTCCGCCTTCGACATCCGGCAGCGGCCGGGCGTCATCCTGCCCTTCGTGCGCGAGGGGGACGGCTGGCGCGTCGGTGCGAACAAGGCGTCCACCCCGTTCGTCCTGAAGTTCCTCTACGGCCTCGCGTCGGCGGAGGCGAAGGCGTTCGTCTGGCCGACGGGCGCGACCAACGAGAGCGCGCTCGCGTCCGCGTCGCTGCTGACGGGCTATGGGCTGGATCCCGAGTCGGCCGTGACGGTGACGCTCAAGCGCGCCGGCGCGCTGAACGCCCTGACGATCTCCTTCGGCAAGCCGGCGGACGAGAAGACGGTCTATGCGTTCGTCCACAACGGCGGCACGGTCGTGACCGTCGACGCGGCGCTGAAGGAGGCTGCGCTGACGGATCCGGCGGGCTTTTCCGACTTGCGGCTGTTCCCGACGGCCGCCGAGAAGGTCGATTCCCTGACGCTGGACGACGGCGGGTCCGTCCTTTCGCTCACCCGCGCCGCCCCGGAGGCGTGGCGGATCGACGTTCCGATCTCGGCGCCGGCGGACGCGGCGGCGGTTGCGTCGCTCCTCGCCCGGCTGCTGGCCCTCACGACGGAGAGCCAGGATCCGGCGGGCGTGGCCGTCACGCTGGGCGAGGGCTCGAAGCCGGTTGCGGTCAGGCGCGCGGCCCTGTTTCCGGACGGCGGCGGGTTCGAGCGGCTGCGCGCACGGGAGATCGTCGATCTCCCGGCGAACGAGATCAAGCGCCTCGTCTCGGTTTCCGGCGCGGACGCGGGGCGGAGCGTGTCGGTCGTCTTCTCGCGCGACCGGCGCAGCTGGAACGTCGAGTCTGCGGCGGAGGGCACCTCTGTGTCGGAGGCCGGCGTGGCGCGCGTGCTGGAGGCCCTTGCGCCGCTCAGGGCCGTGCGCGTCGAGAAGCTCAAGGTCTCGGCTTCCGGGCTGTCCGCCTATGGGCTGGACCGCCCGGTCGTGCGGCTGGCGGTCGACCTGGACCGCGCGAACGCCATCCGCCGGAACATTCTCATCGGCGCGCGGACGCCGGACGGCGGACATTACGCCACGGTCGGCGCGGCGGATGCGGTCTTCGTCGTCTCGTCGGAAGTCGTGGGGGCGCTGTCCGCCCCCCTGGTCGAAAACGGGCCGGCGCGCGAAGGGGCGCCGGAACGCGGGGGCTTGTGAGCGCGCCATGACGAATCTGCTGATCGAGGCCTCGGCGGGAACGGGAAAGACGCAGGCGCTCGGCGAGCGGCTGATCGCGCTGCTGCACGCGGGCGTCAAGCCGCAGGAGATCGTCGCGCTGACGTTCTCGCGCGCGGCGGCCGGCGAGATCTTCGAGCGGTTCGTGAGTCTGCTGGCGAAGCGCGCGGCGACGTCGAAGGAGGATGCGCGGCTTTTGCGGAGCGTCCTCGCGACGCAGCACCTCTCGCAGATCGGCACGCTCGACAGCTTCCTCATGCGCATCGTCCGCGCGTTTCCGCTGGAGCTCGGCCTTGTCGGCGAGCTGACGCTGATGGATGCGTTCGAGGCCGACCGCGAACGCGCGGCCGTCTCGTTCGCGATCCTGCGCCGGACGGAGGCGACGCTCAAGAAGACGTTCTTCGAGGCCTTCTCGCTCGCGATGAACCGCGAGGACGTGCGGAGCTTCGTCGAGTCGTACCGCGCGTTCATCGCGACCTGGCAGGCGCGCGTGACGGCGTTCGGCGACAAGTCCGCCTGGGGCGAGCCGGCGACGATCTGGGGTCGCGACCCCGCCTTCGCCCACGTGACGGCGCGCGAGCTCGCCTCTGCGGCCGACCGTCTCGACGGCCTCGTCGACACGGACGCCTGGCGCGCGTTCGCGGACTGGGTGCGGAACTTCCGGGGGCGGTTCGGCACGCCGAAGGGCATCGCGAAGAAGCTGTTGGACGCGGACGACCTCTTTTCGGGCGACCTCTACTCGTTCACGTTCAGCCGCCGCGCCTACGACCTGACGCGCGAGCAGACGCTCGCGGTGCGCGAGGCGATGATCTGCGTCTACGGGTACGTCGTCCGCATGAAGCTCGAACTCGCGCGCGGCGTCTTCACGCTCATCTCGGCGTTCGACCGCGAATACGACCGGAAGGTGCGGCGCACGGGCAAGCTCGTCTTCGAGGACGTGCCGCGCCTGCTGCGTGAGCTGCCGCCGGAGAAGCGGCTCGCGCTCGAATACCGGCTCGACTCGCGGATTCGCGCGTGGGCGCTGGACGAGTTCCAGGACACGAGCCGCGAGCAGTGGGCGGCGCTTGAGAACCTCATCGACGAGGCGCGGCAGTCGGACGGCGAGAAGTCGCTCTTCGTCGTCGGCGACCGCAAGCAGGCGATCTACGGCTGGCGCAACGGCGACGTCGGCATCTTCACGGGCGAGCGGGCGAGCGGCCTCTACGAGCTGGGCGAGCTGAAGAAGACCTACCGTTCGGGGCCGGCGGTTGTCGCGGCCGTGAACCGCGTCTTCGCGCGCGGCCGCATCCGGAGCGAGTTCCCCGCGTGGTCATGTCCCGAGCATGAGACGGCGAAGCCCGAACTTGTGGGCTTCGTGCGGACGGAAGAGGCGCCGGGACGCACGATGGAGGACTTCGTCGAGCCGGTCTTCGCGGCGCTGCGGGCGAGCCTCGGCGAGCGGCTGGACGACCCGCGCCGAAGCGGGCTCACCGCCGCCGTGCTCGTGCGCAGCAACCGGTTCGGCGCGTTCCTGGCGGACCGCCTGAAGGCGGCGGGGCTGCAGGGCGTCGTCTGGGAGGGCGAGTCGGACGTCCTCGACACGCCCGCGCTCGCGGGGTTCCTCGACCTCGTGCAGCTTGCGGACCATCCGGGCGACGCAATGGCCTACCGCCACTTTCGGATGACGCCGCTCGCGGCGGCGAAGTGGCCGCAGGGCGTGCCGGACGCGGCGGAGGTCTCGCGCGAGATGGCCCGCGCCTTCACGGCGCGCGGCCTCGTCCGCACGCTGCGGGAGCTGCGCGCGTGCCTGCCGGCGGCGCCCGAGCGGGCGTGGAGCCGGTTCACGGAGGAGCGCTTCACGGACCTCCTGCGCGCGGCGGCGGAATTCGAGCTGGGAATGTCCGCCGGCACGCGCCTTTCGGACTTCGCCGCGTACCTGAAAGAGAAGAAGAAGCGCACGGTCGCGGAAGAGGGGAAGATCCGCATCCTCACGATCCACCGCGCGAAGGGGCTGGGCTTCGGCTTCGTCGTCTTGCCGCTCTACGAGCCCGACGCGCTGACGGCCGAGTCGGACGGCCCGCTTGTCGGCCCGAACTGGATTCTGCCCGATCCGGGCGCGCGTGTCGCGAAGGCCGTGGGCGGACTGGAGGCGGCGTACCGTCTGCGCAAGGACCGGGCCGAGCAGGAAGCGCTCTGTACGTACTACGTGGCGATGACGCGCGCGAAACGCGCGATGACGATCATCCTGCATCCGCCCGGCAGCGGCAAGACGCTCAGGTTCTCCGACCTCGTGCGCAGCGCGGATCTCGCCGACCTCACGCACGCCGAGTTCAGGCTCGGGGCCGAGAAGAAAGACGAGAAGGGCGGTTCGGCAGCCGACGCGCCCGCGTCGGACGATGAGGCGCAGACGCCGAAGACGCCCGTCGCGCCGAAACGCGCGGCGCGGCGGCATCTCGCGCGGCGCCTGCCCTCGCTGTCGTTCGCGAGCGGCGTCTCGGCCGGCTCGCTGTTCGTGTCCGCCGAGGGGCGCGCGGCGGCGCGCCAGCGCGGCAGGGAGGCCCATGCGGCGATGGAGAAGGTCGCGTTCTCGCCCGAGCTGCCGAAGCCCGAGGGCTTCGTCGCGCTCTGGCGCGAGCGCGCGTTCGAGGTCTGCGCGGACGGCGCGTGGGTCTCGGGGCGCTTCGACCGCGTGACGTTCTTCCGCAACGCCGCCGGCGAGCTCTGCGCGGAAATCGTCGACTTCAAGACGTCGGTCGCGCACCCGGAACGCCACGACGGGCAGCTCGCGGCCTACCGGCGGGCCGTCTCGGCCCTGACCGGCATCCCGCCGGAACGCATTTCCGCGCGCCTCCGCGACCTCGCCTCCCTAAAGGCGTTGCGCGGACGCGATGGCGCGGTAGGCCGAGGGACTTTGCCCGACGGTTGCGGTGAAGGAGTTCGTGAAATACTCCTGGGAGGCGAATCCTGACAGGCTGGCGACTTCCGCAAGCGGCAAGAGGCTGTGCTGGAGCAGCCGTTTCGCCTCGGCGATGCGCGTGGCGGCGATTTCCCGGGAGACGGTCGTGCCGAGAACGTCACGGAAGGCCTTGTTCACAAGCGTGTGCGATTTCCCCACGTGCCGATAGACGTCCGTCGCATTCAGTCGATTCGCGATGCTGCCCTTGATGAGGACAAGCGCGTCCGACAGCCAGGCCGGCGAAACAGGGTATGTCCTCGTCGATCGGCGCTCGACGCATTCGCTCGGCTGCGAACGGATCGCCTGCGGGGCCTCTCCGTCGAACAGGCGCCTCAGCCCTTCGGCGGCTGCGAAGCCGATGCCCTCGGCGTTCGGGTCGATGCTGGAGAGCGGCGGGTCGGTGAAGTTGCAGATGAGCGAGTCGTTGTCGACGCCCAGGATGGACACTTCGGAAGGGACGGCAATGCCGATGTCGCGGCAGATCGAGCAGAGCTGGTAGGCGCGAAGGTCGTTCGAGCAGAAGACGGCAATGGGCTTTTCGAGCTGTGCAAGCCACTTGACGATGCACCTCCGTTCAGGCCCGACCTGATAGCGTTCCTTCTGGAGGACGACCTCGTCAAAGGCGCTCATGGCGGATTTCGGCGGCCGGTAGACCTGGCAGTCAAAATGCCGGAGGCGCAGTCCGCGCATGAATGATTCGCGCCGCAAGTCCGAATAGCGCTTCCCCTCGTGTCCGAAGAAGGCAAAGCGGCAGAACCTGTGCTCGACGAAGTGCCGGACGGCCATTTCCCCGATGGTCTCGGCCTGTTGGTCGGACGAGGCGACGCCCGGACGCTCTCGGCTGACGTAGACATCGACGACCGGCTTGTGCAGGCTCAGGAGCGAGTCGGCGACCCGGTCGTTGATGAGCCGCGCGATAAAGCCGTCGAAACCCTTCAGTCGCTCGGGCCAGGCCAGGTCATCCCACTCGAGCATGTTCAGCATCCAGTCGCTCCGCTTTTGCGCAAAGCGGACAATGCCCTCGCAGAGGCGGCGCCCATAACCGCGCTGACGTTCAACCAGAATGCCAATTCTCTTCATCTTCCGAAGGATTATAGCATAAACGCGTCCGCACCGGACGGCGCTTGCAGAAATCTTTGCCAAAGTTGCAGACATTATAATGGTTTTGCCGTCGGGCCTTATGTTATAATGTCGGCATCAAAGTCTGAAGAAGGAGACCCTGCAGATGACACGGAGAAAAAGGATGAGAAAAAGGATGTCCATGGCGATCGGCGCATGTGCGGCGGCCTATGCGCTTGCGGCGGCCCATGCGCTTGCGGCGGTTGAGCCGCTGCCGGCTGCGAATGACTGGACAGACCGGACGGCGACGCGCGATGTCGTGTCCCTGAACGGCTGGTGGCATTGCGCGCTGACGTCGGCGTTCGGGCCGTGCCCCGCCCCGTCCAGCAACGTCTGGGAGGTCGCGAGCCTGCCCGAATACCGGCGGGAGGCCCGCGAGAACTGCGCCTGGTACAGGCGCGAGGTGACCGTGCCCGATGGCTGGCGTGACCGGCGCGTCGTCATCGACTTCTCGTCCGTTCAGACGGTCGTGCGCGTGTTCGTGGACGGAAAGGAAAGCGGCCATGCGCTTTTCCCCTGCGGCGAGGCCGAGGTGCCTGAACTTGCGGCGCCCGGCCGTCATGAGATCGCCCTTTTCTGCGAGGCGCGCCCTCTTTCGGACGAGGACGTCAAGTACTGGGACGCGGACCGGGTCGACGTCAGCAAGGCCACGGTCACGCGCAAGTGGCTGCCCGGCAATGTCGTCCTGAAGGCCCTTCCGAAAGGGGTGCGCCTCACGGGGACTGCGATTGCCACGAGCGTCAAGCGGAAGACGATCGGCTTTGCGTGCGAGGGCGAGGGGCTGGATGCGGGCAAGTCCTACCGGGTCGTCGCCCGCGTCGCGAAAGTGCCGGGCTTCGCCGGCTTTGGCGGCGCGGGCTCACGGACGTTCCGCTCGGGCCTGCTTCGCCCGGAGCGCGCGAGGTATGATTTCCCCGCACGGCCGTTCAAGGGCGTCGACGACGACGGACAGGCCGTCGACCATTCGATTCGGGCCTTCTCCCTTGAGGCCGACAGCCTCCGGGTCTCTTTCGAGGCCGACTGGCCCGATCCGGACCTTTGGGACGTCGACACGCCGCAGAACCTCTACTATGCCGAGGTCGAGCTGCAGGACGAGGAGGGGCGGACGCTTGACGTCCAGGAGAAGGAGGTCTTCGGGTTCCGCGAGTTCGAGATCGTCGGCAAGGACTTCTTCCTGAACGGTTCGCGCATCCATCTCCGCGTCATCGTCCTGGCCAACCAGCAGGTCGGCAACGGAGAGGACGGCTGCTACGAGACGTGCTTCAGGTCCTTTCTCCGCTGCCGTGACTTCGGCTTCAACTCCGCGATCGGCCGCTATGACGCCACGCCTGGCAGCTACGCCTATGACGACGACTTCGTCAACGCGGCGGACGACGCGGGCATGATCATCAGCTTCACCCTTCCGTCGACCAGCGGCTGGTGGCCCGTCTGGGAACGCGACAACATGAGGCGGTGGGCGGCGATGGCCGCTCGGTTCGTGCGTCGGTACCGCAACCATCCCGCCATCGTGATGTGGTCTCTCAACCCGAACGTCATGGCGTACCGGGGCGACCAGAATCCGCTGAAGATCGATCACGCGGACGATTACAGGGCCACGCACGGATACTGGAAGAACCGTCCGCTGGCCCGCGACGCCGGACGGCATTCGCGCCTGATGGTCCGCTATCTCGATCCGACGCGACCGGCCTATCACCACAGCAGCGGCAACCTGGACGACATGTGGACGGGCAACATCTACCTCAACTTCGCGCCCGTGCAGGAACGGAGCGACTGGTTCCGCCACTGGTCGGAGGTGTCCGAGAAGCCGGCGTTCCTCGTCGAATACGGCGTGCCGAGCGTCCTCAACTTCCACACGTTCCGCTGGGACACGAAAAACGCCTGGTCGAACGCCCTGCACAACGCGCAGGCCGAGTATTCGGCCGAATTCGTCGGCGAGCGGGCCTTTCGCCTGACGGACACGCAGAAGCGCCTCATCGACCATGACCGCGCGACGCACGTGAAGTACGGCAACGACTCCGTTCACGGGCGGAACTTCAGCGTGTCCCCGGAGAACTACGACGGCGTGGTCGCGAAATACCTCTCCCGCAACTTCCGGGACTTCCGCGGGTGGGGCGTTTCCGCCATCCTGCCGTGGGAGGCGGATTCGGGGGGGACGCTCCGTCCGGAGTTCAGGCACGTGGTCGAGCGGGTGAAGCCGCCGCAGGACGCGCATCCGCTTCACTGCGCGTGGGCGATGCCCGGGATGCGCTCGTCGCAGCGTTCGACGGGGCAGCTCAGGTTCCTTCACGGGCCCTGCCTGGATCTCGTCGACCGGCGCTGGGCGATCAACGACGTCGGGCGCGCCTACCTGCGCTGGAACCGCGAGGTGTGCTCGTGGATCGCAGGGCCTGTCCGTGACTTCACGGCGCAAGACCACGTCTTCACGGTGGGGGAGCGCTTCGAGAAGTCCGTGGCGATCGTCAACGACACGCGGCGTCCGGCCGAATTCAGCTGGCGCTGGCGCGTGAAGGGCGGCGGCGCGCTCGGATTCGACGCGTCGGATTCCGGCACGGCCAGGATCGGCGTCGGGGAGAAGGCGATGATCCCTGTCCGGCTGAAGGCGCGGCGTCCGGGCGCGTACGAGATCGAGCTCACGGTCACGGGCGCGGGCTTCGAGCAGCGGGATTCGCTCGCCTATTCCGTGCGGCCGTGCGGACGGGCGCCGGAAGTCGTCCGCAGGGTCGCCCTCTACGACCCGAAGGGGCTGACGGCGCAGACGCTCGAGCGCCTCGGCATCGCGTACGGGAAAGTCGAGACGGGCGCCTCGCTGAAGGCCGGAGACCTTCTTGTCATCGGGCGCGAGGCCCTGACGACGAACGGGCTCGGCTGGGCGTCGTCGCTCGCGAAAGGGGTTGACGTCGTCGTCTTCGAGCAGACGCGCGCCGTGCTGCAGGACCTGCTCGGCTTCCGCGTGCAGGAGCGCGGGATGCGCGAGTGGTTCGTCCGCACGCCGGACGACCCGCTCCTCGTCGGCCTGACGGACGCGGACTTCCGCGACTGGCGCGGCGCGGCGACGTTGCTGCCGCCGTACATGGATCTCCCCCGCTATGAGCAGGACGACCCGCGCGTGGACTGGTGCGGTTTCCAGAACACGCGCGTCTGGCGAGCCGAATGCCGCGGCAGCGTCTCGAGCGAGATGGTCGAGAAGCCGCAGAAGGGCGACTGGCTCGCGCTGCTGGACGGCGGATTCGCGCTGCAGTACTCGCCTCTTCTCCGCAACCGCCAGGCAGACCGCGTCATCACGTTCTGCCTTCTGGACGTCTCGGGGCGTACGGTCGCCGACCCGATCGGCGACGAGATCGTCCGCCGCCTCGTCGGCGCGACGCCGGAAAGGAAGGTCTGGCCGGGCGAGCTTCGCCTCGCCGTCCGGACGGGGCACACGGTCACGAACTACCCGTCGTACATCGAGGGGCGCCTGCCGGAGGAGTTCCTCGGCCTTTCCAACGCGGACTGGGCCTGGCACGCGCAGTTCGCGTATGACGTCGCGCCGGACGGTCGCGGTTCGGACGCCCTGCGGGTCGTCGATGAGGGCGGACGGCGCATCGTCTGTCTGCAGGTCCCGCCCGAGGCGATCGACTGCTCGAACCCGACCAACGACTACCTGCGCACGACCAAGCGCGGCGCCTGGCGCACGGCCGAGCGGCTGCGCGCGAACCTGGGCCTGCCGGTCGCCCCGGCGCCCGTCCTCGAGCGGATGAGCGCACCGACCGGAAAGGCGTGGCTCAAGAGCTACTATCATGACGTGCCCATTCACGCGGACGATCCCTATCGGTACGGCCGGTGGTAGGGCCTCGGCTGCCGGGCCGGCCCTCACGTCCCAGCAGGCCCCATTCCCCCTGAATCCAATGAAAGGAGCAAAATGAAGGCGAAAACCATGCTGCTGTGTCCTGTCGGGCTGCTTCTGTCCGCGTGCGGACGGGCGTCGGACGTCACGTACGGGAGCGGAGACGTCATCACAGGCGACGTCGTGCTGGATCCCGCGCCGGGCGAGACCGCCATGTTCACGGCCGTCGGCACGGTGACGATGCCCGCGACGGCGGAGGCTCGCGCGGACTGGCCGTTCCAGTTCCGCGCCGCAGGCGGCGACACGCCGGTCTGGGGGTACTGCGCCGCGCGCGACCCGCAGATGGCGGTCGGCTCGTTTGCGGACGCCACGGCGCGCTTCACGCGCAGGGCAGACGGCTCGACGGTGACGGACTTCGATGCGGGAACCTTCGATTTCGCGACCTGCGGCGGCGAAGCGACGCAGGGTTATGTCGATTTCCTGCGGACGCAGCAGCCGTCGTCCGCCCTTGTCGTCCACGCGGGGGCGTCCGTGTTCTTCCCGGCCTTCAACTTCGTCGGCTACACGGCGAAGGACGGGTGCGCCGAGATTGTCGTGGACGGCGGCCTCATTGAGACGCGGGGGAGATTCCTCTGGTGCCCGGGTCAGTTCGGAAACGGAATCCCGCGCAGGAACGCGGTCCGTGTCAGGAACGGCGGCCGGTTCGTGGTGGCGGCTCCCGGCACATATGACTCCAATGCGTCCCAGATCGGCTTCGACTACGTGGCAAAGACAGACTTCGTGCTGGACGTGAGCGGCGCAGGGTCGGTCTTCGACGCCCATGCGACCTGCATCTCGACCGGATGCCGGGGCAACCGCTGCCTGTATCGCGTGAGCGACGGCGGCACATTGCGCTTCGGCGAGTTCGAGTCCACGAAGGGCGCTGGCGGCGAAACGAGGATCGTGGTCTGCGCCGGCGGCGCGCTGGAGTCGACGGGCGACTTTCGCATGGGACGGGACGGCTGGGCCTCGACCTATGACGGCGCGACGAGCGTGCTGGCCGTCACCAACGGCACGGTCAGCCTGAAGAAACTGGCGCTGGACAGCGGCAGCCGGCTCTTGGCGAAGGATTCCGTGTTGACGCTTGGGGCTCTGACGCTCAGCGAGCTGTCGCGCGGTCTTGACCTGGATGGCGTCAGGCTCGCGATCACGGACGAATGGCGGGTTGACGGGAAGAGCCGTCCCGTCTGGGGCTTCACCAACCAGACGATCGCCGTCGGGAAGGCGCGGTTCGGGTGTGACGGGTCGAACCCGACGGTCGTCTTCTCGGATTCGGACGTGGAGGTGTCGGGGTCGGCGGTGATTGGCCACTGGAAAGGCGACGGCAAGGTCGTCGTCGATGGCGCGAGCCGCTTCCGCCTGGGCGAATCGGCAAGCCTTTCCCTCGGAGGCGTCGGGGCCGGCACCGGCCGCTGCGACGTCGTTTCGGGAGAGGTGTCCGTTCCCGCCGCCCCGAATGCCTATGTCACCTTAGGTGTCGCGGACGGTTCGTTTGGGCAGCTGAACGTGCTGGGCGGCTCGGTGGTCTCCGACTGTGCGCGCACGGCGGGGAACGGCGTCTGCGTGGGCGGTTCAGGCGACGGGAACGCCGAGATGAACGTGTCCGGGGGGCTTGTCCGCCTGCCGTGCGTGCTGCTCGGGATGTATTCGGGCGCGGGCGATCCGGCGCGCCGCGGCGTCCTGAACGTGTCGGGAGGTCTCGTGGACTGTCGGGTGCTGAACGTCGCACAGGCGGCGAAGACCTTTGGAGACGTCCGCCTGACGGGCGGCGAAGTCCGCGTCGGAAGCCTGGCGGGCGGCAGCGGGACGTCGTCGCTTGTCGCTGACGGCGGGGTCCTCTCGACAGCGGATGACGTCATTGGCCAGGGCTGGACGGCCCGCTGGATCTCGAACCTGACGTCCGCACGGGTCGGCGCGCGCGGACTTGTCCTTGACGTGAGGCATCCTGTCGCGTCCGACCAGCCGTTCGGAGACGCGGAAGGCGCGTCGGGACGGGGGCTCCTGGTCAAGGCGGGCACGGCGGCGCTGACGCAGACGGGGGCGCTCCTGAACGGCGTGACGGCCGTCGCGGGAGGCGAGCTTGTCTACTCGGCGACGGAGGCCGGGCGGCTGGTCGTGACGAACGGCGCGTCGCTGAGGCTTGTCGGAGACACCGACAAGTCGTTTGCGGGCCTCACCGTCGGCGGCGACGGGACGGAGGGTTTCGTCACGCTGGAACTCGGACGGACGGTGACGCTCGCCTCCGAGCCGTCGCTTTCAGCCGCGCGGGTGTCCGTCTCCGGGACGATGGCGGCTGGAACCCATGTGCTGTTCAGGCAGACGGGCGTGGCGTCAGACGAGGCGCGCGAGGCCTGGACGGCCCTGACGCTCTTCGGCGGACAGTCCGAGGGCTTTGACACGGCGTTCTCGACCTCTGCGGAAGACGGCGAGACCTCATTCCTGCTTGTCGTGACGGAGAGCCGTCCGCTGGACGACGGCGATTTCTGCACGCCCGTCGGCGCAAGCGGCGTCCGGCTCTGGTCGGGCAGGCCGGTGGGCGACAACGCCTACCGGTTCAGCAGCGGGACCTATGCGAAGGTCGAGGCGACGGCCTCAGCCGAGGTGACGGGCGACCTGACGCTTGCCGGGTGGACGGAAGTCTCCGTCCCGGCGGGCGAGACGCTGACCCTGTCCGGGACGCTGACGGGCGGCGGCATCCGCAAGACGGGCGACGGGACGCTGGTCGTCTCCGGGCCGTCCAACCGGCTGGGGCTTGGCGTGAAGGTCGCCGGGGGCGTGGCGCGGTTCAGGGACGCCGCCTCCATGGGCCTTGCCCTGGGAACCGGTGCGGTTCTCGAATTGCAGAGAGGCGAACTCGACCTGGGGACGGCATCCGGCAGCCTGCCGGCGGCCCTTCGGTTCGCCAACGCGAAAGGCGAGACCGTGCGCATCGGCGGCGCCGGCGACCTCGCCTTCCCCGACTACCGGCTTGGACAGGGAACGATCGTCAAGGTCGGCGCGGGGCGGATCTGCCTCCGCGCGACGGCGGACCTGGCGACGCCCGAGCCGGCGGACCCGCTCGTCGTCGCCGACGGCGAGTTCGCCTTTGAACAGGGCCTTGGGGTCAAGGTCTGCATCTGCCGTGACGTCCATGTCGGCACGAACGGCATCCCCTGCACCGTCCAGCCGCGGCTGACGGCGGTCGGCGGCGTCCTTTCGCTGGGCAGCGACATCGACAACACGGCCCGGACGTTCTACCTCGGGATGAACGAGCATGCCGACGCCGCGATCCGGACGCTCGTCTCGCCCGGCCTGTTCTTCACCAACACCTTCGTCTGCGCGAACAGCTTCAAGGTCGGCACGGCGCCGGGGGGCGTCGGGCGCGACCTCGCCCCCGAGATCGCGTTCGTCGAGTCGAAGCTCTGCGCGTTCTGGTCGATGGAGCTTTCGAGCCGCGCCGGCGTGGCGACGCGATTCCGCGCGACAGGAAGCCGCCTTGGCATCGCGTCCGACGGCGGCCTGTCCGTCAACGGGTCGGTTGACGCCGAGATCGACCGCTCGACCGTCGGCACGGCCTACGGGTTCTACGACGTGCTGCTGGATGCGGGCGTCAACACGATGGGGCGTCTCGACGGCTTTTCCTTCGGGCCGCAGGCGTCGGGACGGTTCGTGCTGAAGAACGGGACGGACTTCCGGGTCGCCGCCGCCCGGCGCGTCGGAAACGGCGTCTCCGGCACGGTCACGTTCGTCGTGGACGGGGCGTCGTGGCGAATGGAGCGGGGGCGCAGGACCGGCTCCGGCTATGAGTGGCTGGACGAGGACGAGACGTTCCTCTTCTCCGGCACGTCGCACATGGAACTTTCAGCCGGGGAAGGCGGCCTTGTCGTCGATCCGCGCACCGACCACGCGGTGACGGTCGCGCAGCCGCTGTCCGGGCCGGGAGGCTTCGTGAAACGCGGCGCCGGCTCGACGCTTCGCTTCGTGACCGCGCGGGAGGTGAGCCCCGGCGGCGCGGTGACGAACGATGCCGACCGGGCGGAAACCCTCTGCACGACGGGCCTGAACGCGATTGAGGCCGGGACGGTCGAGCTCGCGGCGAAAGCGGCGGCGGCGGGCGTGCGAATCGCCGTCGGCGCGGCGGGAGCCCTCGACCTGCAGGGAACGGCCCATCAGGTGACGGTCTCCGGCGCGGGCACGGTCCGAAACGGCACGCTGGGCCACGGCGCGAGGCTTTTGGTCGACGTCGCGTCCGGTTCGCCGCTGACGCTGGAGGGCGTGACGCTGAACGGCGCAGCTGTCGATGTGGGCGAAACGGCTTTCGCGAAGCCGTACCCGGTCGGCGTCCGGGTTGCGAAGCTCGGCGCCGGCTCGACGTTCAGGCGACTCAAGTTCAAGGGCGTCGATGCCGACGGCCATGCGGTCTCCGGGCGCTTTGCCGTCGATGCGGATGGCTTTGTCGTCATGGACATCGGCGCGGCCGACGGCACCCTTCTCATTGTCCGATAGGGAGGTCAGCATGACGTTGAAAGGATCTCGAATGTGTCTTGGCCGTCCGATGGGGATGAAACGCGCGCTTGCGTTCCTTGTGGGGGCGTGCGCGGCGGGCCTGTCGGCCGAGGTGGCGTCGCAGGAGGTCTCGTCTCCGAACGGGCGCGGCACGTTTGCCCTGACGCTTGACGCGACGGGTGCGCCGTTCTGGCGCTACAGCCGCGACGGCAAGGCGGTCGTCGGCGACTCGCGGCTCGGATTCCTGCTGGACGTGAACCGCAACATCCGCAACTTCAGCCTCGACGAGCAGGCGAACCTGACGAACGGCTTCCGCGTCGTGTCCGTCAGCCGGGCGGAAAAGGACGAGACCTGGCGCCCGGTCTGGGGGGAGGAGCGCGAAATCCGCGAGAACTACCGCGAGCTGGCGGTCGACCTGCGGCAGGACTTCTTCGAGGACCGCGGATTCACCTTGCGCGCGCGCATCTTCGACGACGGCGTCGGGTTCCGCTACGAGTTCCCCCGGCACAGCTGGTTCAACCGCGTGCCAATCCGGGAGGAGCGCACCGAGTTCCGCGTGCCGGGCGACACGGTCGCGTGGTGGATTCCGGGCGACTATGACACGCAGGAGTATTCCTACACGAAGTCGCGCGTGGACGAGATCGCCGGCCTTTCGCGCGGCGTGTTCGATCGCGAGGTCAACATGGCGCAGACGTTCGCCGGCTCGAACGTCGTGCAGACGGCCCTCATGACGCGTCTTCCGAACGGCCTGTGGGCGAACTTCCACGAGGCCGCCTGCGTGGGGTACCCCACGATGCACCTGGAATGGCGCCGCGACCGGTTCGTGTCGCACCTGACGCCGTCCGCAGACGGCTCCCGCGGGCGTCTGCGCTGCCCGTTTGCGACGCCCTGGCGCACGGTCATCGTCGGCGAGAGGGCGACGGACATCCTCGCCTCCCGGCTGACGCTCAACCTGAACGAGCCCTGCGCGCTCGCCGACACGTCCTGGATCCGTCCGCAGAAGTACGTCGGCATGTGGTGGGTCATGATCACCGGGCGGATGGGCTGGGCCTGCGGACGCGCCGACAAGCCGCATGGGGCCCATACGGAGCATGTCCGCAAGTACATCGACTTCGCGGCGGAGCATGGCTTTGGCTCCGTCCTGGTCGAGGGCTGGAACACGGGGTTCGAGAACGGGTACGGCGCGCAGATGGTGCAGGCGTTCGACCAGATGACGCCGACGCCGGACTACGACCTCGTCGGGTTGCACCGTTATGCCGCGGAGAAGGGCGTCGGCATGATGCTCTACCAGGAGAGCGGCGCCTCCCCGCTCGGCTTCGAGCGGTGCATGGACAGGTCCTGGGCGTTCCTCCGGACGAACGACGTCCGCTCGGTGAAGATCGGCTACGTCGGCAAGGTCGTCCCCCTGGGCGAAAACCACTATTCGCAGTGGATGAACGACCACTATCTCGCTGTCGTCAGGCGGGCGGCCGAGTTCGGCCTGATGGTGAACATGCACGAGGCCGTGCGCCCGACCGGCCTCTGCCGGACGTACCCGAACCTCCTCTGCGGCGAGTCCGCGCGCGGGACCGAGTACGATCCCTGCGGGGGCCTTGCGGTCGGTCATGCGACCTGCCTGCCGTTCACGCGCCTCGTCGGGGGGCCGATGGACTTCACCCCCGGCATCCTCGACGCGGCCTACCGCAAGAGCTCGACGCTCGCGGCTCAGCTCTCGCTCTACGTGACGCTCTACTCGCCGCTGCAGATGGCGGCGGACACGCCCGAAGTCTATGCGCGTCACCGGGAGGCGTTTCGCTTCATCAAGGACGTGCCGGTCGAGTGGGACGAGACGCGCTACCTGGCGGGCGAGCCGGGCTCCCACGTCACGATTGCGCGGCGGAAGAAGGACAGCCGCGACTGGTATGTCGGCTCGACCGTCTGCGAGGCGCGGCGGACGACGCTGGCGCTCGACTTCCTCGACGCCGGGCGGACCTACGAGGCGACGGTCTACCGCGACGCGGACACGACCTCGCTTGAGACGAATCCAGACGCCTACGCCGTCGAGCGGAAGGACGTCCGAAAAGGCGACAGCCTGACGCTGGACGCGGTTCGCGGCGGCGGATGGGCGATGTCGCTCCATGCCCACTGAACGCACAGGCGGAAAGGAATGAAGAACGATGAGAATGTTGATGCTGTCGCTGACGCTGCTGCCGCTGGCCGGGCTGGCGGTCGAGAGAATGCCGCTCTGGCCAGACGGGAAGATGCCCGACTGCCGGCCGCGCCAGATTGCGGCGATGGCGGATGTCGCCGGAGTTCCGGGCGAATGCAAGGACGGCTTCGATCCGAAACGCCATCGGACGCCCTTCCTCGCGTGGTTCGACGAGCAGCCGGAGCCGGAGAGACGCAATGGCATCTGCATGATCCTGGTCTCCGGCGGGGGCTGCGACAGCTGCTGCGACGGACCTCTCGTCCGGATGTGGCGCGAGCGGTTCGCGTCCATCGGCTGCGTCTGCGTCAACCTCGTCTGCCGCACGCCGCGTCCGAAGGGGCTTCCGTTCTGCCACGGCGCCTGGGCGGACGCCCAGCGCGCGGTTCGTCTGGTGCGGCGCGAAGCGAAGGCGCGCGGGTTTGACCCGGAGCGGATCGGCGTCATCGGCTTCAGCGCGGGCGCGCTTCTGGCGACGCTTCTCGCGACGAGCTCCCAGACGCCGGCTGCGGCGCCCGTGGACGAGCTGGACGGGACGCCGTGCCACGTCGCGTTTGCCGTTGCCGCCGCGCTTCCGCATGGCTATTCGGCGGATCGCCTGCCCTCGCATCTCTCGGACGAGTTCAGGTTTGACGCGAAGACGGCGCCCCTGTGCCTGCTCCAGGGCGGACGGGACCCGTTCGGCGTCCTCCACGCCTCGCACGTCTATCGCCAGCTCCGGCGCATGAAGATTCCGGCCGAGCTGCACGGCTTCGCGGACAAGGCGCACGACTTCTGGGGCTGGAACCCGGATCCGCAGACGGGAACGGGCCCGGACAACTGGTTCGAGAACGTGCGCGGTTTCATCCGCCAGATGGACTTCGACGGTCAGCTGGCGGCCGAGAGGCCGATCGAGACGCGCTTTGCGGACGATTCGGCGTGCGGGGCGCGTGTCCGGCGAGAGCTCTGGCCGTCGGGCCGGATGCCGGACGTGCAGACGAACCAGTGCGCGCCGTACCTTGAGTGGTGGATGCCGAAGACGATCCGGACGCGGTCGATCCAGATTCTCTATTCGGGCGGCTCCTACATGGACAACCATCCCGAGGCGTGGGACGGCGTGCCGGCGGCGCGGCGCTTCCTGAACGCGCGGGGAATGACCGTCGTCACGCTCAAGTACCGGACGCCGCGTCCGACTTCCGGCATCGCGTTCTACCGGACGGCCTGGCAGGACCTTCAGCGGGCGATTCGTCTCGTGAAAGGCGAAGCGCCTCAGCACGGCCTGGATCCGGACTCGGTAGGCATCTGGGGGGCGAGCGCCGGCGGTCATCTCACGCTGCTCGGCGCGCTCTCATCGACGCGCCTGGCCTATGAGCCGATTGACGCGGCGGACGCGATTCCCTGCAGCGTCCGTTGGGCTGTTGCGGTCTATCCGGCCTACGTGCTCACGGAAGGCAACGCGGGCGGCGGCAACCAGGACTCGTCCGTGCCGGGCCCGGAGTTCGCGTTTGACGGGAAGTCATGCCCCGTCCTTTTCCTGCACGGCGATGCCGACGGCTGGACGGCGATGAACTCGGTCAAGGTCTGGGAACGGCTGGCCGCGATGGGCGTCCAGGGCGACCTGCACACGTTCGCGAAGCGCGAACACTGCTTCATGATGTCCGCCTCGCCGGGAACGGGGTCTTATGCGTGGCTGGACCGCGTCTGGGAGTTCATGAACCACAAGGGCTACAACGCCTCGTCGGAGACGCGTTTTCGGGACCGGAAGAGGCGAACGCCGTGAGACGTTCTTCTGCACGCACGGGCACCACTGGAACGAAAGCCGCCTGCCGCCGCTCGGCCTGGGCACGGTGCTCGCACATGGCCACACGCACATTTCGGAACTGAAGAAGCTGCCGTGCGGGCTCACGGTCTTCAACCCGGGCTCGGTGTCGCTGCCGAAGGGCGGCACGTCGCGCGCGTTCGGCTACTTCGACGGGCAGACCCTGCGTCACTGCGCGATCTGAAACCGCGCGTTCCGTTTTTTTGGTATAATACACGCATTTCCCAACTGGGGGTGATCCGGTTTCGACGGGATGTGTCGAGGTCAGATTGCGCATCGTGGATGCTCGTTGGCCACGTTAAAAAACGGGTAAAAACTGTAATTGCGAACAACGATTACGCTCTCGCCGCCTAATTAACGGCCGCGAAGTCGAAGCGCCGATGTCTGCTGAGCGCCGAGGCTTAATTTAGCAGGCCACGTTGCAGGGGGCTCCGCTCGCTCGCTGCAGGGTGCCGAACCGAGCGGATGGAAGACGTTTCGCGCGCTTGCCCGCTGGCGTCTTCCGAGATTAAAGGCAGGCTACATGCGTAGACGTTTGGGTGACGCCATTTCGGACAGGGGTTCGACTCCCCTCACCTCCACCATCAAAATAGGGACAGGCATTTAGTCCGGAACTCCCCCGACTTTCGGACGGGGGGCGTTTAGGGTGCGGCAGGTGTCTTGATCCGAATCATGGAAACCGGACACGCTCTGAATGCACATGCGATGATGGCATCTTCTTGGGTGAGAATTGCGACAGCAAACGTCGGGAGGCGGCGGGGCGTCGGCCGCCCCCTTGCGCGCGGAGGGCACTTTTTGATATACTACGCGCAATTCTCGCAAGAGAGGGGTCGCGATACGGGCGAGTCAATCCCGTCGCGTCGTGGCCGCTGAGATTCGATGCTCGCGGTCACGGTTGTGGTCGCGAGCCTTGTTTTGCGGGGGTTGCTGAGCGGAGACTCAGTTGCGAGCGGGGCGCCGGAAACGGGCCTCCCGCGCCACCAAGGCGAGCGTCCTTGCGCGCGGCCATCGCGACCGTCGAAGGTCAGGTCACTGGGGCGAAGCTGCGGTAAAGGTCGCGGCCGAGCCGAAACTGAAGTCAGAAACAGAAGGAAAAGACAAGAATGCAGCAGCAGAGAGTCCGCATCCGCCTCCAGGCATACGATCACCGTGTGCTGGATCAGGCCGTCGGTGGCATCATCGACACGGCCCGGGGCACGGGTGCGCAGGTGGTGGGGCCGATCCCGCTTCCGACCCGCGTCGAGCGTTACACGGTGAACCGTTCGCCGAACGTCGACAAGAAGTCCATGGACCAGTTCGAGATGCGCACGCACAAGCGCCTCCTCGACATCGTCAACCCGACCGCGCAGACGATCGACGAGCTCAAGAAGCTCAACCTTCCTGCGGGCGTCGACATCACCATCAAGGTCTGAGAGGAGTCGACATGGAAGGTTTGATTGGCAAGAAGATTGGCATGACCCAGGTGTTCGACGCCGACGGCAAGCGCACGTGCGTGACCGTCATCGAGTGCGGCCCCTGCCCGGTCGTCCAGCTCAAGACCCTTGAGAAGGACGGGTACGTCGCCGCGCAGGTGGCGTTCGGCTCGCAGAAGCCGCACCGCCTCTCGAAGGCCGAGCAGAAGCACTTCGAGAAGGCCGGCGTCGCGTGCGCCAAGGTCCTGAAGGAGTTCGCGCTTGACGCAGGCGAGACGCTGGAGGTCGGCAAGGCCGTGACGGTCGCGAACTTCGAGGGCGTCAAGTACGTCGACGTCTCGGGCATGACCAAGGGCAAGGGCTTCGCGGGCGTCCTCAAGAAGTGGGGCTTCGCCGGCGGCAACATGACCCACGGCGGCCACTCGAAGCGCCGCACGGGCGGCCTCGCGGCGCGTGACCTCCCGGGCTGGATCGAGAAGGGCAAGAAGATGCCGGGCGACATGGGCGACGTGAGCCGCAAGGTCACGAACCTCGAGGTCGTGCAGATCCGTCCGGAAGACAACGCGATCCTCGTCAAGGGCTCGATTCCGGGCGCCCGCAACGGCATCGTGTTCGTCCGCAAGTCCCTCAAGAACAACGTGAAGAAGGGGGCTAAGTAAGCATGAAGAAGATCGAAGTCACTTTTGACCAGGCGCAGCTGACGCTCGACAAGGGCGCGCAGGCCGTCAAGGACGCGATTACCGCCATCCGCAACGCGCTCCGCGCGGGCACGGCCTGCACGAAGGGCAAGGGCGAGGTCGCGGGCTCCAACAAGAAGCCGTGGAAGCAGAAGGGGACGGGCAACGCCCGCGCCGGCTTCCGCCAGTCGCCCGTGTGGCGCGGCGGTGGCGTCGCGCACGGCCCGAAGCCGCGCTCCTACGAGCAGAAGCTCAACAAGAAGGTCTGGAAGCTCGCGTTCGCGCGTGCCCTTTCCGACAAGCTCGCGGCGGGCGACGTGATCGTCGTCGACGAGTTCTCGTTCGAGGCGCCGAAGACGAAGCTCATGGCGAAGTTCCTCAAGGAGCTCGGCGTGACGCGCACGGCGGTCGTCGTCCAGAAGGACGTCGACGACACGGTTGTCCTCGTGACCTCCAACCTTCCGCAGATCGACTACTCGACCGCGCAGGCCCTTGACGTGTACACCGTGATGGCGAACCGCAAGATCGTCTGCGACAAGGCCGGGTTCGACGCGCTCATGGCCCGCATCGCCAAGTAAGGAGATTTCAGTCATGACGAAACAGGAACTCAAGACCAAGACCAACGGCGTCATCCTCGACGTGCTGATCACCGAGAAGGGGTCGCAGCTGTCGGTTCAGAACCGCTACCTCCTGGAGGTCGCGCGCGACGCCCGCAAGCCGCAGATCGCCGTCGAGGCCGAGAAGGCCTTCGGCGTGCACGTTCTCGCGGTCCGCACCGCCAACATGAAGGGCGGTCTCCGTTACATCCGCGGCACGCGCAAGACGGCCCAGGAACCCACGTGGAAGAAGGCGATCGTGACCGTCAAGGCCGGCGAGCGCATCGAACTCGCGTAAGGAGCGAAGAAGATATGGCACTCAAGACATACAAGGCCCGTTCGTGCGGCATGCGCTTCCGCGAGTCCGCGACGTTCGAGGAGATCACCGAAAAGAAGCCGGTGAAGCGCCTGACGGTGGCGGTCCGCAAGACGGCGGGCCGCAACAACCAGGGCCGCATCACCTGCCGCCACCACGGCGGCGGCGCGAAGCAGCGTCTGCGCATCGTCGACTTCAAGCGCAACAAGTTCGGCGTCGAGGCGACGGTCAAGGAGATCGCGTACGACCCGACGCGCAGCGCGTACCTCGCGCTCATCGAGTACGCGGACGGCGCGCTCAGCTACATCCTCGCCCCGGACGGCCTGAAGCAGGGCATGAAGGTCATGAACGGGCCGAAGGCCGAGGCGACGGTCGGCAACTGCCTGCCGCTCGCGCAGATTCCGCTGGGGCTCTTCGTCCACTCGATCGAGCTCGTGCCGGGCAAGGGCGCGAAGGTCGCCCGCTCGGCGGGCAACGCCTGCCAGGTGATGGCGCGCGACGGCAACACGGTCACGCTGAAGATGCCTTCGGGCGAAGTCCGCATGTTCGACGGCCGCTGCCTCGCGTGCGTCGGCTCGGTCGGCAACAAGGACTGGGGCTCGATCAAGCTCGGCAAGGCGGGCCGCAAGCGCTACCTCGGCATCCGCCCGACGGTGCGCGGCGTCGCGATGAACCCGGTCGACCACCCGATGGGCGGCGGCGAGGGCCGCACGTCCGGCGGCAGCCACCCGCGTTCCCCGTGGGGCAAGCTCGCGAAGGGCGGCAAGACCCGCGCGAAGCGCAAGGCGTCCAACAAGGTCATCGTCAAGAGGAGGAAATAATCCATGAGTCGTTCTCTCAAGAAGGGACCTTATGTCGAGGAGAGCCTCCTCCGCAAGGTCGAGAAGATCAAGGCGAGCGGCAAGAAGCAGCCGATCAAGACGTGGAGTCGTCGTTCGATGGTGCTCCCGGAGTTTGTCGGCCTGACGTTCGCGATTCACAACGGCCGGCAGCACCTGCCGATCTTCATCACCGAGAACATGGTCGGCCATCGTCTCGGCGAGTTCGCCCCGACCCGCACGTTCAAGGGTCACGGCAACTCGGTCGAAAAGGCCAAGTAAGGGGATAAGCAATGGAAGTTACCGCCATTACCCGCAATCAGCGCATGTCCGCGTTCAAGGGGCGTCCGCTGTGCCGCGCGTGTCAGGGCCAGAAGGCCGCCGACGCGCTGAAAATCGTCGAGTTCTCGCCCAAGAAGGCGGCCGTGATCATCAAGAAGACGATCATGAGCGCCGTGGCGAACGCGAAGAACAACAACGGCGTCGAGAACGCGGCTGACCTCACGGTCAAGCTCTGCGTGCTGGACGAATCCACCCGGATGCGCCGCTACTGGCCGACGGCCCGCGGCAGCGCCCATCCGATCGCGCGCCGCCTCTGCCACTGCAAGGTGGTGCTGACGGACGCGCCGGCCAAGGCCAAGAAGGAGGCCAAGTAACCATGGGACAGAAAGTCAATCCGATCGGCTTCCGCGTCGGCGTCAACCACGCCTGGGGCAGCCGTTGGTTCGCGCCCAAGAAGACCTTCGGCGCCTACCTCGTCGAGGATCAGAAGATCCGCACGGCGATCAAGTCGAAGCTGGTCGAGGCCGGCATCTCCAAGATCCTCATCGAACGCTACGCGAACTCCGTCCGCGCGACGATCTTCAGCGCCCGTCCGGGCGTGATCATCGGCCGCAAGGGCGGCGACGTCGAGGCGATCCGCGCCGACCTTGAGAAGATGACGAAGAAGCAGGTCTACCTTGACATCAAGGAAGTCCAGGGGGCCGACGCCGACGCGCAGCTCGTCGCCGAGGGCATCGCCCAGCAGCTCGAGCGCCGCATCATGCTCAAGCGCGCGATGAAGCGCGCGATGAAGGTGGCGATGGACATGGGCGTGGACGGCATCAAGGTCCATGCGGGCGGCCGCATCAACGGTGCGGAGATCGCGCGCGTCGAGTGGTCCCGCGAGGGCAAGGTGCCGCTGCACACGCTCCGCGCCAACATCGACTACGGTTTCGCGGAAGCCAACACCACGGCCGGCAAGATCGGCATCAAGGTGTGGATCTGCAAGAAAGAGGGTTTCCAGGCCCGTCCGCCGCGCGGCGACCGCCGCGGCGAGCGTCGCGAGCGCGGTGACCGCAAGGAGGGGAGGTAAGCCATGCCTTTGATGCCCAAGAGAGTCAAGTACCGCAAGGTCTCCAAGGGGAACCGCGCGGGATACGCCACTTCGGGTACGGAGCTCGCGTACGGTGAGTTCGGCCTCAAGGCCCTCACGCGCGGTCTCCTGACGGCCACGCAGATCGAGGCCTGCCGCGTTGCGATCAATCGCGAGATGAAGCGCAAGGGCAAGCTCTGGATCCGCGTGTTCCCGGACAAGCCCGTCACCCGCAAGCCGATCGAGGTCCGCATGGGCGGAGGAAAGGGCAACCCGGAGTTCTGGGCGGCCGTCATCCTCCCCGGCAAGGTCCTCTTCGAGGTCGGCGGCGTGAGCGAGGAAGTCGCGAAGGAGTGCCTCCGTCTCGCGGCGACCAAGATCGGCATTCACACCAAGTTCATCACCCGCGCAGGAGTCAAGATCTAATGAGCACGGAAGAAGTCAACAATCGCGGCGCGCGCAAGCTTCGCAAGGGCGTCGTCGTTTCGAAGTCCGGCGCGAAGACCGTCAAGGTGGCGGTCTCGTACCGTGAGGTCCACCCCGTGTACGGCAAGGTCATCACGCGCACGAAGAACTACCACGTGCACGACGAGGCCGACACGGCCAAGGTCGGTGACACCGTCACCATCATGGAAACGCGTCCGATGTCCGCCACGAAGCGCTGGCGCATCGTCGCGAAGTAAGGAGAAACAGAACCATGTTGCAGGAACTCTCCAATCTCGTGGTTGCGGACAACACCGGCGCGAAGCGCGCCATGTGCTTCCGCATCCTCAAGCAGCGCAAGGAGTACGCGCACCTCGGCGACGTGATCCGCGTGGCGATCAAGGAAGCGTCTCCGACCTCCTCGATCAAGAAGGGCTCGGTCGCGACCGCCGTCATCGTGCGGACGGGCAACCCGATCCGCCGCGCCGACGGCTCGACGGTCCACTTCGACCAGAACGCATGCGTCCTCGTCGACTCGAAGCTCAACCCGATCGGAACCCGCGTGTTCGGGCCGGTCGCCCGCGAGCTCCGCGACAAGAACTACATGAAGATCCTCTCGATGGCCCCGGAAGTGGTCTGACGCAAAGGAGCAACGAAAATGGCTATCGCAAGAATCAAGAAGAACGACACCGTGATCTGCACGCGCGGCAACGACGCGGGCAAGACGGGCACGGTCCTCAGCGTCGACCCCAAGAAGGGCGTCGCGATCGTCGGCGGGCTGAACGTCCACAAGAAGGCGGTTCGCCGCACCGAGAAGACGGCCGGCGGCCTGATCGACAAGGAACTGCCGATCCGCCTCTGCAAGCTCATGCCCTACGATGCCGAGAAGAAGTGCGGAACGCGCGTCAAGACCGGCGAGAAGGACGGCAAGAAGGCGCGCGTCGCGGTCAAGAGCGGCAAGGCCCTCTAAGGTAAGGAACAATCATCATGGCAAGACTCAAAGACGAATACGCGAGCCGCATGGTTCCCGAGCTCGAGAAGAAGCTCGGCACCACGAACAAGATGCTCGTTCCCCGCCTTCAGAAGATCGTCATCAACATGGGCTTCGGCATCGTCTCGAAGGACGAGCAGAAGACCCTCGTGGACGACCTGACGGCGATTACCGGCCAGAAGCCCATGCTCTGCAAGGCGAAGAAGTCGATCTCGAACTTCAAGCTGCGCGAGGGCATGGTCATCGGCGCGAAGGTCACGCTGCGCGGCGAGCGCATGTGGGAGTTCGCCGACCGCCTCATCGCGGCGGCCCTCCCCCGCATCCGCGACTTCCGCGGCGTTCCGAACCGCGGCTTCGACGGCGCCGGCAACTACACGCTCGGCGTCAAGGAGCACACGATCTTCCCGGAGCTCGTGGACTCGTCCGCGCAATCGGGCATGGACATCACGTTCGTGACCTCGTCCACCGACAACAAGGCCTGCAAGGAGCTTCTGAACTCCATGGGCATGCCGTTCGCAGGAAGGAACTAAGTCATGGCTAAACAGTGTCTCATCGAAAAGCAGAAGAAGGCGCCCAAGTTCAAGGTGCGCGCGTACAACCGCTGCCAGCGCTGCGGCCGTCGCCACGCCTACCTCCGCAAGTTCGGCGTCTGCCGTCTCTGCTTCCGCGAACTCGCCGTCGCCGGCCTCATCCCCGGCGTCACCAAGGCGTCGTGGTAACCGAACAGGAAAGGAATCCCAAAAATGTCTATCGATCCCATTTCCGACATGCTGACGTCGATCCGCAACGGACTGAAGGCCCGCCTTTACTCCGTCGCGACGCCCGCCAGCGCCCTCAAGGCCGAGATCGCCCGCGTCATGAAGGAAGCCGGCTACATCGCCGACTGCGTCACGACGAGCGAATTCCCGAAGAAGCTCGTGATCACGCTGAAGTACACGGACCGGGCGGTGCCCGCCATCCGCGAGATCAAGCGCGTTTCGCGTCCGGGTCTCCGCCGCTACGCCCCCGTCAGCAAGATCCCGTCCGTCCTCGACGGCATGGGCCTTGTGGTCCTCTCCACGTCGAAGGGCGTCATGAGCGGCGCGCAGGCGAAGAAGGAGAACCTCGGCGGCGAAATCATCTGCACGGTCGCTTAACATCAGGAGCTAAAGACAATGTCTCGAATCGGTAAAGAACCCGTCAAGCTCGCCGAGGGCGTCACCGCCACGGTCGCGGGCCAGACGGTGACGGTCAAGGGCAAGCTCGGCGAGCTGTCCTACACGATGCATGAGGGCATCACGGCGAAGGTGGAGGACGGGAACGTTCTCGTCGCGTGCGCCGACGACTACACGCTCGGCAACTTCCACGGTCTCGCCCGCGCGCTGATCCACAACATGGTGGTCGGCGTGTCCGCCGGCTACACGAAGCAGCTCTCGATCGAGGGCACCGGCTTCAAGGCCGTCCTGAAGGGCCAGGAGCTCGCGCTGTCGCTCGGCTTCGCCTCCCCGAAGGTCTACGCGATCCCCGCCGGACTCACGGTGACCGTCGAGAACGACGGCCTCCAGGTCACGATCAAGGGCATCGACAAGCAGGCCGTCGGCGAAGCCGCCGCGCGCATCCGCGCGTATTATCCGGCCGAGCCCTACAAGGGCAAGGGCATCAAGTACGTCGGCGAGGTCATCCGCCGCAAACAGGGCAAGAAGGTCGCCTAATCGCGGCGTAAGGAGAACGAAAGATGTTCAATCGCAAAGTTCAGCGTCAGAAGAGGCATCTCCGCCTCCGCCAGCGCGTGATCGGCACGGCGGCGCGTCCGCGCATGTCGATCTGCCTGACGAACAAGCACATGTACGTCCAGTTCATCGACGACGACGCGGGCCGCACCCTCGCCCAGGCGAACACGCTCAAGGACGAGAAGGCGAACCTCGAAGTCGCGAAGGCGCTCGGCGCGCGCGCGGCGGAAGCCGCGAAGGCCGCCGGCATCTCGCTCGTCGTGGTCGACCGCGGCGGCAACAAGTACACGGGGCGCCTCGCGGCGATCGTGGAGTCCGCCGTCGCGAACGGCGTCGCCATCTCGGCCAAGAAGGAGGAGAAGTAAGCCATGGCATTCAATCGTGACAAGCGTCAGGAGCAGGACGACGCGCTCGACGAGCACACCGTCTTCATCAACCGCTGCGCCAAGACCGTCAAGGGCGGTCGCCGCATGAGCTTTTCCGCCGTCATCGTCGTCGGTGACAAGGAGGGCAAGGTCGGCGTCGGCTTCGGCAAGGCCAACGAGGTCGCGGACGCGATCCGCAAGGGCGGCGAGGCCGCGCGCAAGGACATGCGCAAGGTCGTCATGAAGGGCAAGACCATCCCGCACGACGTCGAAGGCGTCTGCGACGGCGGTCGCGTCATCCTGAAGCCGGCCGAAGAGGGCACGGGCCTCATCGTCGGCGGCGGCATGCGCCCCGTCCTCGAGGCGGCCGGCATCCGCGATGCGGTCGGCAAGTCGCTCGGCTCGAAGAACCGCCTCAACGTGGTCAAGGCCACGCTGAACGCGCTCTCGAAGCTCCGCAGCGCCGAGGAGATCGCGGCGGTTCGGGCGTAAGGGAAAAAGGTTAGAAGGAAAAAAAGTAAGAAGGAAGAAGGAAGAGGTATGGAACTCAACTCTCTTACGAACACCCCCGGCGCGCGTCAGCGCCGGAAGCGCGTCGGCCGCGGCTGCGGCTCGGGCCTGGGCAAGACCTGCGGCAAGGGCCAGAAGGGCCAGCAGTCGCGCAAGGGCCACAAGCACAAGCTCGTGTTCGAGGGCGGCCAGATGCCGCTCGTCCGCCGTCTGCCGAAGCGCGGCTTCAACAACGCCGCGTTCAACGCGAAGGCGCTCGCCGTCAACGTGTCCGACCTCGAGAAGAAGTTCGAGGCGGGTGCGGAGATCACGGTCGAGACGCTCGCCAAGGCGGGCTTCTCGGACAACAAGCAGCCGAAGATCAAGATCCTCGGCACGGGCGAGCTCACGAAGAAGTTCACCGTGAAGGTCCCCTGCTCGGCCGCCGCGAAGGCGAAGATCGAGAAGGCGGGCGGCACGGTCGCCTAAGTTCTCGTCGCAGGCGAAAAGGGGCGCGCAGCCGAGATCAATCCGGCTGCGCGTCTCTTTCGTTAGGCTCAGGCCCCGAAAAGAAAGGGCAGCCGGACAGGATTTCGCGCCATCATGAGCACAGAAGCCAAGAGCTATCCGCATTACACCGTCACCTCCCTGACCGAGGGGATTCGCGCGGCGCTCGAAAAGCCGTTCGCGCGCATCATCGTGGACGGCGAGATCAGCGGCTGGCGGCGCTATCCGTCCGGCCACTGCTACTTCACGCTGAAGGACGCGGGCGCGCAGATCTCGGCCGTCCTGTTCAAGAGCTCGTTCGAGCGGCTGGCCGTGCGGGACGGCCTGAAGGACGGCGCGAAGGTTTCCGTCTTCGGCAACGTGTCCGTCTACGGCCCGCGCGGCAGCTACCAGATCACCGTCCTCTCCGCGAAGCTCGCGGGCGTCGGCAACCTGATGCAGCAGTATCTCGCGCTCAAGGAGAAGCTGACGAAGGAAGGGCTGTTCGACGCCGCGCGGAAGCGTCCGCTGCCCCGGATGCCGCGCCGCATCGGCATCGTGACAAGCGAGGCGGGCGCGGTCATCCACGACATGTGCACGGTGCTGACGCGGCGGTTCCCGAACCTCGAGATCCGGCTCTTCCCGTGCCTCGTCCAGGGCGAGGCCGCGCCGCCGACGGTCATTGCCGGGCTCGCCTACTTCAACGCGGCGGCAGACTGGCGCGCCGACCTTCTCATCGTCGCGCGCGGCGGCGGCTCGTTCGAGGACCTCTTCTGCTTCAACGACGAAAGCCTCGTGCGCGCGGTCGCCGCGTCGCAGATCCCGACGATCAGCGCGGTCGGGCACGAGACGGACTTCACGCTCTGCGACTTCGCGGCGGACATCCGCGCCGGCACGCCCTCGATCGCGGCGGAGATCGCCGTGCCCGTCCTTGCCGACCTGCAGGCGCAGCTCGCGACGTTCGGCGGACAGCTCGCGCACGCGCTGCGCGGACGCGGCGAGTTCTACGCCCAGCGCGTCGATCAGCTGTCGGACGGCCTCGGCGCGTCGCTGGCGCTCGCGCGCGCCCGCGCCGAGCATCGGCTCGGCGCGCTGGCGCCGCGCTTCCGGCCCGCGCTGGCGCTCGGCCTTCAGCGCGCCGTCGCGCGCTTCGAGAAGGCCGAGGCGAAGCTTACGGCCTATTCGCCGTATGGCGTCCTGGAACGCGGCTACTCGCTGACGACGGCGGCGGACGGCTCGGTCGTCAAGGACGCCGCCGCGCTGAAGGCGGGCGACCGGCTCGTCACGCGCTTCGCGAAGGGCCGCGCGACATCGGTCGTCGCCTGACGGATGCAGAGGTCGCCGTGGCACGGAGAAGCCATCGGCTGTTTCGCATTTTGTACCAAAATTCGTTTCGTGGCGTTGCACTTTTCGGCGCGGGAATCGGCTATATTACCCAGTTGTCTGAAATCATTGTCCTCACATGGCGCAAGCCAGAACAACAAGGAACACGCGAAATGAAACAGAACACACGCACAAGAAGAACTGTCGTTGGCCTCGGTGGCGCACTGCTGCTGGGCCTTGGGTTGTCCGCTCACGCCGCCGTGACGGTCGATGCGGAGAACTTCGTCGTCCGCCAGCTGTGGCCGTGGTCGGAGAAGATCGTCGCGGAATTCGTGACGACAGGTTCGGTCACGGCGCCCGGCGCGACGGCGACACTGAAAGCCTACGACGGCGACACCTACCTCTGCGACATTCCGCATGACGCGACGACGGGCGACACGGTGATCCGCACGACGGGCCTTAAGCGCATCACGATCGATCCCACGAGAATCCCTGCGCTCGCCACACGCAAACGCATCGAAAACTTCCGGCTTGCGGTGAGCTACACAGACGGTACGCTCGACTTCGCGTCGGCGGGCGTCCTCTATGTCGTCTTTGACCTCGAAAAGACGGCGGGCGACGCGGGCTTCGTGGCGGCGCTGACGGAGAGCGACCTCACGGGCGGCTCGACGGCGCGGGAAGGCATCGGCCCCTACGGCGCGTGGAAGCGGCAGTACTGGCGTGCGGGCGCGGACACGGTTGCGTGGCTCGACGTCACGAACGACGTCTACAAGACGACGAAGCTCGTCTTTCGCCACATCCCCGCGCAGACGTTTACGATGGGTTCGCCCGCGACGGAGCCGGGACATCTCCCGAACGCGAACTACAACGACTACAACGTCAGCGGCAGCACGGCATGTCAGGTGAAGACGTTCGGCCTCGAAGACGTCCACGCGGTCACGCTGTCGGGCTACTACCTCGGCGTCTTCGAGCTGACGCAGAAGCAGTGGGAACTCTGCGGCAATGCGGCGCGCGCAAACGGCTGGGGCACGACAGGCGAGGCCGTTCCGGCCAACAAAATCAGCGCAACCGAGATTCGCGGATCGAATACGCCGACGGACGCGGTGGGGGCCGACAGCTTCATGGGCAAGCTCGCGGCGCTTGTCGGCGACGGCTGGTCGTTCGACCTGCCGACGGAGGCGCAGTGGGAGGCCGCGTGCCGCGCGGGGACGGCGACGGGGCTCTACGACGGCACGGAACTGCCGACGGATCTCGCCTACTACACGAAGGGGTCGGCTACGAGCATGAAGGAGGCGAACATCACCTACGAGCCGCTGTCCGCGCTGGCGGTCTACGGCAAGGATGTCGCCGTGCAGACGGTCGGCACGAAGCTGCCGAACAACTACGGGCTTTACGACATGCTCGGCAACGCGGGCGAGATTTGCCGTGACCGCATCGAGACGAACAAGGGCCTGGGCGCGGCGGCGACAACGGACCCGCTGACGGCGAAGGGCGGCGTCTGCCTGCGCGGAGGCACATGCGACAACTACGTCACCTACAACTATGGCCTCGCGCCGCTGCGCGCGGCGGCGCGCGCGGTCATCACGAAGGATGCGGATGTCGCGGCGCGGCAGTTCGGCTTCCGCGTCCTGATGACGCCCGTGGCGAGGTGACCGGCTGAAGAGAACTTGAACGAGAGAAAGGATGACGAAAATGAAGAACACGTTGAAAACCTGTGCCGCAGCCTGCGGCCTGTTCGTCTCGGTCATTGCCGCGTCGGCCGCGCCGGTCGTCGAGACGGCGGATTTTGCGCTTCGCCAGCTGTGGCCGTGGTCGGGGCAGATCGTGGCCGAGTTCACGGTTTCGGGCTCGGTGACGGCGCCCGGCGCGACGGCGACGCTCGCGGCTTACGACGGCGAGACGTTCCTCTGCGACATTCCGCTGTCGGCGGCAACGGGCGACACGGTGATTTCGTCCGTCGGACGCAAGCGCATCAAGATCGATCCGACGAAAGTCCCCGGCCTCGCCGGACGCGGCACGCTGAAGGACTTTCGCCTTGGCATTGCGTACGTGGACGCGACGCTCGATTACAATTCGGCGTGCGTCCTCTATGTCGTTTTCGACCTGACGAAGACGGCGGGCGCGGAAGGCTTTGAGACCGTCCTCACGGAGTCGGACCTCACGGGCGGCTCGACGGCGCGCGAGGGCGTCGGGCCTTACGGCGCGTGGAAGCGGCAATGCTGGGATTCGGGTGTCGACACGGTCGCGTGGCTCGGCGTTGCGGAAGACGAGACGTGCAAGACGACGAAGCTCGTCTTCCGCCACATCCCCGCGCAGACGTTCGCGATGGGCTCTCCGGCGACAGAGCCGGGACGGCTCCCGAACGAAGGCTACAACGGTTACGCAAACCAGAAGACCTCCTATGGCCTCGAAGATGCGCACGCGGTCACGCTGTCGGGCTACTACCTCGGCGTCTTCGAGCTGACGCAGAAGCAGTGGGAACTCTGCGGCGATGCGAATCGTGCGAAAGGCTGGGGCACGAAGGGTGATGCCGTTCCGGCCAACACGATTACGGTCGCGGAGATTCGCGGATCGGATACGCCGACGGACGCGGTGGGGGCCGACAGCTTCATGGGCAAGCTCGCGGCGCTTGTCGGCGACGGCTGGTCGTTCGACCTGCCGACGGAGGCGCAATGGGAGGCCGCGTGCCGCGCGGGGACGGCGACGGGGCTCTACGACGGCACAGACCTGCCGGCGGATATTGCCTACTACACGCTGGGCGACCGCTCAGACATGAGGGAGATCGTCTACGAGCCGCTGGCAAACCTCGCAATCTTCTTCAACGGACAGAAGAACGTCCCCGTCACGACGGTCGGCACGAAGTTGCCGAACAACTACGGGCTTTACGACATGCTCGGCAACGCGGGCGAGATCTGCCGCGACCGCATCGAGGCGAACAAGGGCCTGGGCGCGGCGGCGGCGACGGACCCGCTGACGGCGAAGGGCGGCGTCTGCCTGCGCGGCGGGGCGAGCGACAACTGGAACACCTACAACTACGGCCTCGCGCCGCTGCGCGCGGCGGCGCGCCAGACGCTTCCGGCAGCCAGCATCGCGGCGCGGCAGTTCGGCTTCCGCGTCCAAATGACGGCGCCGGCGGTCGCCGAAGCGCCGGCTTCGGACGCTCCGGCGGTGGTGGCGTCGTCCGCGTGTCGCGTCGACACGGGCGCCGGCACGACGCTCCTCGGGCGGACGCTCGGCGGCGGCGCGGTCACGCTCGCCTGGGAATTGCCGGACGACGCGGCGACGGCGCGCCTGACGCTGGCGTCCGCCCGCACGTCGCAGGAATTGACGTTCGCAGCGGGCGTGACGTCGTATGTCTGGACGGTGTCCGCGCCCACGGACGAGACGAACGAGCGAGCCTATACGCTGACGCTCGCGTTCGAGAAGGACGGCGCGCCGCTCGCCGGGACTGAACTTGTCGCGACTGGCATCGGCGTCGTGCGCGGCGTGGGGGCAAGCGGCACGACGCACGTCTACGCCAACGGCGCGGCGAATCGACGGTGGATGCGGATTCACGGCGCCGAGCACGCGACCGTGCCGCTGTTGCGCGAGGACATCACCTCCCTGACGGTGGACGGCGCGGCGCAGGCGATTGCCGTTCCCGGCTGGTACGACCTGGCCGTTTCCTACGGCATGTCGCGTACGCTCTCGCTCGTCACGCCGACGGACACGACCGACGTCACGCTGACGGCGCGTCCGGCCGGAACGCTGCTGCTCATCCGCTGAACGGGGGACGGATGATGAAAAAGCTGCTGATTGGCTTGCTGGTCGGGTGCGTCGTCGGAATCGCCGGCGCGGTTGATTTCGCGTCCGAGGAGATTCTCTACGTCGTCTTCGACTTGACGAAGGCGCGCGGCGAGGCCGGGTTCGTGACACCGCTGACGGAACGCGACCTCACGGGCGGCTCGACGGCGCGCGAGGGCGTCGGCCCCTACGGCGCGTGGAAGCGGCGGTACTGGGACGCGGGCGCGGACACGGTTGCGTGGCTCGGCGTGAACGCCGACGAATACAAGACGACCAAGCTCGTGCTGCGCCACATCCCCGCGCAGACGTTCACGATGGGTTCGCCCGCGACCGAGCCGGGACGCCTCCCGGAAGAGCGGTTCAACGCTTCTGCCGCCCAGATCAAGACCTACGGCTACGAAGACCCGCATGCCGTCACGTTGACGGACTTCTACCTCGGCGTCTTCGAGCTGACGCAGAAACAGTGGGAGCTCTGCGGCGATGCGGCGCGCGCGAACGCCTGGGGCACGGAGGGCGACCGACTGCCGGCCAACAGGATCACGGTTGCGGAGATTCGCGGCACGGTCGAGGCGACGAACGCCGTCACGGCGACGAGCTTCATGGGACGGCTCGCGTCCAAGGTGGGCGACGGCTGGTCGTTCGACCTGCCGACGGAGGCGCAGTGGGAAGCCTCGTGCCGTGCGGGGACGGCGACGGGGCTTTACGACGGCACGGAACTGCCGAAGGAGTTGACCTACTACACGCTGGACGGTCGCGCGAAGATGAAGGAGATCACCTACGAGCCGCTGGCGGCGCTCGCGGTCTTCTTCAACGGCGGCGACCGTGCCGTGACGACGGTCGGCACGAAGCTGCCGAACAACTACGGCCTCTACGACATGCTCGGCAACGCGGGCGAGATTTGCCGCGACCGCATCGTCGCGAACGACGGCTACGGCGTGAAGCCCCTCGTCGATCCGCTGTCCGTCGCGGGCGCGACGTGCCTGCGCGGCGGGTCGAGCGACAACTGGTGCACCTACAACTACGGCCTGGCGCCCTTCCGCGCGGCGGCGCGTGCGGCCCTCGCGAAGGCCGCGGGCGCCACGCAGCGGCAGTTCGGCTTCCGCGTCGCCGCCCGGGGCGTGGCGCGCGCGCTCAGCACGGAGACGGCGGCGGCGCGCTACGCCGTCGGGGCCGAGCCGGGGGCGGTCATGCTCTCGATCTTCGCGGGGCCCGACACGCGCGGCTTCGCGTGGCACACGTCGGAGGACATCACGCAGGGCGCGGTCGTGCTGCTCGAAGGCGACTACGGTGCGGATGACGCGGCGCGATTCGCGTCCGGGGGGCGCGTCATTCAAGCGCGGACGACCCGCGCGAACGATCCGGCCCTGAGCCGCCACACCGCCGTCGCGGACGGCCTCAAGGCGGGCGGCGTCTACTCGTACCGGCTTGGCTGCGAGGGACACTGGGCCTACGGACGCTTCACGGTCGGCACGCCCGACGACGGCGTGACGGTTGTCAACCTGAACGACGCGCAGACGAAGGACGCGCGCAAGTTCTCGATGTGGGAGAATTCCTGCCGCGCGGCGGCCGCCGTCGCGGGCGGTGCGGACGCGATCGACTTCATCCTCGAAGGCGGCGACTTCTACGACAGCAACCTCTACAACGCCGGGCCGAACACGGCGACCGCGAAGCTGCGCTACCTGCAGTGGGGCATGGCCGCCGATTCTGCGACGCCGCACTTCCCCGGCGTGCCGTGGGTGCATGCGAGCGGCAACCACGACTACTTCACCTACAAGGCCGACAGCAACGTCGTCGCGGAGAACTTCGCCGTCACGAACAGCGGCTACGTCGGCTGCCATTCCTTCGACTTCGGCGCGGTTCACGTCGCGACGCTGCCGTGGGTCGACTACGCCTGGCGCGAAGACCGGCACGGGCGCGTCCTCGACTGGCTGCGTGACGACCTCGCGGCGACGCGGGCGCGCGACACGGCGAAATGGACGGTCGTCATGACGCATGCGGGGCCTTACACGACCGGCGACAACATGCGCGGCAAGGATTTCGCCGAAAGCGTCTGCGCCTCGAACCTCGTGTTGCGGCTCGGCGCGATCTGCGCGGCGGGCGAGGTCGATCTCGTCCTTCAGGCCCATGACCACACCTACTCGAAGACACGTCCGTACCGCTGGGACGGGCCGGGCTTCACCTTCACGGACGACGACGCGGCAGCGGTCGTGACCGCGCCGACGACGCGCAAGATCGAAGGGGTGGTCTGCGACGTGAACCCGCGCGGCACCTACTACGTGAGCGCGGGCTGTGCCGGACACCGCGTCGGCGAGCTCAAGGACTATGCGGCGGCCGATGGCGTGAAGTCGTATCGGCTTCGGCACCTGAAGGTTGCGACGGGTGCGGTCAACGTCAACTCGCGCCTTGCGCAGGTGGGCGACGACGCCTCGGCCGACACGGGCCGGTCGATGTTTGGCGTCCTCCGCATCGACGGCAATCGCCTCGTCTATTCCTTTTACACCGTCGAGAGGGACGGCTCGGCGAATCTCTACGACGCTTTCGGCATCGTGAAGGAGTAGGGCGCGGCGAGAATCGCCGCGTTGACGGCGAGCTGAAGCGGGAACGTCGCGAACAGCACGGCGGGCGGGAGGCCTCCGGCGAGCGTGCCGGCGACGAGGGGCATCCAGACGAGGAGCGAGGCGATGACCTGCGCGACGAAGATGCGCCGCGTGTCGCCCGTGCCGCGCAGGAAGCCGGTCAGCGCGCTTTGCGTCGCGCGAAAGACGCCCGCGACGGCGAGGATCGCCAGGAAGACGCGACCCTGCGCCGCGAACGCGGCGCGGGTGGTCGTGTCGTCGTCTTTGACAAACGAGTTCAACGCAAATTCGGGGAACATGAGGACGAGACCGAAGAAGACGGCGAACAGGAGGGCGTCAAGTGCGAATCCCGTACGACAGATGCGCCGCGCCTCGTCTGTGTTGCTTTCGCCGACGGCCCGTCCCGTGCGGATCATGATGGCCGTCTCGACGGCCGCGAGCAGGGTGCAGAAGAAGTTGTTGACCGCGAAGCAGGCGTTGCCGACGGTGAGCGCGGCGGCGTCCAGCCGGCCGAGCGCGAGGACGAACGCGGTGAAGGTCGTGCTGCCGACGAGCGACGAGAGGCCGACGGGCAGCCCCATGCGCAGGAGGCGCGTGGCCTCGGCACGGCGGAAGCGGAGGCATCCGGCGGCAGTGCGTCCGTGTGCCCGGAAGTCGCGGCAAAGCAGGGTGGCCAGCACACCGCAGGTCGTCGTCTGCGCAAGCACAGCCGCCGCGCCCGCCCCGGCGACGCCCCAGCCGAGGCCGAAGATGAGCAGTGGGTCGGCGAGCAGGTTGACGCCGCAGCCGACGAGCGCCGCCGTCGCGACACGTCCCGTCTGGCCGCAGCCGACGAACCACGCGCCGAGCGCGGCAGCGAGCGTCGCCAGTGCACCGCCCGCGAGATTGAAGAGGTAGTAGGTCTGCTCGTGCGCGCGAATCGCCTCGGCGTGTCCGGCGGCGTCGATTAGGGCGAGGCCGACGGGCGCGGCGACGAGAAAGACAGGCGCGGCGAACAGCGTCAGCCAGAGGCCCTGCGCGAAAGCGGTCGTCGCCGCGTCGGTCGCGTCGCTTGCGCCGCGCGCACGGGACAAGTTCTCGGCCTCGTTCGCGTCGCTTGCGAGCGAAGCTGTCGCGGGGACGCCCGTGAAGCGCGAGATGCGCGCGGCCGAGTAGCCGACGGTTCCGACGAGGACACCGGTGAAGACGCGCGCGAGCATGCCGCCGGGCAGAGTCGCCGCGAGCGCGTTCGCCGACCAGCGGCCGAGAAAGGCGCGGTCGGCGATTTCGCCCACCGCGATCACGAGTGTGCTGGCGGCGACGGGCAGGGAGAGGCGCGCGAGGTCGGCGAGGCGGCTCACGACTTCGGATGCGCGTGGCGGCGTCGCCATTCGCCGGGCGTCAGGCCGAATTTCTTGAGGAAGTGCAGGCGCAGAAGCCGCGCCGAGCTCCAGCCCGCGAGGTTCGCGAGCGCGTCCAGCGCCAGTCTGTCGTTCTGGAGCAGGGGCTTCGCCAGTTCCGTGCGTGTTTCGAGAATCGCCTCCTGGATCGTCTGGCCCGTCGCCTTCTTGAACCGGATCTGCGCCATGCGCGGCGAGCAGGGAAAGAGTGCGGCGACTTCGGCAGCGGCGAGTCCGCGCGGCGTTTCGCGGCTGATGAATTCGAGGGCCTTGTAGACCCGTGCGTCCGTGAGGGCTTCGCGCCGCGTCGAGGTGCGCCGGACGAGCGGGCCGGGGCCGATGCGGTAGTCGGTCGGCGGCGCGCGGCGGCTCTTGTCCGCGAAGACCTCCGCGAGCCGCAGGCAGACGAGCATGCCCGCGCGCTCGAATTCGGGGTGGACGCTCGTGAGCGTCGGCACCGTGTTGAGGCAGATCTCCTCGTCGTCGTCCACCGAGCAGACGGCCAGTTCGCCGGGCACGGCGATGCCGGAGGCGTGCGCGGCGGCGAGGACTTCGGCGCCGATCGGGTCGTGTGCCGCGAACAGCGCGCATGGCTTGGGCAGGTCGGAGAGGAACCGCCGCAGGCGCCGCTGGAAGGCGAGGCTTTTCGCGCGGTCTTCCGCTGACGGGCGGAACGTCGTGCAGTCCAGTCCGTGAAGGGCGAGGATGCGGCGGAACTCGCGTTCCCGCGCGTCGCTCCAGGATTCGCCGTCGGTGCGCGCGCCGACGAAGGCGTAGTGCGGATAGCCGAGCGAAAGGAGTTCCTTGGCGACGACCTCCGCCGTCGCGGCGTTGTCGTGCGTGATGAAGGAGACGTTGCCCTTGAACCCCTTGGGGCGTTCGGATATGATGACGACCGCCGCGCGCCCGTAGTCTGCCGCATCGAACGGCAGGGCGGTGATCACGCCGTCCGGGTCCCAGAAGGCCATGATCTCCTTCATGGATTCCCCGTCGGTCGGGCGCGACAGGACGGACAGGCTCCAGCCCTTGCGCTTGGCGGCGCGCGACAGTCCCGCGATCATGCGGGAGTTGGCGGCACCGTGCGTGCCCCTGAACCAGATGATGGTCTTCATGCCGCATAGTTTACCATATTTGGGCCTTGCGCGTCGGCACGCGCGCGTCGGAGCGGGAAGCTGTTCGTATTGTGGCCCGTCGGCCCGACAGTTCGCGCGTCGAAGCGGGAAGCTGCTCGCTCGGTCTCGTCGTTCGGGTTTGCGCTTCTTGTTGAAGACAATCGGCCGGCTTCAGCCTGCCATGCCTCGACGAGACCACGGGCTGCGGTCGAGACCTCTCCGACGCCTGCAAACCCTCGCTCCTCACTCGCGCCACTTCCCGCCCCTCCGCGCGTACGACGCCACATCTTCGGTTTTGTCATGCAGAGCCGCAGAGGTCTCAGAGTCTCGCGAAGCGGCGGCGCAAGCCGCCCGTGGCCCGGAGGAGCCGACAGGCGCACGAGAGGACGGAGAGGATCGCCCATCGCCTCAGAATTTTCGCTTGTAGAGACGCATCTCGCCGAGGGGAATGGCTTGACACGTTTGATTGACTGACGTGTGGCGATGGTGGCGATTCCTCGGAGGACGGTTCGGGCGAGCTGGAGGCTCCTCCGGGCCAGGAAAAACCGTCATTTCGCATTTTGTCCTTTCGCAGATTTCGCGTGATGCCCCACGTGCCGCGCGTGATATGGTAAAATGTCTGCATGAAAACATTCCTTCTCTCGATTGCCGTCTTCCTCTCGCTGCACAGCAGCGCCGCATTCCACGCCGACTGGTCGAAGGCCGGGTGCTGGATGAGCGCGGCGGACAAGGCACGGCCCGAAAAGCCGGCGGCGACCTATGTGCGTACGGTCTCGAACGGCGTCTGCACGGTGCGGGTTGATGCGCTGACGAACGCCGTCGTCAAGGTCCGCGTGCCGCTCGGCGACCGCGCGGCCTACGCCGGCAAGCACATGACCTACCGGCTTACGACGTCGGCGGACGGCGTGTCCGAGGGATACGGTATCCTGGAAGGGCAGATCGACCGCTCGGACGAGGGGAAGCCGAAGAAGCACTTCTGGAAGCCCGCGACCCTGCCGCTCGGCACCGAGCCGACCGTCTGGCAGCACACGCGCGCGCTGGACACGCGGATTACGGATCTCATGTTCACCTACGTCCTGCGCGAGCCCGGCGTCTACCGCCTGCACGACTTCGCGCTTTTCGAGGCTCCCGATCCAATGGCCGCCTACGAGCCGGGGCGCAACTACCTCGCGAACGGCGGCGCGGAACGCGGCTTCTACGCGACGAGCGCGGTCGGCGAGCAGTCGCTGCGGTTCGGGACGCGCGGCGGCGTCATCGAGCAGATGAAGGGACGTGTCGCGACGGGGCTTCTGAAGCCCGCGCGCGACGACCGGGTCTTCCGATCGGGATGGCATTCGTTCCGCCTGCACCGCGCGAAGGGCGAAGAGGGCGAGTTCTACTTCAATCCCGTGCCGTGGGTGCAGGGACGTCCCGCCGTCTTCTCGTTCTGGGCGAAGGCGTCGCGGCGCGCGTGGGTCTCGGCGGGCTGGCTGATCCAGTCCGGCGTGCTCTACGACCGGCGCGTCGCCGTCGAGACGAACTGGACGAAGGTCGTCGCCGCCGTGCCGTCCTGGGGCTCGCGCACGGGCGGCATCGGCGGCTATGGCGACGTGCTGGCGCAGAAGGGCGTGCCGGTCGCCGTGCCGCGCATCGCCGTGCCGGACGACGTGACGGTCTGGGTGGATGACGCTTTCGCGACCGTCGGACGCCAGGACGGCGAGGCGTCGCCGGCGGCATTCGCGTCGTCGGCGCGACTCATGGGGAACGACCGGGGCATCTACCGGCCCGGCGAGAAGGTCACGGCCGAATTTCGGCTCGTCAACCTGTCCGAGAAGCCCTGCACGTACCGCGTCACGCGCAAGCTTCTCGCGTGGGACGGGCACGAGGCGACGGACGCGCGGCGCACGGCGACCGTCACGCTCGAACCGGGCGAGGAGAAGGCCGTGACGGGCGGCCTCGTGCCGCCGTCCGCGTGGCGAGGGCCGATGAACGCGGTCTGGGAGACGCGGGCGGCGACCGGCGACGGTGCGCCGGAAGTCTCGTGCGTCACGTTCGGCGTCCAGCCGCCCTGCACGCGGCTCGCGCGGCGGCTTTCGGTGAACGTGATGTTCGGCTCGCCTGAGCAGACGCTCGGCTTCCTCAGGGAGTTCGGCATCGGCACGACGCGGCTCTGGGCGAACGGACGCGGCTGGCATCTCGACGCGGGCTACGCCTACTCGAAGCTCTTCCGCGACAACGGCCTCCGCAACCTGCTGGTGCTCGGCACGCCCGCGACCGTGGACGGCCGGCCGTTGCGCGGCGAGACGCTTGTGCCGAAAGACCCGATGCCGTGGTTTGACGAGATGCTGCGCCTTGCCGACGCGCATCGCGGCGAGATCGACATCTACGAGTTCCTGAACGAGTTCAACATCTGGGGCGGACGGATGAAGAACCCCGATCCCGCGCGATTCGACGACCCGACTGTCGAGACCTACGTTGCGCTCGTCTCGAAGTTCCGTCCGCTCCTGAAGGCACGCCATCCCGACGTCCGCCTTGCGGGGCCGTGCACGTGTTCGACGGATCTCGCGTTCATCCAGCGGTTCCTCGACGCGGGCGGCGGCGCGCATGTCGATCTGATTACCGAGCACGCCTACAACGCGAACCCGGACTGTCCCGACTACGGGCGGACGCTTGAACGGGGGCTGAAGGCCGCGCGCGCGGCGGGCGTCGCGGGATGGGCGCAGACGGAGGCCGGCGCGTGCAGTCCGAACCATCCGCTGCCCGGTCCGGCCGACCGGTTCGCGCTCAACCAGGCGCACATCGACCTGCGGAACATGATCATCGCGTGGGCGAAGGGGCTTGACCACTATTCGCATTTCATGTTCGCGACGGGACGCCCCGGCGTGGACTGGAACCTGACGGCGCTCGGCAACGGCGACAACGGCTTCGAGGATCTGCCGAAGCCCGCGCTCTACGCCTTCCGCGCGTGCGCCGACCTGCTGGGCGAGGCGCCGAGCGTGGCCGAGCCGGATCTCGGCACGGGCGTGAAGTGCTACGTCTTCGACGGCGGTGAGACGCGCGTGGCCGCGATTTGGCAGTGGAACGGCGCGCCGCGCACGCTGCGTCCCGCCGCGCCGCTCGCGTCCGCGCGCTGGCACGACATGATGGGCGGCGTGCGCGAGCCGGCGGACGGCATCCGGCTTTCGCTGTTCCCGGTCTACTGCGTGTCGCGTCTGCCGGCGGCTGAGCTTGCGCGGGCGCTGCGCGCCTCGCCGCGTGAAGCGGATACGGCCTCGTCCGCCGCGCAGGAAGGGCAGGACGCGAGCGACCCCAACCTGAACCTGCTCGCCCCCTGAACGACGGGGCGGGCGAACGATCAAATCCGAAAGCGAGGTATATCATGAGCAAGAAGTACGTGTGCAGGGCCTACGGGTGGGGCTACATGACGAAAGGCCTTTCAGTGGACGGTCTGCGGTGTCTGGCGACAGCCGCCGTGTTCTTCGGGCTGACGCTCGGCGCGTCGGCGACGACGCTCTTCTTCGCGGGCGACTCGACGCTCGACGACAACGGGTACAGCCTCGGCGGGCGCATCCGCGCGCCCTATTACAGCTGGGGCACGCAGCTCCAGAAGGCGATGAAGACGGGCTGCCACGTCGCGAACTACGCCAGGAGCGGCGCCTCGACGAAGAGCTTCGCCGCGTCGGGCCAGTGGGAGAGGCTTCTCGCCGCCGTGCAGCCGGGAGACTTCGTCGCGATCCAGTTCGGCCACAACGACCAGAAGCGCTCGACCGGCTTCTACCGGGAGAATCGCTGGGCCGATCCGAAGGGGCTCTTCCGCGAGATCGTGCGCGGCTGGGTGAAGGACGTCCGCGCGAAGGGCGCGGCGCCGATTCTCCTCTCGCCGATCTGCCGTGCGACGTTCGACGCGGAGGGCAGGAGGCTCGTCGACGTCGAGCACAGGAGCGACGGCGTGTGCCTGCGGAGCTACCGCGACGCGATGCGCGAGCTGTCCGACGAGCTCGCGTGCGACTTCGTGGACATGAGCGCGCTGACGCGCGGCCTGATGGAGAGTCTCGGGCGCGAGGCGGCGCACAAGCTCTTCGTGGTCTCGACGGGCATGGCGCGCGGCAAGGACGGCGAGCCGGCGAAGGACACGACGCATCCGATCCAGACGGGCGCGGCGGCGTTCGCGAAGCTCTTTCTCGACGACGTGCGGGCACGTGGCCTCGCGGTCGCGCAGCTCTTCAAGAGCCGCGACTTCCCGATCACCGAATTCGGCGCGACGCCGGACGGCGCCAAGTGCACGGTCGCGTTCGCGCGCGCGATGGCGGCGTGCGAGAAGGCGGGCGGCGGCCGCGTCGTCGTGCCGAAGGGGACATGGCATTCGGGCCCGATCCACTTCCGGTCGAACTGCGAGCTGCGCCTCGCCGAAGGCTCGGAAGTCGTCTTCTCGCAGGATCCGGCCGACTATCTGCCGGCCGTCCACACGACGTGGGAGGGGCTGGAGTGCTGGAACTACTCGCCGCTCGTCTACGCCTACGCCTGCACGAACGTCGCGATCTCCGGTTCGGGCACGCTGCGCGGCTATGCGGGCGAATGGAAGGACTCGTTCTGGAAGACGGCGTGGGATCAGCCGAGAGACGCCGGCGTCAGGGCCGCGCGGCTTCAGCTCTACACGTGGGGCGCGACGGACTGCCCCGTCGAGAAGCGCGAAATCTGGAAACGGAAGGATGCGCACACGCGGCCGCAGCTCGTCCAGTTCAACCGCTGCAAGGGCGTGACGTGGGAGGGCTTCAAGGTGCGCAACGCGCCGTTCTGGACGCTGCACCTCTACCTGTGCGAGGATGCCGCCGTGCGCAACCTCGACGTTTCCGCCCACGGGCGCAACAACGACGGCATCGACATCGAGATGAGCCGCAGCGTCATCGTCGAGAACTGCCGCTTCGACCAGGGCGACGACGGCATCGTGATCAAGTCGGGGCGCAACCGCGACGCCTGGCGGCTCGCGACGCCGACGGAGGACGTCTTCGTGCGCGACTGCGAGATCGTCGATGCGCACACGCTCCTCGGCATCGGCAGCGAGATCTCCGGCGGCGTGAGGAACGTCCGCCTCGTCAACTGCCGCGGCCGCGACGTCATTCGCGCCATTTTCATCAAGACGAACCGTCGGCGCGGCGGCACGGTCGAGGGCATTTCCGTCGAAGGCGTGACGGTCGGGAACGTGCGGCAGGATCTCGTGTGCCTGTCGGTCGACACGCTCTACCAGTGGGCGGACTTCCCGGACTACGAGAACCGCGCGACCGTGATCCGCGACATCGACATCCGCAACGTCCACGGCCGGAAGGCGAAACGCCGCGTGAACATGGTCGGCGACCCGGACCTGCCGGTGCGGAACGTCCGCCTCGCGAACGTGACGGTCGATGCGGCGCAGAAGCCGGACGTCGTGGCGAACGTTCAGCTGACCGAGACCAATGACTGAGGCATTCCGGCAGGACTCGGATTGAGACCGGGGACCGACAGTGACACGCGCATCGAATGCCGTCCATCTCGACCTGCCCGCTGTGTGCGGCGGGCATTGGCCTTTAACGGGTCCGGTTCTCGGGTGCCCCTTTCGCTCGGCGGCAATTCGTGATATAATTACCGCATGAAAAAGATGATTAGGTTCCTTTCGTGCGCCGTCCTTCTGCTGGCGGCCGGTTGTGCATCCGTCTCGTCGCAGGTCTCGATCCCCGCCGAGCGCATCGGCGTCTGCAGCTGGAGCTGGCGTCTGCCGATGAAGGACGTCGCCCGCGAGATGGCGAAGGCCGACGTGAAGGGCATCCACCTCGCGCTGGGGCCGTTCATCGCGCCCGACGAGCGGCATGGCGCGGCGGAGGACGCGGCGGCGCTCGCGTTCGTGAAGGAGAAGATCGCGAAGGGCGAATGGGTGCTCATGTGCACGATGATCGGCACGGTCGGCGAGGACTACTCGACGCTGGAGACGATCCGCGAGACGGGCGGCATTGTGCCCGACCAGCACTGGGAGGCGAACAAGAGGATCGTGACGGCGGGCGCGCGCCTGACGCAGGAGCTCGGCTGCAAGTACATGTCGACGCACGCGGGCTTCCTCGACGAGTCGAACCCGAAGGCCCTGAAGAAGTACGTCGCGCGCGTGACGTGGATGCGCGACGAATGCCGCAAGTACGGCGTCGAGCTGCTGCTCGAGTCCGGGCAGGAGACGGCCGAAGACCTCGCGGCGTTCATGCCGCGCGTGCCGGGCGTCGGCATCAACTTCGATCCGGCGAACATGATCCTCTACGCGAAAGGAAAGCCGTGCGCGGCGGTGCGCATCCTCGCGCCGTGGATCAAGCAGGTGCACATCAAGGACGCGCGCGAGACGAAGACGCCGGGCACATGGGGCGACGAGGTGCCGTGGGGCACGGGCGAGGTCGGCGGCGCGGCGTTCCTCGCGGAGCTGGAGGCTTTGGGCTACAAGGGCAACTACGTCGTCGAACGCGAGGCGGGGTCTGACCGGCCGGGCGACATCGTGCGCGCGATCGAGGCCCTGCGCCGCTGAATGGCGCGAAACGCTGACGCAGACGATTTGAAAGGACGATTCTTATGACGATTCGCGGTCTGATCGAGAAGTGGGCGGATGCCCGCCCGAATGGGAAACTCTTCACCTACCATGAGGACAACGCCTGGAAGACGCGCTCCTACGCCGCGTCCCTGAAGGGCGTGCGGGAGATTGCCGAGGGCTACGGCACGCGCTTCGGGCTGAAGCCGCGCGACGAGAACGCGGCGATCATCCTTCAGAACTCCCCGACGTGGATCGAGTCCTATCTCGCGCAGGTCGGCACGGGCGTCTCGGTCGTGCCGATCGATCCGAAGCTGCACAACGAGGAGGTTGCGTACATCCTGCGCGACGCCGAGGTGCGCGTCGTCACGACCGACCCCCAGCATCTCAAGATGATGATGCTGATCGCGAAGGACCTGCCCGACCTGCGGGCGGTCGTCGTCGTCGGAGGCGTCATCAATCCGGGTCAGAAGATCGCCGGGCGCATCGACGTCGTCGGCTACGAGTCCCTGCGGCTTGCGGGCGGCGGCAAGTGGTATGACGACCACGTCGCCAAGCCGGAGGACATCGCGTCCATCATCTACACGTCGGGCACGACCGGCAAGCCGAAGGGCGCGATGCTGACGCACGGGAACTTCATCGCCGACCTCGAAGGGGCCTACAAGCTCTTCGGAACCGTCACGCACAAGGACTCGTTCTTCGTCGTCCTGCCGCTCTTCCACGCCTTCTCGTTCTCGGCGAACTTCATCGCCTCGATGATGAAGGGCGCGTCGATGTGCTTCTGCCAGTCGCTCCGCACGGTCGGGCAGGACATCCACGATCTGAAGCCGACCGTCATCTGCGCGGTGCCGCTCCTCGCGGAGAAGCTGCACGAGAAGATCGAGTCGGGCCTTCAGAAGTCGAAGCTCGCGCAGTTCCTCATGAAGGTCGGCCTGCGCGGCCCCGTCATGCACATGGTGAAGCTGAAACTCGGCGGACGCCTCCGCTTCTTCATCACCGGCGGCGCGCCGTGTCCGCGTCCCGTCATGGAGTGCTTCAAGCGCATCCACGTGCGCTTTCTGGAGGGCTACGGCCTCACGGAATGCTCGCCGATCGTCTCGGTGTGTCCGCCCGAAGTCATCAAGATCGGCACGATCGGCCCCGCGATTGGCGGCATCGAGGTGCGCCTCGCCGACCGAAACGAGCAGGGCGTCGGCGAGATCCAGGTGCGCGGCCCGATCGTCATGCAGGGCTACTTCCACAACCCCGACGCGACGGCCGAGGCGTTCGAGGATGACGGGAAGGGCGGCCTCTGGTTCCGCACGGGCGACCTCGCGTCGATGGACGAGGACGGCTTCATCACGATTCGCGGACGCAAGAAGGCCCTCATCGTCAACCGCGAGGGCAAGAACATCTACCCGGAGGAAGTCGAGAACACGATTGCGAAGGAGCCGTGCATTTCGGACGTCGTCGTCGTCGGCTACACGCAGGGCGAGGATCCGGGCGAGAAGGTCGGCGCGATCATCTATCCGAACGAGGACTGGTTCAAGGATCGCAACGGCGGCCAGCTGCCCGCGTGGGAGGAGGTCGAGAAGTTCGCCGTCAAGCACGCGCAGGAGCGGTGCGCCGAACTCGCCGACTACAAGCGCGTCCGCAAGGTCGTCTGCGCGAAGGAACCGCTCGTGCGCACGTCTATCGGCAAGGTCAAGCGCGTCGCCTACAAGGGGGCGCTGGATGAGAAGTAATCTTTACCTCGTCTGGCTCGAATGGCCGGAGAAGTGCTTTCGCGTGGATGCGGAGGCGCTTCGCTTTCTGAAGACGCTCGTTCCGGCGGGGAGCCGCATCGTCCGCGCGCGCACGGAAGCGGTGTTTCTGCGGCAGCTGCCGCAGGCGACGCACGTCCTCACGTGGCATTTCAAGAAGGAGTGGTTCGCGCGCGCGTCGAAGCTGAAAATGCTGGCGACGCCGGGGGCGGGACGCGAACTTGTCTCGCTGGAGGCGCCGAAGGGCGTCACGCTCCATTTCGGACGCTTCCACGGCGCGATCATGTCCGAGACGGTCGCGGCGTTCGTCCTCGCATGGGCGCGCGGCTTCTTCGCCGTCCGTGATTTCGCGGGCTATGGCGGGTCGCAGAAACCGGCTGTGCCGAACTGGCCGCGCGCGGAACTGAGCGACCGGTGCTTTACGGTGTCCGGGACGCAGGCCGTGGTCGTCGGCTACGGGCGCGTCGGACAGGCGATTGGGCGCAAGCTGGAGGCCCTTGGCGTCGCGGTGAAGGGGTTTCGGCGCCGCAACCTCGCCGACCTCGATGCGGCCTTGAAGACGGCGGACTGGCTGGTTCTCGCCCTGCCGAGCGACACGGGGACGGACAACTTTCTCTCGCGGGCGCGGCTGCGGAAGCTGCCGCGTCGCGCGGTCGTCATCAACGTCGGGCGCGGCAACGCGATTGACGAGCCGGCACTTGTGGAGGCCTTGCGGACGGGGCGTCTCGCCGGGGCGTATCTGGACGTCTTCCTGTCAGAGCCCGGCCCATTGCAGAAAATTGTGGGGACAGACCCCGGCAAACGTGGGGACAGACCCCGCCAAAACGTGGGGACAGACCCCACGATTCTGGGGACAGACCCCGCACTGTTGCCGCCGAATCTGATCAGAACGCCGCATTCGTCTGCGTTTTCGCGCGATTACATGAAACGGTGCTTCACGGAACTGAAAGATGACGGGTGTCTTTGAGGTCAATTCCGTCGAGGAGACGTGGGCGCTCGCGCGGCAGTTCGCGTCCGAGCTGAAGCCGGGCGATGTCGTCTGCCTTGAGGGCGATCTCGGCGCGGGCAAGACGACGTTCACGCAGGGGCTCGCCGCCGCGCTCGGCGTCGCCGGGCGCGTCACGTCCCCGACCTTCTGCCTCGTGCAGGAGCATCGGGGGGAAATAATCGAATCGACGAATAATCGAATAATCGAATCGGACAAAGGGAATGCGATGTCGGACGATTCGCCTCTTTCGACAAATCGACAAATCGATCATTCGATTATTTCTCCCTTCCTCCTCGTCCACATGGATCTCTATCGCCTTCATTCGGAAGACGACGTGCTGGCGATTGGGTGGGAGGACTATTTGGCCGAGGGCGCGATTCTCGTGGTCGAATGGCCGGAGCGTGCGGGTTCGCTTATCCCGCCGACGGCCAAGCACATCGTCTTCACGCATCTGGACGGCGACGAGCGCCGCCGCCTTGCGTTCGCGTAGCCGCCGTCAGCGTGCCGCACGGTTCGCCCGCAGGGCGGTTGGGCTGCGTCCGAACGCCGCCGTGATGGTGTGGCAGAAGTGCTGCGCCGTCGCGAAGCCCGAACGTTTCATGACCTGGGCGAAGGGCAGGTCCGTGTCTTGGATGAGGTGTTTCGCCTCCTCCAGCCGGATGCGCATGATCATCTGCTTGACGGACGTGCCGAGCTGCGCGTGGAAGGCGCGGTCGACGGCCGTGTGCGACTTTCCGACGGCGGCGTAGACGTCACCGGCGCAGAGGTTCTTGCCGATGTTCGTGCGCATGAACACGAGCGCGTCGGACAGCCACCCCGGCGTGAGCGGGTAGATGTTGGATGACGCGCGGGTCGTCACGCCAATGGGATTGACGCGAATCGCCCGCCGTTCGGCGTTCGGGCGCGCGCTACGTGGTGCTGACGGCGAAGTTCCACGACGGCTTCGCGCTGTGGCCGAGCGCCTATTCGCCGTACTTCAACGCGGCGACGATGGGGGCCGGGCGTGACATCTGCGGCGAGCTGGCCGAGGCCGTCCGGGCGGCCGGTCTGCGCATGGGGTTCTACTACTCGCTGCTCGAATGGCGGCATCCGCGCTACAACCGGGCGGACATCGGGCGGTTCGTCGCGGAGGTCGTCCTGCCGCAGATGAAGGAGCTGGTCTCGGCGTACCGCCCGGAAATCGTCTGGACGGACGGCGAATGGGACTATCCGTGGCAGACCTGGCGCGGGCCGGAGTTCCTCGCCTGGCTCTACAACGAGTCGCCGGTGAAGGAGACGGTCGTCGCCAACGACCGCTGGGGCAAGGGGATGCGCGGCGCGTGCGGCGACCACTACACGACCGAATACGGCGGCATGGAGGCCGAGACGCAGGACGTGGAGGCGTTGCTGGCGCGCCACCCGTGGGAGGAGTGTCGCGGCATCGGGCACTCGTTTGGCTACAATCGGTTCGAGACGGTCGCCGACTACCTGACGAACGGGCAGTGCATCGAGGAGCTGGTGGAGAAGTGCTCGCGCGGCGGGAACCTGCTGCTCAACATCGCCCCCGACGCGACGGGCCTCATTCCCGTCGTCATGCAGGATCGCCTGCTGGCGATCGGCCGCTGGCTCGCGGTGAACGGCGAGGCGATCTACGGCACGACGGCGTGGGCGAAGCGTCCGAAGACGATGGCGCGGGATCGCGTCTACTACACGCAGAAAGGCGAGACGGTCTATGCGATTGCCTTCGGCGGCCCCGCGCGCATCCACGTGCGCGGCATCGGCCCCGTGCGGACGGTCACCCTGCTGGGCGACGACACGCGCCCGGTCGAGTGGCGCCCGGCGGGCGAGGACGTCGAGATTGTCCAGCCGGCGTTTCGCCTGGGCACCGCGCCCTGCGAACACGCGCTTGCATTCAGGATTCAGAAGTAAGACACAGAGAAAGGAACAAGTCCATGACAAACACCCAGACACTCGCCCTTGCGCTCGGCGCGACGCTGGCCGCGTCCGCCGTGAGCGCGGACGGCGACGGCTACACCTACATCGTCTCGGGCGACCCTGCGGCGGCCGCGACGGCCCGGTCGGCATCCGCCGCCTCCGCCGTCCTCGCCCTGAACACGGGCACGCTCGCCGCGCCTTCGCCGGCCGCGCCGCTGGAGGCGCGCGACCGGACGCAAGACGAGGCGGAGCCGATTGACTGCGACTTCACGCCGGGCGGCGCGGTCATGGTCATCAAGTAGGATCCCGTACACGACAACAGAAAACCCAAACACGATTGACAAGGAGAAGAAGACAATGAAGAAACTGATGACGCTGCTGGCCGCGAGTGCGGCCGTTTCCGCCGCGACGGCTGACCTCGTGCCCGAAGTCTCGGGCGTGACCATGAGCCAGCCGCCCAACAGCCGCCGCGTGACGATCAATTACACGCTCGCGAACGCTCCGGCGGTCGTCACGCTCGACGTCCAGACGAACCGAACGGGCGCGGCGACGGCCGACGCGGCGGACTGGGTCTCGATCGGCGGCGAGAACATCCGCTTTGTGACGGGCGACGTCTGGAAGAAGGTCGAGGTGGGCGAGCGCACGATCACGTGGCGCGCCGACCGGTCGTGGCGCGGCCACAAGGTCGATGCCGTGCGGGCCGTAGTGACGGCGTGGTCGCTCGACAACACGCCCGACTACCTGGTCGTCGACATTTCTGAAAAGGCCCAGCAGAACGCGCAGCGGTACTATCCCTCCGCCGCGTTCCTGCCGGGCGGACTGCTCGGCAACCCCGACTACCGCACGACCTCGATCGTCCTGCGAAAGGTCATGGCCAAGGACGTGACGTGGACGATGGGCTCGACGGTGCTGGAGACGACGCGAAACGCGGCGAACGAGGCGACGCACAAGGTGACGCTCACGAACAGCTACTACTTCGGCGTGTTCCCCGTCACGCAGGCGCAGTGGGCCCTGATCCAGACGAGCAACCCCTATCCCGCCTGGTTCAACAACGTCGCCGACCGGGCGATGCGTCCCGTGGAGAGGCTCAGCTACAACGAGATCCGCAACGCCGCCAATTCCGGGACGGCGGACACGGCCTACGACTGGCCAAACGACCCGAACCCCGGCTCGTTCCTCGGCCTCCTGCGGGCGCGGACGGGGCTCGACTTCGACCTGCCCTCCGAGGCGCAGTGGGAGTTCGCCGCGCGCGCGGGCAACGGCGACACGAAGTGGGGCGACGGCTCGGCCATCATGAACACGTGGAAGGACACGAACCTGGACCGTCTGGGTCGCTACATCCGCAACGGCGGCCGGGTGCAGAACGGCTCTTCCTACGTCGATCCTGCGCAGAACTGCGACGCGACGCAGGGAACGGCCATCGTCGGCTCCTACGAGCCGAACGACTGGGGCCTTTACGACACGGCGGGCAACGTGTGGGAGTGGTGTCTTGACTGGTATGCGGAAGACATCTCGGCGCTTGACGGCGCGGTGAACATCGATCCGAAGAATCCGGCGAACACCTTGGTCGGCACGGAGGGCAAGGAACGCGTGCTGCGCGGCGGAAGCTGGAACATGGCGGGCTGGGGGACGTTTACGGACGCGGGCTGTTGCCGTCCGGCGTGGCGCGAGTGCCGCGATCCGGCGACCCGCAACCACACGGCGTTCGGGTTCCGCGTCGTCTGCACGGCCGGGCTGAAGTAGTCTCGCTGAAGCGAAAAGGGAAAGAAGAGGCGAACGGATGGCGAAGGATTTGTGGACGCGGGGCGGCCTGCTGGCCGTCGCGGGCGGATTCGCCCTCGCGACAGCGGTGGCGCAGGGGGCGGAATTCCACGTGGACGCGGCGGCTGGGCGCGGCGGCGACGGCAGCCGCGCGCGGCCGTGGCGGACGGTCGGCGAGGCCGTGGAGGGGATTCGCGCCGCCCGAAAGGCGGGGCACGTGAAGGTTGGCGAGGCCGTGGAGCTCTGCTTCCGTCCCGGCGACTACCCCGTGACGGGCGTCACGCTGACGGCCGCCGATTCCGGCACGGCGGAGGCGCCCGTGACGTGGCGCACGGTCGGCGCGGGACGTGCGCGCCTGATGGGCGGCGTGCGCGTTCCGCCGAGCCACTTCCGAAAGGTCACGGATCCGTCCGTGTGGGCGCGGCTGCCCGAAAACGCGCGGGGCAAGGTGTTTGTCGCGGACATTTCGGGCATCGCGCCGGCGAAGATACCCGAACTCGCGCCGGCCTTCGGCGGCCGGCACGCCGCGCCGCTCCTGTTCACGGGCGGGGCGTTCGGGACGCTCGCGCGGTGGCCGAACGTCGGGTATGCGTCGTTCACGCGGGGCGTGGACAACGGGAAGGTTCTGGAGGCGCGCACGCGCCTGCGATCGCCCGGCGCCTTCGTCTTCGACGACCCGCGCGCGAAGCGGTGGGATTTCGCCGCCGGCGTGTGGCTGAACGGCTACTGGTCGCATGACTGGTACAACCACTCGGTACGCGCCGCGCGCTACGGCGTCGAGAACGGAACGAACGACGTCATCCGTCTCGCTGCGCCCATGCCCTATGGCGTGATGTCCGGCACGTGGGGGCGGAAGGACCGCCGCTTCTATGCGTTCAACCTGCTGGAGGAGCTGGACGCGCCGGGCGAATGGTGGCTCGACCGCGCGAAGAAGCGGCTCTACCTCTATCCGCCGAACGGCGCGCCGCATGCGGAGGACGACACGACGCTCGCCTTCACGACCGAGCCGCTTCTCCGGGCGGAGGGCGTACGGCACCTGCGCTTCGAGCGTTTGGCGTTCGAGTTCGGACACGGAAACGGCGTCGTGCTGCGCGGGGACGACCTCCATGTGGCGGACTGCCGCCTCGCGAACCTCGGCGGCACGGGGCTTTCGGTCGTCGGCTCGCGGAACGTCGTGCGGGCGACCGAGATCTGCAACGTCGGGGGCGGCGGACTGCGCGTGAGCGGCGGAAACCGAAAGACGCTCACGCGGGCCGAGACGTTGGTGGAGGGCTGCCACATCCATGACTGGGGCGTCTTCCAGCGCACGTACGCGGCGGCCATCGACGTGAACGGCTGCGGCGTGACGCTGCGCCGCAACCGGATGCATGACGCACCGCACTCGGCCGTCCTGTACGGCGGGAACGAACACCTTTTCGAGTACAACGAGGTCTACCGCGTCCTGCTGGAGACGGGCGACGCCGGGGCGTACTACACGGGGCGCGACTGGACGACCCAGGGGAACGTCCTGCGCTACAACTACACGCATGACCTCGGCGCGGAGGGGCTGCCCGGCAGCACGATGGGCTTCTACTTCGATGACTGCGACAGCGGCGACGAGGTGTACGGGAACGTGTTCCACAACGTCGCGCGCGGCATCATGGTGGGCGGCGGACGCGACCACCCCATCCGCAACAACGTCTTCTCGAAGTGCCAGATCGGGCTCTCCATCGACTGCCGGGGCATGACGTGGAAGCAGTGGAACGCCGAGCCCTCCTGGATGCTGGAGGACAAGGCGAAGGCGTTCGACTACACGAACGGCGTGTGGGCCGCGAAGTATCCGCGCCTCGCGAAGGTCATGCAGAATCATCCGCGCGAACCGCTCGACAACCCCGTGGAGAACAACGTCTTCATCGACTGCAGCCGGTCGCTGCTCGCGCTTGAGCAGGGCAAGGCGCGCGAGTGGGACGCGTGCCTGCCGCGCATGGCGCCGATTGCGGGGAACCTCGTGATCAACACCGTCGGCACGAACGGCGTGCAGACGGCGAAGCCGGATCCGCGTATCGCATCCGGCTTCCGCATCGTCAACGGCACGCCCGAACGGCCATTTGATGCGGGGTTCGTGGACGCCGCGCACGGCAACTTCGCGCTGAAGCCCGAAGCGTGGCTTCGCCGCGAGATGCCGGCGTTCAAGCCCCTGCCGGGCTTTGGTCGCGAGGGCTTCGAGCGAGAGGTTCCGCGCAGAGGCGCAGGCAGCAAAGATACAAATCACAAGAAGGAGTAATAAATGAAATTGAGAATCATGTGCGGAACATTCTTCGCGGCGTGTGCCGCGTCGGCGGGGGCGTTGACGACGCCGTGGGGCGGATCTCCCGTGCTGACGTTTGCGTCGCTCAGGGACGTCACGGTGACGGACGACTTCTGGGCGCCGCGCTACGAACGTTGGCGGACAAAGACGATTCCCGACGTCCTGGCGAAACTGTGCGGACGTTCCCGAATCGAGGCGAACTTCCGCCTGGCCGCCGTCGGCGCGCGCAAGGGGCATGTCGGACCGTACTTCTACGATGGGCTTCTCTACGAGACGATTCGCGGCGCGGCGGACTACCTCGTGCGCGAACCTGACGCTTCGCTCGAGAAGAGGCTGGACGCGCTCATCGACTTGATTGTCTCCGCACAGTGCCCGGACGGCTATCTCAACACGCGCGTCCAGGTTTCCGATCCGAGCCAGCGGTGGGGCGACAACGGCGGCTGCGCCCTCGACCAGCACGAGATCTACAACGCGGGCTGCCTGGTCGAAGCCGGTCTCCACTACTACCGCGCGACGGGGAAGGCGAAGCTGCTCGGCGCCGGCATCCGCTTCGCGAACCTCCTCTGCGACACCATCGGGCCAACGCCCAAGCGCAACATCATCCCGACGCATTCGCTCGCCGAAGAGGCCCTTGTCTCGCTCGCCGAACTGCTGCGGACAGATCCCGCCGCCGCCTCGCGCGCCGGTGTCGCGGCGAAGCGTCCGGAGGATTACCTCGCGCTCATCGGCTTCTGGTTCGCGAACCACGGCAACAACTGCGGCGCGCCAGACTGGGAGAAGCTCGGATCAGGGGCGGCCGTCCAGAAGTGCAAGGAGATGACGCGTACGCCGCACGGGCCCGAATGGCGTCCCTCTTGGGGCGACTACCAGATGGACAGGCGTCCGCTGGCGGACTACCGTTCGATCGAGGGCCACGCGGTTCGTGCGACGTTGCTGGGCGCGGGGCTTGCCGCCTACGCTGTTGCGGCGGATGACAGAGACTGCGCGTCGCTTGCGACGCGGTTCTGGGAGTCGATGGTCGGGCGCAAGATGTACATCTCGGGCGGTGTCGGCGCGGATGCGGGGCTTGAGCGGTTCGTGGCCGACTGGCAGTTGCCGCCAGACGCCTACCTGGAAACGTGCGCAGCCGTCGGGAGCGCGTTCTTCTCGGCTCGGATGGCCGCGCTCACGGGCGAGGGACGTTCCTTCGACGAGATCGAGCGCGTCGCCTACAATGCCTTGCTCACGGCTGTTGGCGCGAATGGCGTGTCCTACACCTACAAGAATCCGCTCAACACGCGGAAGGGCGAACGCTGGGACTGGCATGGCTGCCCCTGCTGTCCGCCCATGGTTCTCAAGCTGACGGGCATGCTGCCGTCCTATGCCTACGCGAAGGACGCGACGGGCTACCGCGTCAATCTCTTCATGGGGGGCGCAGCGACGTTCGCAGACGCGAAGGCCGGGCGTGTGCGCCTCGTGCAGGAAACGCGCTATCCGGCGGACGGCGTCGTGCGTGTGCGCGTCGAGCCGGAACGGTCGGCGCGCTTTGCGTTGCGCATCCGCATACCGGGCTGGGCGCGCGGCGTGGAGAATCCGTTTGGGCTTTATGTCTCCGATGCGCAGTTGGACTGGAGCGTCCGCCTGAACGGCGCGACGGTCGCGGACGTGGAGGTCGCGGACGGCTATGCGGTCTTTGACCGCGACTGGCGGACGGGCGATACGGTCGAGTTGCGGCTGGACGTGCGTGAGCGGATGATCCGCGCGACACCGCAGGTCAAGGACGTGGCGGAATGCGTTGCGCGGATGCGCGGCCCGGTTCTGCTGGCGCGTGAGAACGGCGCGTGGATTCCCTACGCCGATGTCGCCAACAAGGGCCCTGCGCCGCATGAGGTCTGGGTTCGTGAAAATGAGAAAGGAATGCGGAAATGATCGGAATGGCACTGGCGCTCGTGGCGGCCGTCTCGGTGACGGTCGACGAGACGAAGGTTCGGGCGGAAGTTCCGCGCACGCTGTACGGCACGGGACTGGAGTACGTCAACCACGAGATCTACGGCGGCCTCGACGCCCAGCGGCTCTACGACGAGAGCTTCGAGGAGCAGGAAATCGAGCCGACGGCCGGGAAGGGGATCGCGCCGAAGCCCGGTTGGGTCTGCGGACGGCAGTGGGCAGTCTCGACGACGGACGGCGGGCGTGTCGGGATCGACGACGCCTACCTCGCAGACGAGCCGACGAACGCCTTTGGACGGATCGGCTGCCGCGAGGACATCGTGGACGCCTTTCGTCAGGAGGGCTTGACCTTCCTGCGCTGGGGCGGGTCGATGGCGAATGCGTGGGGCTATCTCTGGAAGAACATGAAGGGCGACCGCCGTCCGTATGACGGCTTCTGGTTTCGGACGAGCTCCACCGGCTTCCTCTACCGGGAATTCGTGCAGATGGCGGCGGCGATGAAACTGCCGTGCGCGTTCTCGATCTATGCCTACGAGCAGGTCGCGAAGACGGCCGAGATTGCCGAATGGCTCAAGTCGTTCGACAACGACATCTACGTCCAGATCGGCAACGAGGAGTGCGCCGGCTGCACACCGACGTGCGGCGAGTTCACGCTGGGCGACTGCCGCCGCTATTGCGAGAGCCTGCGCCTGATCGTCACGGAGGGCTTTCGCCGCCAGCCGGGCGTGGCGGGCCTCTCCTACACGGTCGTGGAACTGACGCCGCGTTAAACATACTCAACGCATTGAGCAAATTTGCTCAATTGGGCGAGAATTATAGCAAAAGGTCGGATGGGGTTCAAGGTGACGTCGACGTGTCCTCGATGAGCGGCTGATGTCAGTGCATTTCATTGCGGAATCCCAAAAGTTCCACCGTTGCATTTGGCCGCCGATTTTGATATGCTACTGTGTCGATGGAGTAGTTGTCATGGCAGCCAAAACCAGAAACATGGTGTTCAAATTCGATGGGGCGAACGTAAGCACACAGGCGTTCGGGCGGGAGTTCATTCCGCTCATGACCAACGTTTACGCTCTCGTCCAGGCCTGTTCCGACGAAGAGGTACGCATCGTCAGCATTGAGAACAACTGTATCAAGTTCACGCTTGCTGTCGCCGCGCTCGCATCTTCCGTGGTATGCCTCGGTAGCATGGATGGCGTAAGGGACGCTGTGAAGTACAACGCCGCCGCCAAGGCAATCAACGCCACTCTAAAGAAGCACAGCGCCACGCTTGAGTTCTCCGATTCCGCAAGCGGCGAGGTCTGCCTTTTCGATGGACAGAAGGAAATGCCGTTCATCCCCGAAGTTCACCACGACGTAAAGACGACGCTTGCGATATATGGCGAACTGTTGGACGTTGGCGGAGTAAATCCAAATGCACACATCCGGAGCGATGCATTTGAGGATGATGTCGTTCTCGATGTCGAGCGTGAGGACGCAAAGACGCTTGCTCAACGGCTCTACTCCCAGATTGGCGTAAATGCGTCCGTCACCATCAGGGATGGTCATGTCATCGCCGGTAAGGTTCTGAATGTCATCGACTACGCCCCTGAAGACATGGGGGGATGGTTGGACCGCAACAAGAATGCTCTTGGCATTGAGGCATTCAGGGGCATTGATGTTTCCGGATTTATTGCGGAACAGCGCATTTGAGGTCGGCCATGTCAATTCGTAGAACTTCGATTTCGGCGTTTCTTGATACTTCCGCATTCATTCCGTTGTAATGTGTTTCATGCCAAACTGGTGCAACATCTATCTATGGCGAACGCTTTTGTCGGCATTGATACGGTGGTTCTTTCCGAGTTCCTTGTCGGAATGGCGGATGTATCTGAACGAGAGATGGTCGTGGAGAAATGCACGAAGCAATTTCGCGTGTATTCTTTTGATACGCAGACGGCAGTGGTGTGTGCCGAGCTTTTCAAGATTCTAAAGGGTAAAGGGCAGATTCCTAAAACACCTACCAAGCGCCAGTTGACGAAGGTTGATGTCATGATTATGGCATCTGCGATTGTGTCTGGGGCCAGTGAGTTTATTTTTGAGGATGGACACTTTGCCAACTACCCGGCATTGTTGCCGGATTCTGTTTGTGGACGTCCACTCCCGTCATTCGTTCGCGTCAGTAAACTTCCATCCGTAGTCGTTCAAGAGAATCTGCCAGATTTTGCCGGAAGTTCTATTTTGTTGACCCGTTAGATATTGCCATTTGGGTTGTGTGTTTTTCGGCGGTGGGCTATTGACGCGAATATGATTATAGTGTATTATACGCGACATCAACCCCAGAAAGGATTGTGGCGATGAAAAGAATTCTGACGTTCGTTGGCTTGTGCGGCGCGGCCTGTTCGCTGTCGGCGCAGCCGTTCGCATTGGTCGAGGACGGCGTCTCGCGCGTGCGCTTCGAGGGCGTGACGGCGCCGGCGATGGCGCTGGCCGTTTCGGAGTGCAACCGCGTCATCAAGGCCGTGACGGGGGCGGACGCCGCCGGGGAGTCGGCGCCGAACGTCATTGCGTTTCGCGTCGATCCGACGCTGGGCGAGTCCGACACGTACGAGATCAGGGTCTCGCCAGAAGCCGGCGCGGGACGGGTCGAACTCGTCGGCAACAACGCGCGCAGCTGCTGGTTCGCGATGGCCGACCTGCTGAACCGTCTCGGCTGCCGCTGGTTCTGGGAAGGGGAGGAAGGCGAGTTCCTGCCGTCGCCGACGAAGACGCTGCGCCTGGACGTGAAGCCGACGAAAACGACGGCCGCATTCCCGTGGCGGCAGCTGCCGTCGCATCCGAACCGGGAGCGCGAACTGTTCTTCGCCCGCAACCGCCTCAACCCGATCGGGCGCGGCAAGGTCGACTGGGGCCAGACCACGAACTGGGGCGGACACTCCTTCAACTGGATCCGTCCGCTGGACTGCAAGACGCCGCAGGAATACTTCGCGCGCTTTCCCGAACAGTGGGCGGAGATGGACGGCGTGCGCGTCGACGGCAACCACTGCTACACGAACCCCGACACGATCAGGACTTTCCAGACGTGGATCCTCGATTTCTGGGAAAGGAACCCCGACGTGGAGTTCCTGACGCTGACGGCCCGCGACAGCCCCGTCTACTGCCACTGCAAGACGTGCGCGAAGATGGACTCCTCGACGCTCTTCTTCAACTTCCTCAACGAGATCACGAAGCCCGCGATCGCGAAACATCCCGACAAGCGGTATGTCACGATCGCCTATGCGTTCTATTCGTCCGTCCCGAAGGTCCGCCTGAACGACCGTTTCCTGCTCCACTACTGCATGTACGACCGCTGCTACAAGCACCGGCTCGGCTCCGACTGTCCCGTCAACCCGAACGCCCTCAGGGCCATGCGGGCCTGGAAGGAGTCGCTTGGCTACGCGCCGAACGTCTACGGCTACCACTTCGACGCCTTTGGCGGCGGCACGATGATGACTCCGCTGGCGGGGATCTTCCGGGACGAGATGCGCTGGGCGCGTGACTTCGGCGTGAAGTTCTGGTTCACCGAATACTACGGCGGCTACGCCGACAAGGGGAAGCCGCGCGAGACGTGGGGCATTCTCGCCCGCCGCTGGAGCGCATGGGCGGCCACGGCGCTGATGTGGGATCCCGACGCCGACCTGGAGGCGCTGCGCAAGGACTTCTGCGACCGCGTCTTCGGCGCGGCGGGCGCGGAGATGGCGGCGTACCTGCGGCGGATGGAGGACGCCTGGGAGGGCGCGGGGCACATTTCGTACTACAACAACTCGCCCGCGTCGATCTCGGACGGCTTCGTGCGCGATCCCGAACTCGTCGCGCAGGTTGACGCGCTGTTCGCGACGGCGCGGCAGAAGGCCGCCGGCGACGCGCGCGCCGCGCGTGAGGTCGCGACCGAGAAGGCCCTCTGGAGCGCCTGGCGAGAGCTCGCGACCGGGCCGTCGATGGCCAAGCGCTGGACGATGAAGATCCCCCACGCGAAGACGGCGCCGAACATGGACGGCACGGGAACCGATCCGATCTGGGACGCGGCGGGCGTGACCGAAAAGGAGTTCGTCCGCGCCAAGCGCCCCTGCCGGAAGGATCCGACCTGGGCGACGCTCCTGCGGACGGACGACGCGCTCTACCTGCGCTTCATCGGCTGGGGCGACACGAAGGATCTCGCGGCGCTGAAGACCAAGAACGACACGGACTGCTACCTCGACGACGGCCTCGAGATGTGCCTCGACCCGATGAACACGCGCACCGACTACTACTGGCTCTGCGTCAACACGCGCGGCGCCTACATCGACGCGCTCGCGTCGCTCGGCATGAACATCAACAAGAAGTGGAACGGACGCTGGCGGCGCGCGACGAAGGTCTATCCCGACCGCTGGGTGATCGAGTGCGAGTTCCCCTACGCGACCTTCGGCAAGCCACTGCCGGGCAAGGCCTGGCTCATGGGGCTCAACCGCTGCGGGCCGATGCGTTACGAAAGCTGGACGGACGCGACCGTCCACTCGCCGAACTCCTTCCGGACCCTGATCATGGAGTGAATCCGATGCGCATCCGCCGTCTGCTCAGCGCCGCCTGTGTCTTCGCCGCCTTCGCCGCCAGCGGAGGCGACGGCGCGCTCGACAGTTGGCTGCGTGGCCTCTACGGGCGCGTCGATTACGAGACGTATGCGCTTGTCGATCGTGCGGCGCGGACGCTGGAGGCGAATGCGCTGGGGCGACGGCTTCAGCGCAAGCTGCCGGAAGGCGAGTTCGCGACGCATGCGCTGGAGCCGCCGGCTTGGTCGCCGCTGCGCGCCATCCAGCCGTCCGAGAAGCATTTCGTCGGCTTCTGGAACTGGGATGGCGCGTTTGCCGCCGTCGGCGCGAGCTGGTTCGATCCCGAACTCGCGCGCGACCAGTTCCGCGTCCTCCGGCGCCTTCAGCGCGCGGACGGCTTTCTCGGCGACGTGCTGGGCGTCGATGGGCGCGTCCTCGCGAACTGGGGCAAGCCGCCGGTCGCCGCCTGGGCGTTCGCGGTCGTCCACCGCCGTTGTCCCGACCGCGCCTTCCTGGCGGAGACGTATCCGTTCCTCAAGCGGCACGTGCTTTCCTATGACCGGGTTCGCCGCTGCGCGAACGGGCTGTACCGCTACGATGCGGACAACGCGCCGGACGAGGCGACGCACCGGAAGTGGGCGGGCTGGGAGTCGGGCTGGGACAACTCGCCGCGCTGGGACGGCAACGCCTGGAACGTCTGCGCCGTCGACCTCAACTGCTGGCTTGTCCTCGCAGACCGTGCGCTCGCCGCCTTCGCCGAGGAACTGGGGCTCGCGGCGGACGCGGCGGACTGGAAGCGTCGCGAGACGGAGCTTGCGTCGCGAGTCGAACGGGAGCTCTGGGACGCGGAGGCGGGCTGCTACTACGATTGGAACTGGGCGTCGAACCGCTTTTCTCGCATCCTGACGCCGGCGTCGTTCATGCCGCTCTTCGCGGGCATCGCCTCGCGTGAGCACGCGGCGCGGATGGCGACCGTCGCGACGCGGCTGAGCCCTGGCTGGCCGAGCGTCTCGTACGACGATCCCGCGTTCGATCCGCTCCAGTACTGGCGTGGCCGCACGTGGATCAACATCGCCTACTTCGCGATCCGGGGCCTCAAGGACTACGGATTCGACGACATCGCGGATCGTGGGCGTGCGCGGCTGCTGGAGATGCTGCGCGGCGACGGTTCCTCGATCTACGAGAACTACCACCCGGTCACGGGTGTTCCGCTGGGGGTGCCGCGTTTCAGCTGGTCTTGCGCGTTCGCCCTTGAGCTTGCGCTGGACTGGGCGCGCACGAAGGAGCCGACGGGAGGGGCGCAATGAGGAGGATGCTTTGGACGACGGTCGTGGCCCTGGCGGTTGCGCAGGGCGCGGAGGCGTTTGACGTCGTGCGCGACGGACGCTGCGCCGTTCGCTTCGCGGGCGTTGCGGACGGCGCCGAACGCGCGTTCGCCACGAACGAGTTCTTCCGCGTCGTCCGGACCGTGACGGGCGCCGAGCCGATGGCGGACGCGCCGAACGAGATCGCGTTTCGCGTCGACCCGTCCCTCGGACCGTCCGACACCTACGAGATTCGCGTCGAAAAGGCGGCGGCCGGCGAACGGCTCTGGCTCGCGGGCAACAGCGACGTGAGCTGCTGGTTCGCGATGGTCGACCTGCTTGAACAGCTTGGCTGCCGCTGGTTCTGGCCGGGTGCGGACGGCGAGTACCTGCCGGACGCGACGCGGAACCTGTCCCTCGACATCGTGCCGCGGCGTTCGACGGCGGCGTTCCCGAACCGGGCGTTCTCCTTCCACCTCACCCGTGCGCGCGAATCGCGTGAGAAACTGGCTTACACGCGTCACCAGAAGTTGCACCCCGTGCTCAAGTGGGGCGGACATTCCTTCAATTGGGTCCTGCCCGCCGACTGCCGCACGTCGGACGAGTATTTCGCCAAGTACCCGGAGCAGCATGCGCTCTGGAAGGGCGCGCGCAGTCCGAAGCAGCACTGCTACACGAACCCGGACACGATTCGCACGTTCGTCGGCTGGCTCGTGCGGCTCTGCGACGCGCATCCCGAAGTGGAGCGGTTCACGCTCTCGCCGAAGGACGTGCCCATCCACTGCCAGTGCGCGGGCTGCGCGGCGTCCGATCCATCGACGACCTACTTCGCGTTCATCAACAAGGTCGTCGCCGAGGTCGTGAAGGCGCGTCCCGGGCGAAAGTTCTCGACGATAGCCTACTCGTTCTACCTGAACGTGCCGAAGGTGCGCATCCACCCCGCGATTGCGGTCGACTACTGCATGTACAACCGCTGCTACATGCATCCCTTCGGCGCGGCGGACTGTCCGCTGAACCCGAAGGCGCTCGCGGCGATGGTGGACTGGAAGGCCGTCCTGTCGGGCGCGCCCGGCATCTACGGCTACCACTTCGACATCTGGGGGGCGTCTCAGCCCATGATCGCGCCGCAGGAGCGCGTGCTGCTCGACGAGATCCGCTGGGCGCGCGGCTTCGGCGTGGAGAACTGGTACACGGAGTGGTATGCGAGCGGCGCGGAAACGCTCTGCCACCGCTTCCCGGCCTACGTCCTTGCGCGCGCGCTGTGGAATCCCGACCTCGACTTCGGCGCGCTCAAGGCGGACTGGTGCGCGCGCATCTACGGCGCCGCCGCGCGTGAGATGGCGGACGTCCTGACGGCCTTGGAGGACGCCTGGAGCGGGTCGCAGCACGTCGGCGGCTACGGCGCGTCGCCGGAGGTCTTTGCGGACGGCTTCGTCTCGAAGGAACTCGTCGCGCGTCTCGACGGCCTCTTCGCGGCGGCGGAAGCGAAACTCGCGGCGGCGGCCGATCCGCGCGCGGCGCGTGAGGTCGCCCGCGAGAAGGCGTGGTGGGGCCGCTGGCGGTCGCTGAAGCTCGCGCGTGACGACTGGGCGTCGCTCGCCGCGCAGCCGGACGCGACGCGCCTCGCCTATCTGCTGGACGAGGCGAAGCCGTCGCGTCGGCTCTATCCCTGGCCGGAGAATCCGCAGGGGAACTGGACGGAGCGCCTCGCGTCCGAAGACCCTGCGCTTGCGCGCGCGCACCTGAAGAGCGACGGCCTGCTCTGGGGCAACCATCCGCGCGTCTTTCGCGGCGGCCCGTGGATCAACTATGAGCAGTCGATGGACTTCCGCTTCGATCCCGCCGAGCGGAAGAAGGCCTTCACCTTGCGCCTGCGCGTCGGGACGACGCGCTTCCTGGAGAAGTTCGACCGGCTCGACCTCTCCTTCGATCGGCAGGCCTATTCGGCGGCGGTCTTCATCCGGCACGGGCAGCCCGTGCGGCCGCTCGTCGCGCGTACGAAGTTCGCCGCGCCGCTTGCGGACGGCTGGCATCGCCTGGTCGTCCGGCTCGCCGACACGAAGATGCGCGTCACGCTTGACGGGACGGTTCTCTATACCGTTGACGTGCCGCTTGGCGGCGGCGCGATGAACATCTGCACGTATGCGGCGAAGTTCGACGTGAAGAACGTCTGCGTACGGGCGCTCGACGCGCCGACGCAGGCCGAGCTCGCCGCCTTCGCCGCGCGCCGGGCCGGAAAGAAGGCGGTCATCGACGGCGCCGGGCGCACCGTCTACGAATGAGCGAGGCATTGACATGAATCTGACTGTTCTGTGCGGAATCGAACAAATGAAAGGACGACAAAAGATGAAGGCGACTCTTGCTTTTCTGCAGGCACTCTTCTGCCTCGGCGCGCCATGCGCGGGCAACCGCTTCGTGTCGAACGACGGCACATGGCGCATGACGGACGCGGACGGCGTCGAGATGGAGGGCACGTGCTATTCGTCCCTCACGAACGCCCTGAAGAGCCCGAACGGGTGCGTCATCTACGTGAAGAACGACTACGACTGCACGGCCGACACGATTCCGATGAGCCAGGACGGCTCGACCAACGCGCGCTACGCGATCGGCGGCGGGATCACCTCGTGCGTCATCCGAAGCGAAAGCGGCGACTGGCGGACGGGGCCGACGCTCGCGGGCGCGCCCGACCCGACAACGGCGACCGGCTGTGGCGCGAACGCCTTTCGCGCCCTCGCCAAGAGCGCCTTTGGCAGCAAGGGAATCGAAGTGGTGGGCTTCAGGCTGACGGGCGGCTGCTCGCCGAAGACGATCGGCAGCGCCTCGGATCTCGCCCGGGGCGGAGGGGTCTGCGCCGGCTCGGGCGCGGCGGATCGCCTCACGCTGCGCAGCTGCCTGGTTTCCGGCGGGACGAGCGCTCTCGGCGGCGGCGCCTACATGTGCACGCTCGTCGATTGCGTGGTCTCGAACAACCTGTCGACGGCGTCGGGCGGAGGCTGCGCGGAGTCGGTTCTCGTCGGCACGACGGTCTGCGGGAACCGCACGACGTGGAACAGCTCGTATGGCGGGGGCGGCGGCCTCTACCTGGGGCGCGCGACGAACTGCGTGATTGAAGGCAACGAGACGGCGGACAACGCCCATGGCGGCGGCGCGTGGAAGGCCTCGCTCTCTTCCTGCGTCGTGCGCGGGAATTCGTCCGGACGCTATGGCGGCGGCACGTCGGAAGGCCTGACGGTCAACTGCGTCGTCACCGGCAACGTCCAGCGGCTGAACGGGGCTGTCGGCGCGGGTGGGGGCGGCGCTTACGGGGGAACGCATTTCAACGCCCTCATCGCCTTCAACACGGCGAACAACCAAGGCGGCGGGACTTATGAGGGCGCCTTCTTCAACTGCACGGTCTATGCGAACACGAACACCTTGGCGAAGGGGACGTACTCCGGAGGCGTCTCGTCCGCAGCGCTCGTCAACTCGATCTCCTGGGGCAACGTCGGCGCCGACGATGCCGTGACGGCGGCCACGAACAGCTGCCTTCAGGTCGCCGCCGTCACGGACGCGAAATACGTCGATTGCGTGAACGTCAGCCCGAAGTTCGGCGCGGCGCTCGTGCCGAAGGGGGCCTGCCGCGACAGCGGGCGGCTCTTCGACTGGATGACCGACCCGGCGGATCCGCGCGCCGTGGATCTCCTGGGCCATCCGCGCGTGACGGGCGACGCGCCGGACATGGGGTGCTACGAGGCGTTGCCCATCGGACTCCTTCTCCTCTTCCGATGATGACGGCAACCGCATTTCTGCTGGCGGCGCTCTCGCTTGTCTGCGAGAGGCCGGAGGGCTGGACGTTCACGACGCGCGAATCGGCGGACGCCGGGCGGGCGGTGCACGAGATTCGCCTGGCCCGCGCGGTCGAGGCCCCGCCGCCGACGTTTTCGGTCTCGTTCGAGCGTCCGCAGGTCGACATGCACCACACGTGGTTCCCGCACGCGGAGCCGGACCGCTGCCACCTGCAGGCCGACCGCAACGGAAACTACTTCTCCAACCTCGCCTTTGCGATGCCGCTCTGCACCGTGCTGAACGACGCGGACGGCAACCGCGTGACGGTCGCGGCGACGGAGGCGCTGCGCGAGGTGAAGTTCAAGGTCGGCGTCGTCGAAGCCGGTGACCGGGTGCTGTTCAGGCTGACGTTCTTCACCCAGCCGGAGGCGCCGCGCAAGGGCTACGCGGTCAAGGTTCTGGTGGACGAGCGCGCCGTCCGCTGGGACCGGGCGGCGGCCGAGGCGGCGGAATGGATCCGCCGCGCGAACGGCTTCGAGCCGGCGTTCGCGCCCGAATCGGCGTACGATCCGGTCTACTCGACGTGGTACGGCTTCCATCAGGACGTCAGCGCGGCGGCCGTCGAGGCCGAATGCGCGATGGGCGCGAAGCTCGGCATGAAGACGCTCATCCTCGACGACGGCTGGCAGCTCGAAGGGGCGGGCGTCGGCAACTACGGGAACGTCGGCGACTGGCGGCCCGCGCCGTCGAAGTTCCCGGACATGGCCGCGCACGTCGCGGCCGTCCGCCGGCTCGGCTATCGGTACATGGTCTGGTTTTCCGTGCCGATGGTCGGCACGGAAAGCGCGGCGTACGAACGCTTCCGCGGCAAGTGCCTCTACGTCAACCCGGCGTTTCCGGCGGGCATGCTCGACCCGCGCTTCCCCGAGGTGCGCGCGCATTTGGCCGGGACGTTCGAGACGGCGTTCCGGGACTGGGGGCTGGACGGCCTCAAGCTCGACTTCATCGACTGGTTCAAGATTCCGCCGACGGGCGACCCGGCCGTGCGCGAGAACTACGCCGGACGCGACATCCGCTCCCTGCCGGAGGCGGTGGACGCGCTGATGAAGGAGATCCGCGCCCGGCTCGTGGCCATCCGCCCGGATGCGCTCGTCGAGTTCCGCCAGAACTACGTCGGCCCGGCGATCCGCCAGTACGGGAACATGCTGCGCGCGACGGACTGTCCCGGCGACATGGCCGGCAACCGGATGCGCATCGCGACGCTGCGCGTGACGAGCGGCACGACGCCCGTGCACGCCGACATGCTCGAATGGCATCCGTCGGACACGCCCGCGAACGCGGCGCGTCCGATCCTCAACGCGCTCTTCGGCGTCATCCAGTATTCGATGGTCCTGCGCGACCTGCCGCCCGCCCACCGCGCCGTCATCGCGAAGTGGCTGGCGTTCTCGCAGGAGCACCGCGAGGCCCTGCTGCGCGGGACGTTCACGGCGCGGCATCCCGAGCTGGGCTATCCCGTGCTGGAGGGCGAGAGCGCGGCGGAGAAGGTCGTGGTCGTCTATTCGGACGCGGCGTTTGCCGATCTCGGACGGGTCGCGAAACCCGTCTACCTCGTCAACGCGACGGCGCGTGACGGCCTGATGGTCGTCCTCGACGGCGAACCGCGCCGTCTCGCGGTGCCGAAAAGCGAGTTCATCCGCCTGGACCCGGCGGGAGGGGAGCGGAAATGAAGGTGGCGGCATCCCTTCTGGCGACACTGGCCCTCGGCCCGCTGTTCGCGGATCCCGAGACCTGTCCGCATGGCGAGACGCGGACGCGCACCGTCCGCATGCTGCCGGGTGAGCACTGGTGGGGCGCGGCGACGTGGTGGGGCGGTCAGATGCCGTTCGACGCGCGGACGGACGCCGTCATCGACATCCGCACCGACGGCTACGCGAACCAGTACCAGTCGTTCCTCGTCTCGGACAGGGGCCGCTACGTCTGGTGCGACGGGCAGACGACGGTCACGATCCGCGACGGCGCGCTGACGCTCGTCTCGGACGGCGCGCCGATCGCGCTCGTCGAAGCCGGCGCGACGCTGCGCGAGGCGTTCCGTGCCGCGTCGAGGGCTCATTTCCCGCCGAGCGGCCAGACGCCCGACCTCGCGTTCTTCGCGGCGCCGCAGTACTGCACCTGGATCGAGCTCACCTACGGCCAGAACGAGAGGGACATCCTCGCCTACGCGCAGTCGATGCTCGACAACGGACTGCCGCCCGGCATCCTGATGATCGACGACACCTGGCAGGCCGGCTACGGCGACTGGCGTTTCGAGCCGAGCCGTTTCGCCGACCCGAAGGGCATGGTCGAGAAGCTGCATCGGATGGGGTTCAAGGTCCTGCTCTGGATGTGTCCCTTCGTGGGCATGGACACGCCCGCCTATCGGCTGCTCACGACGGGGATCAACCCGAAGTCCGTCGTGCGCGAGAAGATGACGGGCGGCTTCCTGCTGGGCGACGAGGCCGAGGCGGAGAATCCGATGGACCGACCCGCCGCCGTGCGCTGGTGGAACGGCAAGTCCGCGCTCGTCGACTTCACCCACCCGAACGGGCGCCGCTGGTTCAAGGGCGAATGCGACCGGCTCATTGCGGACTATGGCGTGGACGGCTTCAAGATGGACGGCGGGCATCTCGTCTTCTACACGCGCGGCTACCGGGCTTTTGCGGACGTCCCGTCGGGGCTTCAGGCACAGGCCTACGGGCGCGTCTGCCTCGACTATCCGACCTGCGAGTTCCGCAACGCCTTTGGGCTTGCGGGCCAGCCGCTTGTCGAGCGCCTGAACGACAAGGGCCATACGTGGGCGGATCTGCGCAAGTGCGTGACCGACCTGCTCGCGGGCGGACTGCTCGGCTACTCGTTCCTCTGCCCTGACATGATCGGCGGCGGACAGTGGGTCGCCTTCCTGCCGGGTTCGGCGTTCGACGCGGAGCTGTTCGTCCGTTCCTGCCAGATGCAGGCGCTGTGCGGCATGATGCAGTTCTCGGCCTCGCCGTGGCGCGTGCTGAACGCGGAAGACCAGCGGATCGTCCGCGAGACAGTCGCGCTGCGCCAGCGGTTTGCGCCGCGTTTCGTGGAGCTGGCGAAGGCGTGTGCGCAGACGGGCGAGCCGATGCTGCGGCATCTCGAATACGAGTTTCCGGGGCACGGCTACGCCACGGTGAAGGACCAGTTCCTGATGGGTGACTTCCTGCTCGTCGCGCCGCAGCTCGAGAAGGGCGCGACTTCGCGGACGGTCGTGATCCCGCCGGGAACCTGGCACGCCGACGACGGAACGGTGGTCGTCGGCCCGACGACGATTTCCGTCCCGACGCCGCGTGCGCGCCTGCCGCACTTCCTGCGCAGATGAGGCCGGATGTTGCCAAAGAAGCCCCTGTTCCCGAACGGGAACATTTGCGGTTGAAGACGGGTGTCAAATATGATATGATACCGTGCGGTGTCAGAAAAGAGATTTTTGAATGATAGTCTTGAAGAAGCGCATGCATTTGTCTCGCTTGTTCCTCGCTCTGCTGGCGGCCGTGCCGCTGGGCGCGGGCGCGAAGGTCGGCGACGGGCCGTATGAGCACGTCATCCGCGAGGCCGTCAGCCTCGACGGCGCGTGGGAGATGGCCTACCGCCCCTACGCCTGGGAGACGGACGTCGCGCCCGAATTCCGGGGCGTGACGGTCGCGGCGGCCGTGCCGGGCTACTGGGAGGACATGGTGCCCGCGTTCCGCGCGGCGGGGATGACGGAGGAGTTCCGCATCCACCCGTGGCATGTCGAACAGCGTCTGCCGATCACCGGCGTGGCGGAAGACCTGACGCTGCCGAATCCCTATGGCTGCTTCCTCTACCGCCGGTCGGTCGACCTGCCGCGCGGCGGCGCGGCGGTGCTGGCGTTCGAGGGCGTCCGCAACCAGGTGCACGTCTGGATCAATGGTGCGTTCGTCGCCTTCCGCGCCGGATTCTCGACGCCGTTCGAGCTCGCCGTGCCGGACGGCATCCTGCGCGCCGGGACGAACGAGATCGTGATGGCCGTCTCCAACAACCCGAACCCCGGCTACTGCGACTTCGTCAGCGGCCTCACGACGCGCGCCGTCTTTCGCGGCACGGGCGGCGTGGACGGGCACCTGGAGCTGCGCTACCCGAAGAACGACCTCGCCGACGTCTACGTCACGACGGCCGAAGACCTGAAGACGTTCACCGTGCACGTCACGGGGCGGACGCCGTTCGGCTACGCGATCCGCGACGGCGGACGGGTCCTCGCGGAAGGCCGCGCGACGGGTTCGTTCACCTTGCCGACGGACGGCCTGTCGTTCTGGTCGCCGGAGAGCCCCCGCCGCTACGAGCTCGTGCTCACGACGCCTGAAGGCACGTATGCGCAGGCATTCGGCTTGCGCCGCCTCGTCGCGCACGGCGAGAAGTTCCGCCTGAACGGCGAGCCCGTCTACCTGCGCGGCGTGACGGAACACTGCTACTTTCCGCAGACGGTCCATGTGCCGCGCGACCTCGGCTACTACCGGATGGTCACGGCGAAGCGCAAGGCGCTCGGCTTCAACTTCGTGCGCTTCCACACGTTCATTCCGCCGGTCGAGTACCTGGAGGCGACGGACGAGCTGGGCATGCTCGTCCACATCGAGTCGCCGAACTTCGTGCCGGAGCCCGAGTTCGCCGCGATCGTCGCCTTCGCGCGCCGCCATCCGTCCGTCGTCATCTACTGCACGGGCAACGAGACGCGCATCGACCGGATCGCCGAGGCGTACCTGCGCGACGTCGCGGAACTCGTGCACACGGGCACGGACGCGCTCTTCTCGCCGATGAGCGCGCTGCGCGGCGTCGAGTACTACCTGATGCCGGGCGTGGACAGGATCGTCCGCGCGCCGTTTGCGCACAACCCCGAACGGATGGCGCGGCTCGCGGCGTTCAGCGACCTGTGGACGTCGTACCAGCTCGGCCTGACGAGCTATTCCTCGGTCAACACGGGCACGTCCGAAGACCTTGACCGCTGGGGCGACGCCTACTGCGGCAAGCCGCGCACGTCGCACGAGATCTGCATCGACTCCAGCTATGCCGACCTTGGCCTCGAAGCGCTCTATCCGACGAACTCGCCGATTCTCAGGACCGACCTCTTCGCGGGCGTGCGCCGCCAGCTGGCGGACAAGGGGCTGCTCGACCGCGCCGACGCCTATTTCAGGAACTCCTGCGAATGGATGCGCCGCGTGCGCAAGTTCACGTTCGAGAAGCTGCGCGCGGCCGACCGCGTGGCGGGCTACGACTTCCTCGGCGACATCAACACGCACTGGCACACCTTCGGCTATTCGGTCGGGCTGATGGACGAGTTCTACCGCCTCAAGCCGGGCGAGACGGAGGCGAGCGTGCGTCGTTACAACGACGCGGCGGTCCTGCTGGCGGATCTCGGCAGCGACTTCAACGTGCGGTGCGGCGAGGCGAAGCGCGTCGCGTTCTCGCTCTCGAACTACGCGGCCCCCGCGCCGGCGGCGACGCTGACGGTCGAGCTGGTCGCGGCGGCGGACGGGCGCGTGGTGCAGGCGCAGACGCGCGCGGTCGGCGACGTCGCGAACGGGATGCGGACGCGCCTCGGCGACGTCACGCTGAAGGTGCCGCAGACGGACGATCCGGCGCAGTACCTGCTGCGGGCGCGGTTCGCGGGCGGTGCGGTACAGGTTGCGAACGAGTGGGAGCTGATGGCGTTCCCGGCGGTCGAGGCGACGCCGCCGCTGGGCGTCCGCGTCCTCGAGACGGCGTCCGAAGACGATCTCGTGCGTAGGCTGGAGAAGGGGGATCGCGTCGTCCTCTTCGGAAAGGGCCCGTTTCCGGCGGTCTCCAACATGAGCTTCCGCATCGGCATGGCCGGACGCTGCACGGCGCATCTGGCGACGGTCATCCAGGCGAACCATCCGGCCTTGCGCGGGCTGCCGCACGAGGGCTTCTGCGGCTGGCCGTTCCGCCGGCTCGTCGAGGGTGCCGCGCCCGTGCAGATCGAGTCGGGCGCGCCGTTCGACCCGATCATCGACGTTGCGTCGTCCGTGAAGTGCGTCCTCCGCCAGTCGATCCTCTTCGAGTACCGCGTCGGCGACGGGCGTCTGCTCGTCTGCACGTTCAACTTCGCGAATGACGATCCGGCGAGCGCCTGGATGCGCCAGCGGCTGCTCGACTACGCGGCGTCGGATGCGTTCGAGCCCGCGCAGCGCCTGACGGCGGCGGAACTCCGCGCGCTCATCCGCACGCCGTTCATCGACAGCGGCAAGGACACGAACCGCGCGCGCAACGTCAATGACCCCTCGTCGTGCGTCCGCGCCGACGCGCTCGCCCAGCCGTGAAGGCCATGAAGAAGATTCTCCTTCGGGGACTCATCGAAGTCTCCAACCAGTGCGCGAAGAACTGCCTGTACTGCGGAATCCGCTGCGGCAACCGGAAGGTGCCGCGCTATCACATGACCGAGGACGAGGTGCTGGCGTGTGCGGACGAGGCCCTGCGACGGGGCTACCCGGCCATCGCGCTGCAGGCGGGCGAACTGGAGACGGAGGCGAATACGGCCTTTTACGAGAACGTCCTGCGGCGGCTGCCGCCGAAGCTGGAGGTCACGCTGTCGCTCGGCGAACAGGACGAGTCCGTCTACCGCCGCTGGAAAGAGGCCGCCGGGGGGCGCGTCCTGCGCTACCTCCTGCGCATCGAGACCTCGGATCGCGAACTCTACGCGAAGATCCATCCGTCGGACTGCTCCTTCGACCGCCGCGTCGCGTGCATCCGCACCCTGAAGCGGCTCGGCTACGTGACGGGCTCCGGCGTGATGATCGGGCTTCCGGGGCAGACGAAGGAGGGCCTTCTGCGCGACATCGACTTCTTCGAGGCGGAACACCTCGACATGGTGGGCATGGGGCCGTATGTCGAGCATCCGGATTCGCCGTTGGAGGGGAACGGGGAACGGGGAAGAGCGGGGCGGCTGGAACTGGCCTTGTGGATGATTGCCGAGGTGCGTCGGCGCCTGCCGCACGTCAACATGGTCGCGGCGACGGCGCTCGACGCCTTGGCGCCGGGGCGCGGACGCGAGCTCGGCCTCGCGGCGGGCGCGAACGTGATCATGCCCGACCTGACGCCGGATCGCTACAAGGTCGCCTACGACCTCTATCCCGGCAAGACCGCCGCGCGGTGAACGCGCGGACGGCGGATATGATATAATACCGAAGATGAAACGACTTCTGACGATTCAGGACATTTCGTGCGTCGGCCAGTGCTCGACGACGGTCGCGCTGCCGCTTGTGAGCGCGTGCGGCGTCGAGTGCGCCGTCCTGCCGCCGGCGATTCTCTCGAACCACACGGCGACCGGCTTCAAGGGCTGGAGCTTCTGCGACCTCACGGCCGAGCTGCCGAAGGTCGAGGCGAAGTGGGTCGAGCAGGGCATCGCATTCGACGCCTTCTACACGGGCTACGTCTGCGAAAGCCACATCGACCCGATCCTCTCCATCATGCAGACGTGCGCGAGGCCCGGCGCCGTGCGCATCGTCGATCCGGCGATGGCCGACAACGGCGCGCTCTATCCGGGCTTCGCGGCGGACTTCCCGAAGAAGATGGCGCGGCTTGTCGCGGGCGCCGACTACATCCTGCCGAACCTGACCGAGGCCGCGCTCCTCGCGGGCCGCGCGCCGAAGCTCGAGGGCTACACGAAGGCCGAGCTGGAGGGCCTGATCGCCGACCTGCACGCGCTCGGCGCGAAAAACGTCGTCCTGACGGGCGTCAGCTTCGAGCCGGGGCTTTTGGGCTCTGCCGTGTCGGACGGCGCTTCGGTCGCGTACGACTTCAATCCGCGTTTGCCCTGCGCGTTCCACGGCACGGGCGACGTGTTCGCGTCCGTTTTCGCTGGGGCCGTCCTGCGCGGCAAGACCGCCGCCGAGGCGGCCGCGCTCGCGGCGGACGTCGTCTGCCGCGCCATCGAGGCGACATCGCCCGACCACTGGTACGGCGTCAGCTTCGAGAAGGTCATCCCCTGGCTGTCGTCTCGCTTCTAATTTGAATTGAGCTATGCGATGGTTCATTCGTCCTGTTCGTCCTATCTGTCTTATTCGTCCTACCAACCATCTCTTTGAATGATGAAAACGCATTATCTGCCCCTTTCCCTTTTCGCCGCCCTTGCCGCGGCGACGGCCTTGGCCGTCGACTGGCGGAACCTTGACGAGGAACATCACCTCGGCGGACGCAAGACGAGCAAGGGCTACTTGCGCGGCAAGGTCGTGCTCGTCGACCGCTGGGGCGTGAACTGTCCGCCCTGCCGCCAGATGCTGCCGCGCGTGGAGGAGATCTGGCAGAGCTTCAAGACGAAGCCGTTCGTCGTCCTCGGCGGACACTGCGCGGGCTGGGGCGACGCGGCGGGCGTGAAGGCCCTCGTCAAGGAGCATGGCCTCACGTATCCGATTTACGAGGACGCGGGGCTTGCCGCGCTGGAGCCGCGCTTCAACGCGATTCCGTTCCTCTACGTCGTGGACGAGACGGGGAAGGTCGTCTACAAGGGCCATGACGAGCGCGCGGCGACGCAGGCGATCGTGACGGCCCTGACCGACATGGAGGCGCCGCGCAATGCGGATGAGTGGAGGCGTTTCCTCGACTTCGAGCTTGAATACCTGCCGGGCAAGGCGTACATGCGCCTCGCGGAGTTCAAGAAGAAGTTCCCGAACGAGGCGAAGGCGTACGCCGAGAAGGAGCGCGAGCTGCACGCGATCCCGGACGTGAAGAAACTCGCCGAACTCGTCGATTTCGCGCGCAAGGCGAAGGACATGCGAAAGTTCGGCGAGAAGCAGCAGGGCAAGCAGAAGCGCTACGAGAAGCTGGTGAAGGACGCGCTCGCGAGCCCGAAGTACAAGCCGCTCCTGGAGTCGGCGAATCCGTTCGTCGTGCAGGAGGCGAAGAACGCGCTGGCGGATCTCAAGTGGACGGCGGCGTCCTTCTAAGGAAGAAGGAAAAAGGAAGATGGAAGAAGGAAGAAGCAGGGATGAAGTCTTGCGCATGGAAGAGACGTTCAACAACATCACCGAGATTCTCGCGCGCAACGCCCGTGAATGGCCGAACGACGTCGCGCTCGTCGAAATCAACCCGCAGGAGCTGGAGAACCACCACACGACCTGGCGCGAGTATTCGCTGATCGAGGCCTCGCCGATTGCGGCGTTCCGCAGCGAAATCACGTGGCAGGAGTTCGACGAGCAGGCGAACCGCTTTGCGAACTTCCTGCTGTCGCGCGGGTTCAAGCGGGGCGAGAAGGTCGCGATCCTGCTGATGAACTGCCTCGACTGGCTGCCGATCTACTTCGGCGTCCTGCGCGCGGGGTGCCTTGCGGTGCCGCTCAACTTCCGCTACACGGCGGAGGAGATCAGGTACTGCCTCGAGCTCGCCGATGCGGACGCGCTCGTGTTCGGGCCGGCGTTCACGGGCCGCGTCGAGGAGATCGTCGACCGCGTGCCGCGCCTCAAGGCGCGCCTTTACGTGGGCGACGACTGCCCAAGCTTCGCCGAGCCGTATCGTGGGCTCGTCGGCTACTGCAGCGCGCGCTGTCCCGACATCCCGATCGGGCCCGAAGATGACGCGGCGATCTACTTCTCGAGCGGCACGACGGGCTTCCCGAAGGCAATCGTCCTCCAGCACAAGTGCCTCCTCCATTCCTGCAAGGTCGAGCAGGCGCACCACGGGCAGACGCGCGACGACTGCTTCCTCTGCATCCCGCCGCTCTATCACACGGGCGCGAAGATGCACTGGTTCGGCTCGCTCCTCGCGGGCTGCCGGTCGGTGCTGCTGATGGGCGTCAAGCCCGAATGGATCATCCGCGCCGTGAGCGAGGAGCAGTGCACGATCGTCTGGCTGCTCGTGCCGTGGGCGCAGGACATCCTCGACGCGATCGAGCGCGGCGACGTGAAGCTTGCGGACTACAAGTTGGATCAGTGGCGACTCATGCACATCGGCGCGCAGCCCGTGCCGCCGGCGCTCGTCAAGCGGTGGAAGGAGGTCTTCCCCCATCACGCCTACGACACGAACTACGGGCTCTCGGAATCGACGGGGCCGGGCGCCGTGCACCTTGGCGTGGAGAACATCGACCACGTGGGCGCGATCGGCGTCGCGGGCTACGGCTGGGAGACGAAGATTGTCGGGCCGGACGGCGTGACGCCCGTGAAGCCGGGCGCGGTCGGCGAACTCGCCCTCAAGGGGCCGGGCCTCATGCGCGAATACTACAAGAATCCGCAGGCGACGGCCGAGATCATGAAGGAGCCGGGCTGGCTCCTGACGGGCGACATGGCCGAGGAGCGCGACGGGTTCATCTACCTCGTCGACCGCGCGAAGGACGTCATCATCACGGGCGGCGAGAACCTCTATCCCGTGCAGATCGAGGACTTCATCCGCGCGAACCCGAAGGTCAAGGACGTCGCCGTGATCGGTCTCCCGGACGCGCGGCTCGGCGAAATCGCGGCGGCCATCGTGTCCGTCAAGGACGGCCTGACGCTGGGCGAGAAGGAGTTCAACGACTTCTGTCTCGGCCTGCCGCGCTACAAGCGCCCGCGCAAGGTCATCTTCGCGGACGTGCCGCGCAATCCGACCGGCAAGATCGAGAAGCCCAAGCTCCGCCAGCTGTACGGCGGCGCGGGCCTCGTCGCCCAGCAGAACGGCATCAAGGAATAAAGGTAAAGGAGCTTATGCATACCGTACTCAACCATCCGCTCGTCACCCACCGCGTCACGCTCATGCGCGATCAGGCGACGCCCCCGAAACTCTTCCGCGAACTCGTCAACGAGCTGACGGAATTCCTCGCCTTCGAGGCCCTGAAGGACGTGAACCTGAAGGGCGTCGACGTCGTGACGCCCGTCGCGAAGGCGCGTGGCGCGCTCGTCGACGAGCGCATCGTCCTCGTGCCGATCCTGCGCGCGGGCATGGGCATGCTCGACGCGATGCTGCACGTGCTGCCGTACGCGAAGGTCGGCGTCCTCGGCATGCAGCGCAACGAGGAGACGGCCGAGCCGATTCCCTACTACGCGAAGGTGCCGCCGGCGAAGGGCGAGGAACTGGCGATCGTGATCGACCCGATGCTCGCGACGGGCGGCTCGGCGTGCGATGCCGTCGCCCAGCTCAAGAAGCTCGGCTACAAGCGCATCAAGTGCCTGCACCTCATCTCGGCGCCGGAGGGCATCGCGAAGTTCGAGCGCGAACATCCCGAAGTGCCCGTCTACGTCGCGGCGAAGGACGAGCGGCTGAACAGCCACTTCTACATCGTGCCGGGCCTCGGCGACGCCGGCGACCGCATCTTCGGCACGCTGTAAGGAACATTTGAATTCAACCACCAAACCAAAAAAGGAACAACATGCTCAAGAAACTGTTCAAGCTCGACGAGAACAAGACGACGGTCAAGACAGAACTCGTCGCGGGCCTCACCACGTTCATGACGATGGCGTACATCCTCGCCGTGAACCCGAACATCCTCTCGATCGCGGGCATCCCGCGCGGCGGTGTCTTCGTCGCGACGTGCTTGGCGGCCGTCGTCGGCACGCTGCTCATGGCGTTCATGTCGAACTATCCGTTCGCGCTTGCGCCGGGCATGGGCCTCAACGCCTTCCTCACCTTCGGCGTCTGTCTCGGCATGGGGTACAGCTGGCAGTTCGCGCTTCTCGCGGTGTTCGTGGAAGGCCTCGTCTTCCTCGCGCTCTCCCTGACGCCCGTCCGCGAGGCGATCTTCGACTGCATTCCATTCACGCTGAAGAAGGCGGTGGCGGCCGGCATCGGCCTCTTCATCTGCTTCATCGCGCTGCAGACGGCGAAGATCATCGTCAACAACGACGCGGTGCTCGTGGGCCTCATGAGCTTCAAGAACGCGCCGTTCCACACGCAGGGCATCTGCGCGGTGCTCGCGATCCTCGGCACGATCCTCACGGGCGTCATGATGGCGCGTCACGTCAAGGGCGCGATCCTCTACGGCATCTTCGTGACGTGGGGCCTCGGCATGGTCGCGCAGGCGGCGGGCGTCTATGTGCCGGACGCGGAGAAGGGCTACTTCTCGCTCTACCCGGCGCTTTCGTTCGCGGGCATCACCGACTCGTTCGCGCAGTTCAAGCAGACCTGCTGCGCCGTCTTTGACCCGGCGGGCTGGACGCACAAGGGCGACACGAACACGGGCTGGGCGCTCGTCAAGGGCCTCGACTTCTTCGTCGTCATGTTCGCGTTCTTCTTCGTCGACCTCTTCGACACGCTGGGGACGCTGATCGGCGTCTCGATGAAGGGCGGCTTCCTCACGAAGGAAGGGAAGCTCCCGCGCATTTCGGGCGCGCTCTGCGCGGACGCGATCGCGACCTCGGTCGGCGCGGTGTTCGGCACGTCCACGACGACGACCTACGTCGAGTCCGCCTCGGGCGTGATGGTCGGCGGCAAGACGGGCCTCACGGGCGTGACGACGGCCGTCCTCTTCCTCGCGGCGATCGTCTTCGCGCCGATCTTCCTCGCGGTGCCGGGCTTCGCGACGGCGCCGGCGCTCATCGTCGTCGGCTACCTGATGCTCTCGTCCGTCGCCGAGATCGACTTCAGCGACGCGAGCGAGGCGATTCCCGCGTTCCTGACGGTCGCGTTCATGCCGTTCGCCTACTCGATCTCCGACGGCATCATGGCCGGCGTCATTTCGTACACGCTCGTCAACCTCATCGCGGGCAAGGCGAAGAAGGTCCACTGGATCATGTACGTGCTGACAATCGTCTTCATCGCGAAATACGCGCTGATGTAATCCATTTCCAGAACAACACGGCATACGCTGAACATGAAAAGCTACAACTGCGTCGTCTGCATCAAGCAGGTCCCGGACACCCAGAAGGTGACGGGCGAGGCGATGAAGGCGGACGGAACGATCAACCGCGCGGCGCTGCCCGCGATCTTCAATCCCGAGGACAAGAATGCCCTCGAAGCCGCGCTGTGGGTCAAGGAGACCTACGGCGGCACCGTCACCGTCATCACGATGGGCCTGCCCGCCGCGAAGGCGATCCTGCGCGAGGCGCTGATGTGCGGCGCCGACCGCGCGGTGCTCGTCACCGACCGCAAGGCCGCCGGCTCCGACACGCTCGCGACGAGCTACATCCTCTCGCAGGCGGTGAAGCGGTTCAGTCCCGACCTCGTCTTCTGCGGTCGCCAGGCGATTGACGGCGACACGGCCCAGGTCGGCCCGCAGATCGGCGAGAAGCTCGACTGCGCGGTCGTCACGTATCTGGAGAAGCTGGAGATGGACGGCGATGTCGCGATTGCGACGCGCGACATCGGCACGGGCATCGAGACGTGCCGCGCGAAGCTGCCCGCGCTCTTCACCGTGACGGAGAAGTTCGGCGAGCTGCGTCCGTTCCAGATGCGCCGCGTCATGACGTACAAGAATGCGGAGCCGGAGGTTCTCGACTGCGCGGCGATCGGCTGCGAGGACGCGCGCTGCGGCTTCGCGGGTTCGCCGACGAGCGTCAACAAGATCCAGTCCGTCGTCCTCGCGGGCGGCGCGTTCAAGGAAGTCGCCCCGACGGACGAGGGCATCGGCGGACTCGTCGCGGAGCTCATCGCGGAGCATACGATCGGGTAAGGCAGAAGGACAAGGAAGAAGTAAGAAGGAAAAGGGAAGAGGGAAGAGGTATGGACAGAACCAAGGGAGAAGTCTGGGTCTTCGCGGAACAGGAGGAGGGCAAGCTCGCCGAGATTCCGTTTGAGCTGCTCGGCAAGGCGCGCGAACTCGCGGACAAGCTGGGCGTCAAGGTTGGCGCCGTGCTGATGGGCGCGGGCGTCGAGCCGCTGGCGGCGGAACTCGTCGCGGGCGGGGCGGACGTCGTGCATCTCGTCGACGATCCGGCGCTCAAGGTGTTCCGCAGCAAGGCGTACCGCCATGCGCTCGTCGAGCTCGTCAAGGAGGAACAGCCGCAGATCCTGATCTTCGGCGCGACGCACATGGGGCGCGACCTCGCGCCGGCCGTCGCGTCCGCGCTGCGCTGCGGCCTCACGGCGGACTGCACGGACCTGCAGATCGGCGACTACACGGACCGGAAGACGGGCGAGACGTTCACGAACGTCCTGCACCAGATCCGTCCCGCGTTCGGCGGCAACATCATCGCGACGATCGTCAACGCGCGCCACTGGCCGCAGATGGCGACGGTGCGCGAGGGCGTGATGAAGCCGATTGACAGAAATGATCGAAGGATCGAATTCTCGAATGATCGAATCAAGCGGCATGACGCGCACCTGGCCGGAGTTGAGATTCCGGTCGAGGTCGTGGAGATCGTCCGCAAGGTCTCGAATGTCAACCTGAAGGGTGCGCGCATCATCGTCGCGGGCGGCGCGGGCGTCGGCTCGAAGGAGAACTTCAAGCTGCTGCACGACCTCGCGGCGGTTTTGGGCGGCGCGGTCGGCGGGTCGCGCGCGGCGGTCGACCTCGGCTACTGCGAGCACGAGCGGCAGATCGGCCAGACGGGCGTCACGGTGCGTCCCGCGCTGATGATCAGCTGCGGCATTTCGGGCGCGGTGCAGCACCTCGCGGGCATGCAGGACGCGGCGAAGATCATCGCGATCAACACCGACAAGGACGCGCCGATCTTCAAGGTCGCGCACTACGGCATCGTCGGCGACCTGAACGTCGTCATCCCGAAGCTCATCAAGGCGATTCGCGGCTGACCGTGTTGCCCCGGCCGGGGGATTTCGCTATAATACGTTCTCACAATGACTAGCAACGACGAATATGTCATCCAGCTGCTGACCGAGCGCGGGTACCTGACGCCCGAGCAGGTCGAGACGGCGGCCAACTCGATGAAGGCCGAGAACGAGACGACGCTCGACGCGCTCGTCGCGGGCGGGACGATCGGGCAGGACGAGGTCCTCGGCACGATCGCCGACCAGTTCGGCCTCAAGTACTGCCACATCGACGCCGACGCGATCGACGCGGCGTCCGTGACGAAGGTGATCACGCCGGAGATCGCGAAGAAGTACGGCGTCGTGCCGATCGTGGCGGACGACGACTCGGTGACGGTTGCGCTCTCCGACCCGATGGGGTACGACGCGATCGACTCGCTGCGCTTCGTGCTGGTCGGCAAGGACGTGCAGGCCGTCCTCTGTCCGCTTGACGAGGTGAAGAGCGCGATGGCGAAGCTCTACATGACGGCGGACGAGGCGGAGGTCTCGACGCGCGACGAGGAGGGGCTTTCCGACGCGACGGCGGGCGAGGGCGACGACAACGCCGTCATCAAGCTCGCCAACATGATCATCACGACGGCGATCAAGATGAAGGCCTCCGACATCCACATCGAGCCGATGGAGAAGGAGTTCCGCATCCGCTACCGAATCGACGGCGCGCTCCGCAAGATGGACTCGCCGCCGAAGCGCCTGCAGGGCGCGATCATCTCGCGCTTCAAGATCATGTCGAAGATGAAGATCTCCGAGAAGCGCGTGCCGCAGGACGGCCGCATCCAGATCTCCGTCGGCGGCAAGGATCTCGACCTGCGCGTCTCGTCCGTCCCGACGAACCACGGCGAGTCGATCGTCATGCGTATTCTCGACAAGTCGAACCTCTCGCTCGGCCTGCCGCAGCTCGGCTTCCTCTCCGACGACCAGACGACGTTCGAGCGGCTCATCAAGCTGCCGGACGGCGTGGTGCTCGTGACGGGCCCGACGGGCTCGGGCAAGACGACGACGCTCTACGCCTGCCTCGGCCAGATCAACACGCCCGACAAGAAGCTCATCACGGTCGAGGACCCGGTCGAATACCAGATGAGCGGCATCAACCAGGTGCAGGTCAACAAGGACGTCGGTCTCGACTTCTCCGCCGCGCTCCGGTCGATCCTCCGCCAGGCGCCGAACATCGTCATGATCGGCGAGATCCGCGACGCGGAGACGGCCGACATCGCGATGGAGGCGGCGCTCACGGGCCACCTCGTGTTCTCGACGCTGCACACGAACGACGCGCCGTCGGCCGTGACGCGACTCCTCGACATCGGCGTGAAGCCGTTTCTCGTCGCGTCCGCCCTGCGCGCCGCGATGGCCCAGCGTCTCGTGCGCGCCATCTGCGAGAAGTGCAAGGAGGCGTACACGCCGAGCGAGCGCGAGATCAAGATGCTCACGGGCCTCGCGAGCGGCACGAGCGCGCAGATCCCCGACCACATGTACCACGGCGCGGGCTGCGACAAGTGCGGCAAGACAGGCTACAAGGGGCGGAAGGGCATTTTCGAGATCTTCAAGGTCGACGACACGATCCAGCGCCTCATCTTCGACCATGCGCCCGCGACGCTCCTCCGTCAGCGCGCCCGCGAGATGGGCATGCGCACGCTGCGCGAGGACGGCATGCTCAAGGTCGCGAGCGGCATGACGTCGCTCGCGGAGGTCCTGCGCGTCACGATGGGCGACGCGGACTGATGAAAGGCGAAGTCCGCGTCGCGCCGCGCATAGCGCTCCAGATCGAGAAGAACCGGGCGCACGGTCGCGCGCTCCTGAAGGGCATTGCCGACTACGCGCTCGAAAACACCTCCTGGCGGCTGGAGTTGGTCGATCCGCAGCGGCTGGCGAATGCGGCCTACGTGGCGTCGTTCGACGGGCTGATCGTGCGCGTCATGGACGACGCGACCGCCGAGACGCTTCTCCGCGCCCGGAAGCCCGTGGTCGACACCTACGGGCGGATCGACGACAATCCGCTCGCGTCCATTCGGCTGGACGACGCGGCCATCGCCGACATGGCGCTTCAGTGCTTTGTCGAGCACCACTATCACGTCTTTGCCTACTGCGGCTTCGGTGGCTTGCGCTTCTCGGATGCGCGCGGCGCCGCGTTCAAGGCGCGGGCCGAGCGGGTCGGGACGTTCGTCGCGTCGTTCGGCGGCTCGGCGCGCCACCGGATCGCCGACGTCTTCTTCCGCAACGAGCAGACGACCGTCCCGGACGCGAAAGCCCTCGGCAAGTGGCTCTTGGCGCTCCCGAAGCCGATTGCGCTCTTCTGCTGCAACGACCTCCGGGCCATGCAGGTGCTGACGGTCTGCGCAGACGTCGGCGTGTCCGTGCCGTCGGACGTCGCAGTCCTCGGCGCGGACAACGACGTCCTCCTCTGCACGTTCACGAATCCGTCGCTGTCGAGCGTCGAGACAGACCCGTTTTCGCTCGGTCGTCGGGCGGCGCAGATGCTGGACGAGCAGCTTCAGCGTTCGGAACCCGCCGCGTCGGACGCGCCGCCGTCCGTCCGCCATCCGCCCAAGCGCGTCGTCGAGCGGATGTCGACGCACGTCTACCCGTTCCGGACGCCGTGGCTGGCGGAGGCCGTCGACTACATCCGACGGAACCTGGCGAAGGGCGTGACGGCGGACGACGTGGTGCGGCACATCGGCTATTCGCATCCGACGGTCTCGCGGGCGTTCGTCGCAGAGCTGGGGCATTCGGTCAAGAAGGAGATCCTCTGCCAGCGCAGCCGCCTCGCGTGCCGCCTCCTGAAGGAGACGTCGTACTCGGCGGGCGAGGTCTCCGCGCGTTGCGGCTATCGTTCGCCGCAGTATTTCTCGCACTGCTTCGCCGAGGCGTTCGGCACCCCGCCGGACGTCTGGCGGAAGCACGCGGACGAAGCAGACGACAGCGAAAAAATTTTTTAGGAAATTTTTCCTGAAAGGGTGTCCGAGCCTTGTGAAATCGGTTCCGCCCAGTAAATAAAGGGTAAAATGAAGGATTCAGGGTTTCAGACGGTCCGCTTTTTAAGGTCGAGGGGGGCTTGCACAGTCGCCATGATTTATGGTATATTACGCTCGTAAGCCATATCAGAGCCTCGATGGGTGTCGAGGAAACCTGATGCGGAATACGTCAAAACGGAGAGAAGATGATGACGAAAAGCGTCAAGAATGTGATGAAGGGGGCGAGCGGTCTGGGAACCGTCCGCGCGCGTTTGTCATGCCTTGATGCCGTTCGTTCGGAATCTTCCCTTTCTCTCAATGGCACACTGGGTTGTGCCGGAAAGAAAAAAACAATGAAGAAACTCATGATTGCGGCTTCCGCAGCACTCTGCGCGGCAGTCGGGTTCGGCGACGGCATCACCTCGGCGAATGTTGTCGGGTATGCGGGGAACAACTTGCGCTATGGCTCAATCGGCCTCGTGCCCCAGTTCGTGGGTGTTGGCTC
>CAKTZA010000005.1 GCA_934635045.1 uncultured Kiritimatiellota bacterium | reverse complement strand
CTCTGGGCGTGGAGTCCCGGACAGAACGCCTACCGCCAGCTCGCGTCCTCGGACGGCGGGCCGCTGGACGTCTCGCTTGCCGCGTGGCGGCGGCTCGTGGGCGGCGCGACGGACGCCGCGACTTCACGGACGGCTGTCTCCGTCACGGCGTCCGCCCCCGGCGCGGCGACGCTCGTCTTCCGCTACTGGGGCGTGTTCAATGGCCGGTTCGTCGAGGACGTCGCCCGCCAGCGGCTGACGGCGATCGAGCCCCTGCTTCTGCCGGACTACGACAGCGACAATGCGGTTGGCGACGGCGACCTCCGTGCGCGCGTGGACGGACGCCTGTTCCGATTCTGGACGAACGAGGACTGCGACAAGGGCGACTACGTCGGGCAGATGTCCGACCGCCGTCCGAACGTCGAGCCGGACGTGGGCCTCGCGAACGTGAAGGGGCGGCTCGACCTCGTGAACCTCTTCCCCGTGCGGCTGGACGCCTCTCCGCTCGTCGCCGCCTACGGGAAGGCCGTTGACGTGAAGATCCGCGCGGCTGGCGCGAACCTCCGCTACTGCCTCGTCAACGTCCCGCCCGCCCGCGTCGGCGACGTCTACCGCGCGGACGTCTCCACGACATCGGGCGAGCCGCTTCACGCGGCGCGGCTCTACGGCCTTCCGGCGGAGTGGACGGGCCTCGGCGAGCTCGGCGCGGAGCCGCAGTCGGTCTTCGCGTTCGAGGCCGTCGCTTCCGTCGACTGCTGGACGTCGCCGGAGGTGTCCGTGTCCGTCGGAGGCCAGGAGGTCTACCGCGAGCGCCTGCCCTGTTCCATCGACAGCGTGCGGAAGATGTACCGGTGGTACAACGGTCGCCACCTGTCGGGGCAGTCGGAGAGGCGCGCGACGTGCGACGGCGTTCCGCCGAACAACCCGGATGTCGTCCATGCTGTCCGGCGGCTCGTTTTCCTGCACGGCGCCAACGTGTCGGAGGCGGACGCCGGGAAATGGGGCGACGCCCTCTTCAAGAGGCTGTGGCTTTCGGGCGCACGGGTCGACTTCTGCAACGTGGACTGGCGCAGCGACATCGGAAGCCCGGCCAACTACCACGAGAACGCCTCGAACGCGTTTGCCGTCGCCGCAGGCCTTGCGCCCATCCTCAAGGGCATTCCCGGCGAGAAGGTCGTCATGGCGCACTCGCTCGGCAACATGGTCGTCTCGTCCATGATCCAGGACCACGGGCTCGCCGTCTCGCGCTACCTCATGTGCAACTCGGCCGTCCCGGCGGAGGCCTACGACGCGGGCCCGTCTCTCCGCGCGCCTCAGCTCGTCCACCCGGACTGGGAGGAGTACCCGGCGAACAGCTGGGCGGCGAACTGGCACAGGCTGTTCGCGGCGGATCCGGGCGACGATCGGAGGAGGCTCGGCTGGCCGGGGCTGTTCCCGAAGGCGCTTCCCGTCGCCGTGAACTTCTACTCGACGGGCGACGAGGTCCTGGAGCTCGCGCCGGACAACGACGTGGGCGTCCTCACGGGCGTTCTCGGCTCGCTCTCCCACCACAGCTGGCACAAGCAGGAGCTCTTCAAGGGGCGCGGGATCGGCGTCGGCGCGGGGGCGACGGACTGGTCGGGCTGGAACGTGGAGGAGGACTGGCGCGGCGTCGCGAAGGTCTCCGTCGCCGAGGCGCGGCGGATGTCTGACGCCGACTTCCGCACGAACACGGTCTTCCGATGCCACCCCGCGAGCATGGACGAGCCGGCGATCCCGCTGCCCGTCCGCGCGGCGCACCTTGCGCTCGGCATCCCCGCGCTGACGCCGGCGGCAGGGGCGACGGCTTTCGGCGGTGAATTGTTGTCCGCAGAAATGATAGACATGAACGATGATTCGTCTCGTGGTATAGCAAGGCCAAATGGTTGGCCCTACAGGGCGAAATATCCAGGTAGGTGGCTTCATTCAGACATGAAAGATGCGGCATATTATTTTGTCTACAAACTCTTTGAACAACTCATTGAGAAAGGCGAGCTAAGGTGAAGAAATTCCTGTGTGTGTGCGCATTGACATCCGTTGCGATGACGACCTTGGCGTTGAAAAAAGATCCGGATTACCGCTTGGCGAGAAAAATCGGTGCGCAAACACGTTTTCGTGTCCATGTCCTGGATGAATCTGGCTGTAATGTCACGAATGCGGATGTGAACGTTTTCATGGGCATGAATTTTCGTCCCAAAGGATATTGGGTAAATGGAGTGACGGATACGAATGGCGTGGTTGTTGTCGAAGGAAAGACCTGTGGCGATGAAATCGAAATAGTTGCATCCAAGATGGGCTATTATCCGTCTGTAAGGAAATTATGCTTCGCCACTATGGGGGCAGAACGAGCGGTCATAGGTGAAAAATGGCAACCGTTTGACAATGAAGAGCAAATGTTGCTGCGACGCGTCCGAACGCCTTTGAACAAAAATCTTTCAGGCGAGTTCGTTTACACGCAGCATCTTAACACTTGGATTGGGTTTGATCTGGAGGTGGGTGATTATGTTGCGCCGCATGGCGCAGGTCGGACAGTAGACTTTGAGGTGAGCATTGACTGGAACGGCAAATGGATTCCTGACTATGAAGGAATGGGGATACGCATACGATTTGACGGCCCATATTCTGGCTATTATTGTATGCCTGTTTGTTTAGAGAGTGCGTTTAAAGGGCCGTATGATGCAGATCCTAAAGCTGCGTACAAACAGGCGGCTCTATTTTATGAAAAAAAGGCTGCTTATGCGGAGAGAATTCAAGGTCTTTTTGATAGGCGAAATTGTTGGGTTGTCAGAAGTCGTTGTGAAGTTGACTCGTTGGGAAAGTTGCAAAAAGCCAATTATTCGCTTGTGATGTCTGTTGATTTTTCTGGGAAAAGGAATGGGCTTGGCGGTTTCCGCATAATCAGCCTGTTCAACTCGACGCCGAACGACACGAACCTTGAGCCGAAGAATGACAGTCTATTGCGTTCAGGAAGATGAAGGAACACTCCGCAGCCTCTGTGTGTCAGATGCCTTTGCTATGGCTTCGCTTGTTTGTTGCTGTCCGCTCTTCACCTCGTTCGACGACGAGCGGATGGCCTCGACGAACGTGCTGGATTTCGCGGATGCGGAGCTGCGGGCGAAGATGCTGGGCGACGCCATCCCGGCCGAGTCCTTCGCGGCGGGGCGGAATGCGCTTGACGGCTTTGTCAACTATGAGTATTTAGAAAAGGCCAAGCACGGTTGGCCGACAAAGGACGATGAACCTCAATGGCGGCATTCTGACATCAAGAACGTCGAATACCGCTATGTTCAGGATTTCTTCAAGCACATTAAGGAGGCTACAGAATGAAAAGCACAAAAGTGATGACAGTGTTGGTAAGCATGGCCTTTAGTCTTGGGCTTGCCCAGGAACTGGCATTCAAGGTAAAGGTCTTTGATGCCGAAACCCATCTCCCGCTAACGAATGCCACCGTTCGGGCAGGCTTTCAGCATCGGACATATTCATGGACTGAAGGAGTGAAATCCAATCCAAAGTTTGCCAAGACGTCTGTGGACGGAATAGCCGAGTTTAGGGGAGACTCAAATTGCGGCGAGGTATGGTGCACGATAAAGGATCAGTCCGAGTATTACAAGCCTCAGCCCGTCATCCTTTATGGCGACAAGGGCGAGTGGAAGGGCGTCGCGGTCAGCATGATCCGACTTTTCGTGCCGGAAAGGTGGATCGTGACGAACGATGTCCGCATTGTCATGCGGAAGATGGGAAATCCGATTCCGCTCTGCGCCAAATGGATCGAGAGGTGGAATGAGAACGGGCTCTATCCCGCCGGGACGAACACAGTTGCCTACGACCTCATGCAGGGCGACTGGCTACCGCCGCTGGGGAAGGGCGAGCGCGCTGACATAGAACTCGTCCATCGTCGAACGGAGCGGGGAGAAGGTAGCCTTTACGAATGGGACAAACTTCAGAAGATCTGGCGCGATGAGGTCGAAATCCGTTTCACGGGCGAGGGAAATGGACTGGTCGGGTATGTTTCCGATCCGTCGGAAACGCTGCGCATCCGCACGGCGCCAGAGACTGGGTTCCGTCCGCAACACCTTGTCTGGGCGGACATGGACACGAAGCTCAAGCGTCAAGCGAGCGACGACAATAATCTCTCGTTCGCTTTCCGCATCCGTACACGACGCAATGAGCGTGGCGAGATCGTCGAGGCTTTCTACGGCAAGATCTACCGAAACCCGAAACTGCTGGGCGGCGGCGGCTATCCGCTCAATGGATTTGAAATGGTCTACTACCTCAACCCGACACCGCTCGACCGCAATCTCGAATGGGACATGAAGACGAACCTCTGCCCCGATCCCGGCAATCTCGGCGAACGCCGCCCGTAGGCGTTCATATATGATATAATCTGCGCATGAAAAAGACCATTCATCTTGTCCTGTCCCTGACGCTCATCTCCGGCATCTGCGCGGCGGTGCTCGCGTACGTGAACGCGCTGACGGCCGGGCCGATTGCGGCGACGGCGGCGGCGAACGAGCAGAAGGCCGTCAAGGCCGTGCTGCCGTCCGAGACGGCGACCGTCGCCGTAGAGGGCGACGTCTTCGTCGGCAAGGACGCCGCCGGGAAGGTCGTCGGCTACGCGGCGAAGGGCGCGGACGCCGGCGGCTACGGCGGCGACATCGTGCTGATGGTCGGCTTCCGGGCGGACAAGCGGACGCTCGTCTGCTACCGGACGCTCGCGGCGGCCGAGACTCCGGGCCTCGGCATGAAGCTCACCACGCCCGAATTTGCCGACCAGTTCGCGGGGAAGGATGGTTCGTCGCTCGCGGTGAAGAAGGACGGCGGCGCAATCGAGGCGATCACGTCCGCGACCATCACCTCCCGCGCCGTCTGCCGCGCAATCGCCGATGCGCAGAGGAAGCTGTGAAGTCGCGCCTCACGATCAACCTGGAGTACGGTGCGCTGCGGACGGCCTGCGCGCTCGTGAACGCCATTCCCTATCCGCTCGCGACGGCGGCGGCGCGTGCGCTCGGCTGGGCGGCATTCCGTGTCTTCGGCTTCAAGCGCGCGCGGACGCTCGCGCGCATCCGCAGCGTCTTCCCCGCGATGAGCGAAAAGGAGGCGACGGCGGTCGCCGTCCAGTCGCTGCAGAACGTCCTCCAGACCGGCGTCGAGATGATGCGCGCGCCGCGCCTCGACCGGGCGTGGATGGATCGCCACGTCGTTGACGGGGCCCTTTACAAGGACAGGCTTCAGGCCTACGTCGACGAGGGGAGGGGCGTCGTCATCATGGTGCCGCATTCGGGCAACTGGTACATGGCGGCGTGGTCGATGGCGAAGTACGGGCTGCCGCTCTTCGCGATTGCCGCGCGTCAGCGCAACCCGAAGCTCGACGCCTGGATGAAGCGCCAGTACGGCGACATCGAGGTGTTGGACCGAGGCTGCCGCGAGACGCTCGTCCAGATCAGGGAGAAGCTGTCGGCGGGACGCGCGTTCGCGATCCTGCCCGACCTGCGCGTGCGCAAGCCGGACGTCTCGGCCGACTTCTTCGGCGGTACGGCCAACGTCTCGCACGCGGGGGCGATGTTCGCCGTCCGCAGCAACGCGCCGATCGTCGTCGCGCAGATGCGCCGCGAAAACGGCCGCCACGTCTTCAACCACCTCGCGACGCTGCGGCCCGATCCGCAGGCGACGGACAAGAAGGCCGAGGCCGTGCGCCTGACGCGCGAGGTGATGCGGATCCTGGACGCCGCCATACGCGAACGCCCCGGCGACTGGTACTGGTTCAACAAGCGCTGGATTCTCGAACCCGTCGCGGTGACGCCCGCGTAGGGGGCCGGATCGGTCAATGCGCTTCCGCCGTCGGCTCGAACGAGGCGATGCGCGGCGCGCCGTCGCGCGTGACCTTGCGGACGGTGAACGTCGCCGACAGGGCCCCTTCGGGGATCTTGTGCGCCTGTCGGTAGGTCTCCTTGATCGTCCGCCGGAAGGGCGTGCCGACGGTCTCGCCGTTCGGGTTGCGGAACTCGATCGTGAGTTCGGCGGGTCCGGCGGCGAGCAGGAGGTTCGCGCGGATCTTGCGGTCGCCGGGCTTGAGCGTCAGCTCGCGGCGCGCCAGCAGGAGGGCCGGATCTTCGGGCTTCACGACTTCGACGACCTTGGTCTCGGTGACCGTCTTCGTCACCGTGCGCGCCGCCGGCTTCAGCGCGAAGGCGAGGGCGGCGGCCAGGGCGGCCGCGCCCACGGCCGTCGCGGCGAGCCGCAGGCGCCGCGTACGCCCGGCGGCTTTTCCGCGCGGCATGACGGAGGCGACGGAAAACGGCAGGAAGCGGAACTCGACCGTCCGCGCGGTCGAGTCGTAGAGGACGTAGGTCGACTGGCAGACGCCGTTCTCCTCGCGCGGATAGCCGACGGAGCCGGGGTTGACGATGTAGCGCTTGTTCGGCTCCAGCGTGAAGTCCTGCGGCGCCGTGAGATGGACGTTGCCGCTGTCGCCGACGACGGCGAGCGCGGGCACGTGCGTGTGGCCGACGAACATCAGCTGCGCGTCCGTCGCCGCGAAGTTGGCGGCCGCGCCCTCGGCGTCGTCGACGTAGTAGAACTTCGGCGGGTCGACGAAGTCGCCGTGCGCGGTGATCGCGCCGTCGATCCTGCCGACGTAGGGGAGCGCCTTCAGCCAGGCGAGGTCGCCCGCCGACAGGGCTTCGCGATGGCGCGTCACGGCATCGGCGGCGAGGCCGTTGAACGCCTCCGCCGAGCCGCGCCCGGAGACCGCGTCGTCGTGGTTCCCCGCGAGGACGAGCGCCGCGACCTTGCGCACGTGCGCGAGGGCCTCCTTCGGCAGGGGGCCGTAGCCGACGACGTCGCCGAGGCAGACGACGCTTTTCGCGCCGTTCTGCCGCGCGTCGGCAAGGACGCGCCGCAGGGCCTCGACGTTGGCGTGGATGTCGGAAACGATCGCGTATCTCATGGTGGGGAGATTATATCAAAAAGCCTCTTCGGTCGTCTGTCAGCGCGGTGCCGAAGCGGTTGCGGTAGGCGACGCGGAGCGCGTTGACCGTGCGGTAGCCGCTTGCGGCGGCGATCGCCTTCAGCGGCAGGGCGCGGTTGCGCACGAGCGCCTGCGCCCGTTCGAGCCGCACGTCGGTGATGGCGGCCTTGATCGTCTGGCCTGTCGCCGAGCGGAAGCGGATCTCGGCCAGGCGGCGCGAACAGCCCATGTCGGCGGCGACGTCCTCGACCGTCAGCCCGTCGGCGGCCCGGTTGCGGATGAACTGGAGGGCGCGCTGCGTCTGCCGAGTGAAGGCCGCCGCGCTCTGTGCGCGGCAGGTCGAGCCGCGATGGACGACGCCGAGCGTCCCGTAGCGGCGACAGGCGACGCGGAGGCCGGGCGACCTGAGGCGTTCGCACAGGAGGTCGGCCGCCTCCCAGCCGCCGCGCTCGAAGTCGGTCTGGATGCTGGAGAGTCGCGGGTGGGTCGATTCGCAGATGCTGATGATGTTGTCGATGCCGAGGACGGCGAGGTCGTCCGGGACGCGCCAGCCGTTCAGCGCGGCGAGGTTGAGGACTTCGCGGGCCGTGCGGTCGTTGGCGGCGAAGAGGCTGGTCGGGCGCGGCAGGTCGCGCAGCCAGCGTTCGAGAGCCCGCGTGTCGCGTGTGCGCCGGGCCGTGTGGCAGCGGCAGGTGTGCCCGGCCTGCCGCACGGCGTCCGCGAAGGCCCGTCCGCGCGCGTTCGACCAGCTGGAGGCGTTGGCGTCGCCAACGAAGGCGTAGTCCGTCCGCCCGTTCTGGACGAGGATGCGCGCGGCGAAGCGTCCGCTCTCGGCATAGTCCTGCGTGACGTCGAGGCAGCTGCGTCGCGAGGACGCGGCCCGGTCGAGATAGACGGTCGGGAGGCGCGCGAAGTCCCGTGACAGGCGGGCGTTCGTCCCCATCCAGCCGAAGACGATGCAGCCGAGCGGCCGCCAGAGGTCGAGCAGCCGCCGGAACGCCGAGGGGTCGGTGTCGTCGTCGACGATGCGCTCGCGGTAGTCGCCGCCCAGCCGTCGGCGGATGCCGGCGAGCGATTCCGCATAGAGCCGCGCCGACTCGGGCAACAGGACGAGAATGTCGTTCATGCGGCATAGTATAGCAAAAACCGCTGTTCGCATTTTTAGACGGATGTTGTTTCGCGTTTTTGGACGACCGTTTGCTATAATACGACCATCATCGTGTCCACAAGAAAGAAAACAGGAGGAGGCTGTCGGATGTCGAAACTGACGAAATGCTCTGCCGTGGCGGCGGTCGCGGCGCTTGGGTGCCTGGGCGCACAGGGGGTCACCTACACGTATTGGCAGGGCCCCGCATGCGGGGACTGGTGGAACGCCGCGAACTGGTCGGCGGGCGTGCCGATCGGGAGCGATTTCGTGCCGCGATTCTCCAGGACGCAGGCGCCGGACGCCGGCTCGGCGATCGCGGTCACCAACGCCGCCGCCGTCGATTGCGCGTACCTGCACGTCATGGACGGGGCGTGGGCCCTTCACGTTCGCGGGACGCTGTCGCTGCCGAACGCCAGCTCGAGCAACCGCACGGTCTTGGTCGGGTCCGACGCCAAACTGACGGTCGAGGGCGGCGTCTTGGCGGACATGTCCTTTTGCGCGACGACCGGCACAGGCGGCGGTCGCGCGTCCATCGCGCTCAAGAATGTTGTGACGCGCGGGCTCTATACGTTCATACGTAGCGGCAGTGACGCGGATTCGCCCGACACGTACACGATCGACGGCGGCGTGCACCGCATCCGAACGTGGTATCCGCGCCTGTACGACAACCTGGTCGTGAAGAACGGCGACGTCCGCTTCGGCAGCATCCACGGCTACGACCGCTACGGCGAGGGCAAGGACACGCGCCAGCCGACGGCGCTCGTCGTCGCGGGCGGACGGGCCGTCATCGACGGAACGGACGCGGAATACACCAGCGCCTCGGTCGGCATTCTGGCGCGCGATCGCGGCGTCGTCGACGTCACGGTCGGCGGAAACCAGATCTGGCTGGCGAACGGCTCGACGGACGGAAAGCACAGCGTCGACGTGAGCTGGAAGGTGCAGGACAAGGCACTCTTCCGGGCGGCAGGGCCGTATGTCGTAAATGGCACGTCGACGGGGCGCGTCGAGGTCGTCGGCGGGCGCTTTGTGATGACGAGTCCGTTCGCGAACTGGGCGGGATCGAATGTTGGCCGCTATTCGAGCATTCGGCTGGACGGCGGCGTGCTGGACTTCGACTTTGCGAATGACGGTTCCCTTCAGGGCACGAAGACGGATGTCGCCGGGACGGCCCACAAGCTCATCGTGGGGCCGCACGGCGCGCACCTGCGCAACCGCAACAACGTGACCGTCACGATCGGCAACGCCGGCTTCGTGGCGGCGGACGACGGCGCGGGCGGCGTGACCTTCGACGGACAGGGCCTCTTCGCGCTGACGGGCGCAAGCGCCGATGTGGGCGGCATGACCGTGCGCGGGCGCGTCCGTCCCGGCGTGGCGTCGGGGGCATTCGGCACGGGCGCGGTGACGCTGCGCGACGGCGGTACGCTATCCGTGAGCCTCGCTTCGACGGCCCTGCCGCCGCTGGCGTTCGCGAATGGCGCGCAGGTCAATCTTGAGACTGCTGACGCGAATCTTACGGTTCCCTCTGTCACGGGGGCCGACGCTTCCGTGCTGGCGCTCGAGTCCTCCGCTTCGCGCGAAACGTTCGGCACGACGGATGCGCATTTTGTTCAGGTCGCGTCCGCGCCTACGCTGGATGCGCTCGGCTTGCCGACGACGCCCATCGTGTCCGAGACGAAGGAGTCGGGCAACAGCGCGCCGGAACTGCACCTGCTGACGTATGATGCGGGGACGAAGCGGTTCAAGGCGGCGGCCTACGTGTCGGGCCTCGATGGCGGGGCGGATGCGATTGCCTACATCGAGAAGAAGAGCGTCACGCTCGATGGCCAGACGGTTGGCGCGCTGGTCGTCAACGGCGGCATCGTCAGCGGCACAGGGAGGATCGGCACTGGATCGGGCAACGCCTATCTCGTGCTCCTGTCCCATTCCAACAGCGGCTACCAGGGTCAGCTGACGGGCGCGGGGTCTGTCGATTTCGGCGGCGCGCGTGGCTACGTCCTGAGCGGTTCGGGCGTGAACGGCGCCCTTGGCTGCGGCGTGAACGGCTATCTGAACGGCACGGGCGGCGTCGTCTTCTACGCGAGGGCGAATGGCGGCATTCGGCTCTATCGGGCGCAGCCCTACACGGGCGGCACACGCGTCCTCGGCGGTACGGTCGAGCTGATGGGGAACGATTCGTACCGTGGCGCGTTCGGCACGGGCGACGTCGAGGTGCTGGGCGGCGAGTACACGGGCGGCAGCGTTCGCTTCAGCACGGCGGACGCGACGCACGTGCAGGATTTCAGGATCTCCGGCTTTGGTGCGCGGACGGACGTCAAGACGGGCGCGTTGGACTTCCGGGCGAACACGACGCTGGCGGGTGCGGTCACGCTCGTGAACGACGCGCGGATCTGCGTGTCCGACGCGGTCACGGCGACGTTGGCGCGGACGATGACGGGCGCGGGCGACCTTTACCTCGGCGGCGAAGGGACGCTCGTTGTGCCGGGCGTCGACCTCGCGGGCGATGTGCATGTCGAGGGCAACGTCACGACGACGGGTTCTCTGATAACGGGCGAACGCTTCCTCTTTGTGGACGGGACGCTCACGTTCGCCAACGCGGCGGACATCACGGTCGACGCCAAGGTGCTGGGGTCGGGAAGGATCGTACTCGCGGGTACGGGCAAGGTCGATTTCGCCGATCTCTCGGTCTTCGACGGCACGGTTGACCTGGCGGGACGTGATGCGACAATCGGGGCGCTCTTCGGCATCCCGACGATCACGAACTCGTCCGAGACGGCGGCGACGCTGACGGTGGCGGGCTCGACGAATGCCGCCTACTTCGGCACAATCGGCGGCGGCGTCAACCTGACGGTCGGCGGACGGTTCCGCCTCGGCGCGACGGCCGTGCTGCCGGCGACGGCGGCGCTCTCCCTGTCGGGCGGCGAGATCGGGCTGTACGAGCCGGCCACGGTCGCGTCGCTGTCCGGCGCGGGCAAGGTGTCGGGCGCGGCGCTGACCGTGACGGGGGCGACGACGCCGGCGGAGGGCCTCGTCCCGGCCATCGCCTTTGACGCCTATCCCTCGCTCGCGTCCATCGTCGGGAACTGGCGGCTCAAGCGCGTGGGCGTCGGGGGCGCGCTCGTGCCGCGTCGCGGGACCCTTCTTGTCATCCGCTGAACAAGGACTGCAAAGGAGAATCGCATCATGAAGAAGGTCACGCGCCGGACATTTCTCGCGCAGGCGGCCGCGGCGGCGGCCCTGGCCGCGCGCGGCGACGGCAAGGAAGGCTTCCTGTGGGCCTACATGCCCCAGTTCGGCATGAACATGTGGGGCGACCTCGACATCCCGCCGACACGGGACGGCATCATGGCGAAGCACCTGACGGACGCGGAGTTTGCCGCGCTCTGTCGGCCTGAGAACCAGACGCATGACGCCGTCCGTTTCGACGAGGCGGTCTGGCGGGACCTGTCGGCGCGTCTGCGCGCGAGCGGCTGCGGCCTCCTGCTGCTCGACCTCGGCGAGTTCGTCGTCTACCCGAGCCACCCGGAACTTGCCGTGAAGGGCAGTTGGCGCGTCGAACGCCTGCAGACCGAGATCCGCCGCCTGCGGGGCATGGGCTTCGAGGTCGTCCCGAAGCTCAACTTCTCCTGCTGCCACGACGCCTGGCTCAAGGACTATGCGCGCATGGTCTCCACGCGCGCCTACTACCAGGTCGCGGCCGACCTCATCCGCGACGTCAGCGAGATCTTCGAGACGCCCCGCTTCATCCATCTTGGACTGGACGAGGAGGACATCGTCGAATACCAGACGCGCAACACGTCGCTCGTGCGCCTGCGGCAGGGCGACCTCTGGTGGCATGACGCGCTGTTCCTGATCGGCGAGGTCGAGAAGCGCGGCTCACGCGCCTGGGTGTGGAGCGACTACCTGCGTCGCCACACGCTGGACGAGTTTCTCCGCAAGATGCCGAAGACGGTGTTGCAGAGCCCGTGGACCTACCGGACGGAGACGCCCTCGTTCGACGATCCGCTCATCAATATCTACCAGACGCTGGCGACGAACGGCTATGACGTCATTCCCTGCGCCTCGAACTGCTACGGGCTGAAGGCAAACTTCACGGCGACGGCGGCGTTCTGCCGCGCGAACCTGCCGCCCGAACGCTACAAGGGGATGCTCTTCGCGCCGTGGATGGCGACGATCCCGCCGTGGCAGCGGCTGCTGCGCGAGGGGGCTGAAATCTTCGGAAAGGCGGTGCGTGAAAATGCGTAAGGAAAGAATTCTGTCGGCGGCTGTTGCGCTGGCGGTCGGCGTGGCCGTCGCGCGTCCGCATGTCCTGCGGATGGACGGCCCGGCCCTGGAGCCGGAAGAGGGGTTTGTGCTCGGCAACGGCGACCTGTCGGTCTGCGCGTACCAGACGGCGGACACGGTCGTCTTCCGCTTCGGGAAGGGCGACGTCTGGGATCGCCGCATCGAGAAGGAGCGCGATCCCGCGCCGGCGACGGCGCGCGACTACATCGACATCGCGCTCGGGCGCAAGCCGGCGGGCGCCTTCACGCGGCGCTCGCACGGCGTCGGGCAGCCCTATCCGATGCCGAAGCCCGTCGGCGAGCTCAAGCTGCATATCCCGTCCAATCTGCCGGGCTTCCCGAAGTGGACGCAGCAGCTGTTCCTCGAAGAGGGCAGACTGCGGATTGCCGCCGTCTGGCCGAACGGCGTGAAGGTCGGCGTCGAGGCGGTGATGGATCCCGAACGGAACGAGTTCGCCTGCACGTGGAAGTGCACGGGATGGGACGAGGAGACGCGGGTGGGGCGTGGCGAGCCGCCGGTCTGGTATTCGCTTGAACGCGAGGCCGATCCCGTCGTGTCCGCGTTTCGGAGCGAAGTGGCGTCCGTCGGCCTCTCCAACGCGGCGGGCCGCTATCCCGACGCGCAGCCCCTGCCGCCGCCCGTGGCGATTGTCGACGTGACGAACGCGCTCTACTGCATCGACCAGGCGTTCTACCCCGACCGCCTGTTCCCGGACGGCTTCACCTGCCGCCTTCAGCTCTGCGTCGGCAAGGACGGAGGGCGCGCGCTGCCTGTGGCGGCCGGGCCGAAGCGCGCGATGCTGCACTTCTTCGGCTGGAGCCGCGACGTCTCCGGCTCGGCCGTCGTGAAGGTGACGACGACGCGCGACGTCCAGCGCGGCGCGACGTGGCCGACGTACGCGCGGCCGCAGCCGTTCAAGGCATATCTCGAACGCGCCAAGGCGGCCGCCGAGGCGTACTGGGCGAAGAGCGCCGTCACGTTCCCGGACGACCCGGGGCTCGAGGACCTCTGGTACGCGACGTACCACCTGCGCCGCTGCTTCCTGCGCGGCGGCACGGTCCCGCCGGGGCTGTTCCATCCGTGTTCGCTCAGGCACTATTCGCACTGGCACGGCGACTATCACGCGAACTACAACCTGGAGTCGATCTACTGGGGCGAGTTCACGGCGAACCGCTGCGAACAGGCGGAGGCGTTCTTCGACGCGGTGGACTTCTACCGTCCGGTCGGACGGCTCATCGCCGAGAAGTACTACGGCTGTCGCGGCGTCTTCATCCAGCTGGAGGGCTTTCCCGCCCTCTGCGACGACGACTACAACGGACGCCTCACGCTTGGGCGCATGGTCTACATGACGGGCTGGTTCGCGAGCCGCTACTGGGACTACTACGCCTACACGCTCGACCGCGACTGGCTGAAGACGCGGGGCTATCCGTTCCTCCGCGAATGCGCGCTGTTCTACCTCGACTTCCTCAAGAAGGCGCCGCACCCGGACCTGCCGCCGAACCTGAACGACGGCAAGTACCACGTCTTCCCGTCCATCGCCGGCGAATCGTCGCTCGGCAAGGACCCGATGCGGCTCTGCGACCAGTGGAGCCCGCTCGCCTACGCGCGCCATGCGCTCTACATCGCCGCCGAGGCGGCCAAGACGCTCGGCGTCGATGCGGATCTCGTCCGCGACTGGACGGATCGCTACGAGAACCTCGCCGGGCCGGGCGCGACGGCGAAGGGCTACGCGCGGCACTGCCTGTTCGCGGGCTCGCCCGAGTACGGCGGCGTGCCCCAGCCCTACGTGCAGCCGGGCGCGTGGGACGGCAAGCCCCTGAAGCACGACGACCGCGATTTCTGGTACTTCGGGCTCGCGATCCGCGACTGGCTTGGACGCCTGCGCCAGAACCGCTTCCTGCCCGCGCGCGACTATCCGCGCTACCGTTCTCTGCTGGAGAAGTGGCGGCGGCCGAACGGATCCGTCCGGGCGATGAGCGTCGCGCACTACGGGCGCACGGGCGGCTGGACGGAGACGCTGTCGTGCATGGCGCCCGTGCAGGAGATGGCGCTCCAGAGCTGGGACGGCGCGATCCGCCTCTTCCCGCTATGGCCGGCGGATCGCGCGATCGCCTTCCGCGACTGGCGTGCGCAGGGCGCGTTCCTCGTTTCCGCCGCGTTTGCGGACGGACAGATCGGCGACGTCACGATCCGCTCGGAGAAGAGGGCTGACTGCCTGATCTGGGGCGACTGGGCGGTCGCGGGCCCGGACGGTGCGCCCGTGCCGACGCGCCGTGACGAGTTCGGCCGTCTTGTCTTCGCCACGCGCGTGGGCGAGGTCTATCGGCTTTTGCGCAAGTGAAAACGAGAGGAGGAAGATGACGGGTGCGCTTTTCCTGGCGGCCCTCTCGCTCGCGGGCGAGTACACGGTTTCGGGCCCCGGCGTCTCGGGGACGCTGACGCTTCCGGGGACGCTGGCGGACGCTCGCCTCGGACGGCACATGACGGAGGCCGAGTACGAGAAGATCGACCCGAAGTCGATTCACAAGGGCTGCCTCACGCGCGAGTACCAGTATCTCGGAAAGGCCGCCTACGTCCGCCGGATCGTGCTGACGGAGGATGACTGCCGCGTGCCGCTCGAGGTCTTCCTTGAGCGCGTCATGTGGAAAAGCGAGGTGTTTCTCGACGGCGTCTCGCTCGGCGCGGAGGACATCCTGTCCGTGCCGCACGTCCATCCCGTCCCGCCCGCGCTGGCGACGCCGGGCGAGCACGAGCTGCGCATCGAGGTCGACAACTCCAACCAGTACCGCTTCTCCGAGAGCTCGCACAGCTACGGCCCGCAGATGCAGAGCGTCTGGCACGGCGTGCTCGGACGGATGGAGATCCGCGAGCGGAACCCGCTGCGCGACGTGCGGATCTTCGCCGCGCCCGGCGGGCGGACGCTCTCCTTCGAGGCGCCGGAGGGCTTCGAGGCGAACGCCGAGACCGTGCGGGTCGAGGGCGAGAGCGTCACGGTCCGGCGGACGGGCGGAAACGCCGTCGAGGTCGAGCTCGCGCGCGTGCCCGAAAGCTGGAGCGAGTTTCACCCGCGACTCTACTTCCTCGTCCTGACCGACCCGCAGACGGGCCTCGTCGTGCGGCACCGCTTCGGCTTCCGCTCGGTGGCCGCGCGAGACCACGCGCTCTACGTGAACGGCGTCCGCAGCTTCATCCGTGGCAACGTCGAGAACTGCAACTTTGCGAAGGACGGGTCGCCCGCGCTCACGAAGGAGGCGTGGCTGGCGATCCTGCGCCCGCTCAAGCGTGAGGACGGCATCAACGCCCTCCGCTTCCACACCTGGACGCCGCCGGCAGCGGCGTTCGAGGCGGCGGACGAGCTGGGCGCCTACCTGCTGCCCGAGGCCGACATCTGGGTCGACCTGCGCGGCGACTGGGACTTCACGAAGGTCATGGCGGACAAGGGGAAGCCGCATCCGCTCGGCTACGGGTTCCCGATCGACGGCTACGTCAGGCGCGCCTTGAAGGCGATCGCGCGGGCGTACGGCAACTCACCGTCCTTCCTCTCGCTCGGCATCGGCAACGAGCTCGGCGGCACGCGGTGGGACGTCGCCGCCGGGTGGATCGAGGCGATGAAGCGGGACGACCCCCGCCGCCTCTACTTCGTCTCGACGGCGCGCGAGGTGACGCGCGCCGACGACTACATGGTCACGCACAGCTATCCCGGCGTCGGGCTCGTCCGAAAGGCCTTTCGCCCCTCGACGGACTGGGACTACGAGGCGCAGTACGCGAAGACGGGCATCCCGACGATGGCGCACGAGATCGGGCAGTGGCCGGTCTACCCGATGTGGGACTTCCTCTCGAAGTTCACCGGGCACCTCAGGCCCTACAACATCGCCCGCTGGAAGGCGTGCGCGGAACGGCACGGCACGCTCCGCTTCAACCGCCTCTTCCACGAGGCCTCCGCGCGGCAGAGCCGGCTCATCTACAAGGACGAGGTCGAGAGCTTCCTCCGGACGCCGTCGTGCGCCGGGGTGCAGCTGCTGAACGCGCAGGACTTCACGGGGCAGGGCGAGGCGCTCGTCGGCTGGCGCGATCCGTTCTACGACCTCAAGCCGGGCTTCCGGGACCTGCCCGCCTTCGGCACGGTCTGGAACGTGACGAACTTCCTCGCGCGCGTCCCGAAGTGGACGTGGCGGCGCGGCGAGACGTTCCGCGCGCGGCTCCAGGTCCGGAACCTCGGCGAGACGGCGATCCCCGCCGGCGAGGCCTTCCCCTGCGCCCTGGACGGGAAGGCCCGCAGGGCGGCCGCCGCCGCGCCGATCGAGCCGGGACGCCTGGCCGAGGCCGGGACGGTCGAGCTGGCGCTGGACGGCACGGTCGCGCTTGGCCCGCACGAGCTCCGCTTCGGGACGAACCGCTGGCGCTTCTGGGTCTATCCGGATGAGCGTTCGGCGGCCGTGCCGGACGGCGTCCTGCTGACGGACGACCCGCAGGAGGCCGCCGCGCGGCTGGCGTCCGGCGGCACGGTCCTCTACACGGGAACGAGCGTTGGCGGGGAGAAGGACAGCTTCCGCACGGTCTACTGGGTCGGCAACAAGACGTGGGACTGGCGTCCGCCGCTGGGCGCGAGCCTGGGAACCTGCGTCTTCGACGGCGATCCCGCGCTCAGAGGCTTCCCGACGGAGAACTGGACGGACTGGCAGTGGTACCACCTTGTTCAGGGCGCGAACCTCCACCGTCTCGACGACATGCCGAAGGGCTTCCGCCTGATCACGATGAGCGTCAGCGACTTCCACTTCTCGTTCCTGGCGTCGTCGCTGTTCGAGGCGAAGGTCGGCAAGGGGCGGCTGCTCGTCTGCGGCTACAGGATCGACGGAGACGATCCGGCGCAGGTGCGGCTCCGCGCGTCGCTTCTCGACTACCTGGCCTCAGGGGAGGGCGCGGCGCAGACGGAGCTGCCCGTCCAGTGGTTCGAGAAGAAGTTCTGCGCGCCGCCGCGCTGACGTGCGCGTCTCGTCTGTCGTCCGCTTTCCCCCGGCAATTGCCGCAATCGTGGTGCGCAATTATGCTATAATACGTGCCATGCGGAAAGGTCAGGCTCTTCTCGAATACGTGCTCGCGCTCGCGGGCCTCGTTGTCGTGGTGTCCGTCTTGGGATTCCTCGTCTCGGGTTCGGTCGGCTTCGGCGTCCGCACGGAAAGGCTCGTTTCAAGCGAATACCCCTAAAGAAGGAGGAAAGTCATGAACATGATGAAAACGTTGAGAAAAGGTCAGACGATGGTCGAGTACATCATCATCGTCGCGCTGATCGCGGTGTCGCTCATCGCCGTCTTCACCTACCTGAGCCGCGCGATCGGCAAGAAGGCCGCCGGGGCGACGGACGCGCTCTCCTCCGAGGAGGGGTCGAAGGCGAAGTCGGCGGCGGACTCGATCAGCTCCGATTCGATTCGCTCCCTTGGGGAGTGACGTCACGTGCGGCGGGCGCGCCGAGGGCAGGCGATGGTCGAGACGGTGATTGCCGTCTTGATCATCTCGTTTGCCTTCTTGGCGCTCTTCAAGCTGTCCTATCTCTTGACGGGAAAGATCCTGCTTGAACACGCGGCGATGCGCGTCGCTCGCGCCCGTGCCGTCGGGTTCAACGACTACATGTGCCGCAAGGCCGCGCGCGTCGCCGTCATCCCCGTTGCGGGGAAGCGCACGTGGCCGGAGGGCGCGGATTTCGACGTCGGCATGGAATACGGGCGCATTCCCGAATACCTCGCGTCCGAACACGAGCCGGAGGCGCGCGGCATCCTCGACTATGAACGCTGGGGCGGCCTGAAGGTCGATCCCGGCGACGGCACGGACGCGACGGTCGCGCTCGGCTTCGACCTCTTTGACGGCGCGTGGACGTTCGACCTCTCCGGCGCGGCCGGCATCGAGGCGAACCACACGCTCTACCTGAATGACGCGGGACGATGAAGGCACAACACGGACAGGTCGCGCTCTATCTTGTGCTCGTGCTTGTCGCGATCACGTTCCTCACGCTCATGAACGTGGGCGCGTATCTCTCGGTCACGGCCAAGAACCGCACGATGAACGCGGGCGACGCGGCGGCGCTCGCCGTCGCGCGCCATCAGGCCGAGCTGCTGAACAGGATCGGCGCGCTCAATGTCGACCATCTGAAGGCCGCGCTCGCGGACGACGAGGAGGCCTGCGCGCGCCTCGCGGAGGAACAGGCGCGCCTCTGCTTCCTCGGCCCGCTGCGCGGCATCTCGCTCGGCAACGCGGCCGCGCAGGCGAACGGGGCCGAGCCGAGCGACGAGATGCGCGAGATCCTGGAACAGCACGTCATCGACATCCGCACGACCTACGTGACGACGCCGGAGGCGTATCCCGCGCCGTGGGAGGGCGCGTGGGAGGAATACGCACAGGCCCTCGAAGTCGAGATCGGCGCGCCGCTCTACGCCGGGCCGGACAACATCGAGTTCATGGATGCCGCCGGGGGGCACCTGCTGCTCAACGCGCAGTTCTACCACGCCGTCGCGGGCCGCAACTGGTGTTGGTTTCACTTCTACGCGCCCGGCGTCCTGGACAGCTATTCGGGCTTTGGCGACTGGGGGCCGCTGCCCCGCGCGGACGATGCCCTGCGGCGTCAGCGGTGCGCGAACAGCGAGGTCTATTCGCTGCACCTCGTGCCGCGCACGGGCAGCGCCGTCGATCTGCTGGGGCCGGCGCTCGTCTGTCGCCTCGCGGACGCCTCGCTCGACGATCTCGCGCAGTCAAGCCTCATCACGAACCAGAACCAGGTCTGGTTCTTCTACGACACGACGGAGGCCGGCCTGTGGCGGCGGTGGTGGGAGATCGATCCCGACGGCGACGACCGCTTTCCCGTTGTCGGCCCGGTCAAGCCCGAATACGACGTGCGCGGCGCGGCGGCGATCTGCCGCGTGCTGGGCGACATCCCGAACCTGCTCGAATCGGACGAAGACCGCGTCGCGAAGTGGGCGGCGGCGGCAAAGCCGTTCGGCACGGTCGAGGCCGCAGACGGCGGCGTCGGGGTCGTGACGGCGTTGAAGGGTTTCGTCACGCCGGCGTTCGAGGCCGTGCGGCTTGTGCCGCTCGACGCCGTCGGCGGCAAGGATCTCTCGACCGCCGACCCTGACTGGATGCGCCATTTGCGCGAAGACCTGCCGGCGTATTTCCAGAACGGGCCGGACGCGCTGAAGGGCTGCTATTACTGCCGCCAGCTCGTCGACTGGGAGAAGCCGAGCGTCCGCGAGCAGGGCCGCACGTGGCTGAAGTACAATGCGTCGAGCTGCCTGCGTCCCACGGGCGGCAGCGGCGGACGGGGAGGCACGCCGCATGGCCATTAGGGAAAAAGAGAACGCGCCGCACGTGCGCCGCCTCTCGTTGCGCCACGCGGCGATCAGCTATCGTGCCGGGTGGTGGTCGGTGACGGTGCAGGTGGCGAAGAACAAGTCGCTGCTGGGGGCGGTCGTCGGCGAACAGGTCGTCTTGAACGCGCTCGGTCGGGCGGTCGAGGCGGCGTGGCGCGCATTGCCGGGCAAATACCCAGAGCTTGAGATTTTCGATTTCGTCGTGATGCCCAACCATTTTCACGCGCTCTTGCGCATTCATTGGCGCGCGACGAACCGGGCGCATCATCTTGGCTTTCTGATGAGCCGCTTCAAGGGCGGCACGTCGTTTGCCTATGGCCAGATGCGGCGGGCGGGCGAAATCGAAGACATCGGCGAAAGCCTGTGGCAGCGCGACTACTGGGACGACCTCGTGACGAGCGAAGCCGAATTCAGGGGCTGGCAGAAATACATTCGCGAGAACCCGGCGAACTGGTCGAGCGACCGCTACGGCGCGTGTACGGCGCATTTGCGCGGGAACGCCGAGCTATTGAATCGCCCGCGCGTCGCTTTCGTCGCGAGCCAGGGCTTCTACGCGAGCGCGCTGAGGCCGCGCAAGGTCTGGGCGCGGGCGGAGGCGGGGCGGCTGAAGCCGCCCCCTTCGATAACGATGGTTGGGCAAACTTTTTCATCTTCGCCACGCGCCGCCGCGCCCTTACCGCCCGCCGCGTCTTTATCGGAGCGGGCGGCTTTAGCCGCCCCGTCGGCCGCCCCGTCGGCCGCGCCTCGGTCGGTCTTGATTTCGACCTTTACCTCGGCGCAGGAACGCGAGGCGCTGCGGCGCGCGCTCGCCAAGCGGCGGCCGCTGATCGCGGTCTTCCCGGCGGGCATTCCCGGCGACGGCGAACTCGTGCCGGGGCTGGCGGCGGCGATTCGCGAAGGCTGGGCGCTCACCGTCTCGCCGCAGCCGCCCGGCTCGCGGCTCAACAAGAAGATCGCGACCTGGTGCAACGAGTTTTTGCTGAAAAACGCCGACGAGATCTGGGCGGGCGACCTCGCGCCAAATGGCATGCTCGCGCAAATGCTGGCCGGGTTGGGGCGGCTGAAGCCGCCCGCTTCGATAACGATGGTTGGGCAAGTTTCTTTGTCGCCACTCGCGTCGATAACGGCGGTGGGGCAAGTTTCTTTGTCGCCACTCGCGTCGATAACGGCGGGTGGGCGAGGTTCTTCGTTTTCGCCGCGCGCGTCGATAACGACGGTTGGGCGAGGTTCTTCATCTTCGCCACGCGCCGCCGCGCCCTTACCGCCCGCCGCGTCTTTATCGGAGCGGGCGGCTTTAGCCGCCCCGTCAACCGCCCCGTCGGCCGCCCCGTCGCCCGCGCCCGCCCGCCGGGGACAGGCCCTGATTGAGCTGGCCGTCGGGCTGTTTGCGCTGGCGCTGGTCGTGAGCGCGCTCTGCGGCTTCGCCCTCTACATCGCGAAGTCGCTGCGCCTTCAGAACGAGTTGCGCGTCGGCGGCCAGAAGATCGATTCCGTCGAGGTCTCGGCGTTCGCCGCCGAACACGTCTTCGGCGGACAGAAGCTGAAAATCTCGGAAAAGCTCGCCTGGCCCCAGACGACGGTCGTGCGGTAGTCGCCGAAGGTTCGGCGGCGACCAGTTGTCGTGATGCGTGGCCCGACCGGGGGTGGGGGGTTGCAAACGAACGAAATAGATGATACTATATCAATATCTTTTTACCCATAAAAGAAAAAACAAGGAGGTAATTCAACATGGCTCGTTTCACGCTTCCACGTGACATCTATCATGGCAAGGGCGCCTTGGCGACCCTGAAGACCCTCAAGGGCACGCGCGCCGTCATCTGCGTCGGCGGCGGCTCGATGCGGCGCGGCGGGTTCCTGCAGCGCGCGGAGGACTATCTCAAGGAGGCCGGCTTCGAGGTGAAGCTCATCGAGGGCATCGAGAGCGACCCGTCGGTCGAGACGGTGATGAAGGGCGCGGCGGTGATGCAGGAATTCCAGCCCGACTGGATCGTCGCGATGGGCGGCGGCTCGCCGATCGATGCCGCGAAGGCGATGTGGATCAAGTACGAGCATCCCGAGGCGACGTTCGAGGACATGTGCAAGGTGTTCGGCCTGCCGAAGCTCCGCACGAAGGCGCACTTCTGCGCGATCTCCTCGACGTCCGGCACGGCGACCGAGGTGACGGCGTTCTCGATCATCACGGACTACGCGAAGGGCATCAAGTACCCGATTGCGGACTTCGAGATCACGCCTGACGTCGCGATCGTCGACCCTGACCTCACGCTCACGATGCCGCAGAAGCTCTGCGCGCACACGGGCATGGACGCGCTCACGCACGACCTGGAGGCCATCGTCGCCGTCGCGCACTCGCCATATTCGGACGCGCTTGCGATCCACTCGATGAAGATGATCCGCGATTCGCTCGTCAAGAGCTACGGCGGCGACCCCGCCGCGCGCGCCGCCATGCACGACGCGCAGTGCCTCGCGGGCATGGCGTTCTCGAACGCGCTCCTCGGCATCGTCCACTCGCTCGCCCACAAGACGGGCGCGGCGTTCGCGGGCGGCCACGTCATCCACGGCGCGGCGAACGCGATGTACCTGCCGAAGGTGATCCGCTTCAACGCCGCCGTGCCGTTCGCCGCCGAGCGTTACGCCCTCTGCGCGGACGAGCTCGGAATCGCGGGGGCCGAGACGTCGCAGGAGGCGAAGATCGCCGCGCTCATCGCGTGGGTGCGGAAGTTCAACGACGAGCTCAATATCCCGCACTGCATCAAGGACTACGCCGCGAACGGGCTGCCCGTCTACAAGACGGCGGTGAACGAGGCGCAGCCGGCGATGGTCGGTGCGGACGAGTTCGAGGCGAAGGCGGCGCAGATCGCGGAGAACGCGATGGGCGACGCCTGCACGGGCTGCAATCCGCGCAAGATGGACGCGAAGCTGATGGAGAAGGTCCTCCGGTGCTGCTGGGACGACTCCGAGGTGACGTTCTGACGCGACAATTTATGCTATAATGCGCGCATGGCCGAAACCACGCATATCGCCCTGCCGCTGAAATACCGCCCGATGACGTTTGACGACGTCGTCGGGCAGGAGCATGTCGTGCGCACGCTGCGGCACGCGATCGAGGCGAACCGCATCGCGAACGCCTACCTGTTCATCGGCCCGCGCGGCATCGGCAAAACGACGCTCTCGCGCATCTTCGCGAAGGCCCTCAACTGCCTTTCGCCGAACGGCGTCGAGCCCTGCGGCGCGTGCACGAACTGCACGGAGATCGCCGCCGGGCGCTCGATCGACGTCACGGAACTTGACGCGGCGTCGCACAACAAGGTCGAGGACGTGCGGCCCATCATCGAGCAGTGTCCGTTCAAGCCGACCGGCTCGAAGTTCAAGATCTACATCATCGACGAATGCCACATGCTCTCCGGCGCGGCGTGGAACGCGCTCCTGAAGACGCTGGAGGAGCCGCCGCCGCATGTGCGCTTCATCTTCGCGACGACGGAGGGTGACAAGGTGCTGCCGACGATCGTCTCGCGCTGCCAGCGCTTCGACCTTCGGCGCATCCAGACGCATGACATCGTCGCGCGCCTGAAGTACATCTGCGAGAAGGAGAAGATCGAGGCGGCGGAAGACGCGCTTCTCGCCATCGCGCGCGGTGCGGAGGGCGGCATGCGCGACGCGCTCTCGTCGCTCGACCAGCTCATCTCCTTCAAGGGCGACAAGATCACCGAAGAGGATGCGCTCGGCGTGTTCGGGCTCGTCAGCCGGGGCGCGCTGGAGAACCTTGCCGGCGCGATCCTGAAGGGCGACACGGCGGCGATCCTCGAGGCGATTGAAATGTTCGACTCCGCCGGCAAGAACATGCGGCGGGTTTCAGGCGAGCTGCTTCAGCATTTCCGCAATCTCGTCGTCCTCCAGGCGCTCGGCCCGAAGTCCAAGTCGCTGGAGGCGACGCCTGACCAGATCCGGATTCTGGAGGCTCAGGCGCAGGGAATCGATCCGGGGCGCGTCTTCCGGGTCTGCGACCAGCTCGCGGAGATGGAAGACAAGCTGCGCTATGTGTTGTCGGTGCGGACGCTGATCGAGATGTCGCTCATCCGTGCCTCGCGCCTCGCGACGACGGCGACGGTCGACGAGCTGCTGCGCGCGGTGAAAGGGATGCGGGAGGGACTGCCCGCCGCTGCCGCGCCGACGGCGGCTGTGCCCCAGCCGCCCCCGGCGCCCGTCGCGGCTTCGGCGGCCGCGCCGAAGCCTGAACCGCCCCCTGCGCCCAAGCCCGTGTCCGCCGAGGCGGCGCCGAAGCCCGCGCAACCTGTGTCGCGGCGGGAGGTCCTGGACGATCCGCGCCTGAACGATGATGTCCTGGGGGCGTTCCCCGGGGCGACGGTTGTCGACATTCATGAAGGAGGAAAGAAATGACGTCGTGTGCTTGGCTGTGGGTCTACGCCGGTTTGGCGCTGATGCTCTTGGAACTCGTCGCGCCGGGGTTCGTGCTGTGCTTTTTCGGGCTTGCGGCCGCGACGGTCGGCGTGCTGCGCTTTGCGTTCGGCGCGGCCTTTGACGGGACGTGGCAGATGGCCGCGTTCTCGGTTCTGTCGATTCTTTACATCGTCCTGTTGCGCCGCGCCCTGAAGAAGGTCTTCGTCGGCGAGAAGGACGGCGCGGCGCGCGGGCTGACGAACGACTACGTCGGGCGCGTCGGACAGGTCACGGAGGCGATTGAGTCGCCGAAGACGGGGCGCGTCCTCATCGGCGACGCCGAATGGACGGCGGTTGCCGCGTCGGCGGTCCCGGCGGGCACGGACGTCGCGATCGTCTCGCAGAACAACCTCACCATGACGGTGCGCCCGTTGTGAGATCGTCATGGAAGAGATCGACTTCGATTCGGACAGCTTTGCGGACATCGTGGCGAAGGACAGCCGCTTCAACGCGCGCGCCTATGCGCTGCTGATGGATGTCGTGCATTTCCTGAGCGGCGAGGACGGGAAGCACGTTTCGGGCGAGGACGTCCTTGACGAGTTCAAGGAGCGCGCGCTCGACCAGTACGGCCCGCTCACCTACACGGTGCTGACTGAGTGGGGCGTCACCTGCACCGAGGACATCGGCGAGATGATGTTCAACCTCGTCGAGGGCCGCCGCATCGGGCGGGGCGAGAACGATACGGCCGATTCCTTTGTCGGCGGCTACGATTTCAAGGAGACGTTCCTGGGGCCTTATCAGGTCTGAAGACGGGTGGCGGACGAGATGACGCGCATCGAACAGTTCGGATGGCGGGGCCCGGTCGAGCCGGGCATCGGCCGCATCGTCTCCGCCCACGGCGACTACTACCATCTCGTCTGCAACGAGCAGCCGACGGGCGAGATTCTTGCGCGCAAGAAGAAGAGCGCGTTCACGCGCATGAAGACGGCCGCGCCCGTGAACATGAAGGGGCTGAAGGTCTCGGAGGTTCGGCTCGTCGAGCCGCCGAAGCCGATGACCGGCGACTTCGTGCGCTTCCGCTACAACGACCGGGGCGACTCGCTGATCACCGAGGTCCTGCCGCGCTTCTCGCGCTTCGAGCGCCGCGACCCGACCGCGCGCCGCACGTCGCAGACGCTCGCCGTCAACTTCGACACGCTCTTTGTCATGATGAGCCTCAACGAGAACTTCTCGACCAACCGCATCGCGCGCTACCTCGACCTCGCGGCGGACATGGGCGAGGCCGAGGCCGTCGTCGTGCTGACGAAGACGGATCTCTGGCAGGACGGCGACGAGGCGTTTCTTGCCGAACTCGAAGAGACGGTCGCGGGCCGCGCGCCGATCCTCCGCCTCTCGTCCGTGACGGGCGAGGGGCTGGACGCGGTGAACGCCTACGTGCGGCCGGGGCGGACGGTCGCGTTCATCGGCTCCTCCGGCGTCGGCAAGTCGACGCTCCTCAACACGCTCGCGGGCGAGGAATGGGCGGCGACGCAGGAAATCCAGGAATGGTCGGGGAAGGGGCGCCACACGACGACGTCGCGCGAGCTCGTGATGCTGCCGTCCGGCGCGATGGTCGTCGACACGCCCGGCATCCGCGAGATCGGCCGCGTCGACGAGGCGGAAGCGCTTCTCCTGCGCGGCGAGTCGACGCATCGGTACCGCAAATGAAGTTCATCACGACGACGTTTGTCATCAACACCTTTCCGCTGGCCTGCGCGGCCCTCGGCTTCCTGACGTTCGTCCTGCCGTCTCGCCTCGGCGTGCGCGGCAAGGCCCTCTGGACGATGTTCCTGCTGCTGGGCGGGTCGAAGTTCGTCCTCTTCGAGACGCTGGGCGGACACCGCTTCTCGCCCGAGCTGCCGGAGCTGCTGATCTGGGGCCTGAACTTCGTCAATTCCATCCTCTATGTCCTCGTTGCGCTGAGCCTCGTCTGGTGGACGCGGCGCGGGCGCCGCTTCCTCCTGCCCGCGCTGGCCGTCGTCCTCGCGGCATGGGGACAGTACGAGGGCACGAAGGTGCCGCCCGTGAAGGAAATCGAGCTCGCGTTCCCGGACCTGCCCGCCGGGCTGGACGGCTACCGCATCCTGCAGATCTCGGACTTGCACTGCTCAAGCGCGGCGCGCGGCTGGCGGACGCGGGCGGTCGTCGACGCCGCGAACGCGGCGAAGGCCGACCTCATCTGCCTCACGGGCGACTACGTGGACGGCAAGGTCGCCTACCTGAAGGACGACATGGCGCCGTTGAAGGACCTTCGGGCACGCGACGGCGTGTGGTGGGTGACGGGCAACCACGAGTTCTATCTGGACGGCTTCCGCTGGGAGAAGTGGTATCGCGAGAGCGGCTTCCGCTTCCTTGAGAACGACTGTGTGCGCCCGCGTCCGGGCCTGGCACTGGCGGGCGTGAACGACGAGGTCGTCAGCCGCTACGGCGGCTACGGGAATGCGGCGCCGAACGTGGGGACGGCTTTCCTCGGCAGCCGACCGAACGATTTCCGCGTCCTGCTGGAGCACCGTCCGGGGACGTTCCGCGAGAATGTCCGGCGGCACGGCGTCGACCTTCAGCTGTCGGGCCACACCCACGGCGGCATCGCGCCGCTCCTCGACCGGGTCGTCGCGCGCGCGAACAGCGGCTTCGTGCGCGGCCTCTACCGCGAGGGGTCGGCGGCCCTCTACGTGAATCCCGGCGTCGGCCTGTGGGCGGGCTTTCCGCTCCGCTTCTTCGACCCCGCCGAACTCACGGTCTTCACGCTTCGGCGGTCTCGTCAAACTCAAAAGGACTGAACATCATGAGCTGGTTTCTCGGTGGCATCGCGTTTCTGATTTTCGGCTACTTCACCTACGGGAAGGTCGTCGAGCGGCTCATTCCGCCGGACGACCGGCAGACGCCGTGCATCGCCCACCCGGACGGCGTGGACTACGTGCCGCTGCCGAAGTGGAAGAACATGCTGATCCAGCTCCTGAACATCGCGGGCGTCGGGCCGGTGATCGGCGTCATCCTCGGCATCAAGTTTGGCAAGGTCGCGCTGCTCATCATCCCCGTCGGCTGCGTCTTCATGGGCGCGGTGCACGACTTCTTCGCCGGCATGATCTCGCTGCGCACGAACGGCGCGAACATGCCGCGCATGATCCGCGACCACCTCGGCTCGGCCTATGCCGCCGTCTTCGGCTGGATCATGATGGTCGCGCTGCTCCTCTGCGTGACGGTCTTCATCAACACGCCCGCGACGCTCATCGACCGCCAGTGGTTCCCGGAGGTGTCCGTCTTCTGGTGGTCGGTCGGGATCATCTTCGCCTACTACCTCGCCGCGACGCTCTTCCCGATTGACGCGATCATCGGCCGGTTCTACCCGGTCTTCGGCGCGCTGCTCGTGCTCGGCTCGCTCGCGATCTCCGTCGCGCTCGTCGTCGCCGGGTTCGCGAAGCCGGAGATCCTGAACGACTGCGCGGGCTTCGCCGGCTACCAGGCGACGAACCCGCTCTTCCCGTGCCTCTTCGTGACGATCGCCTGCGGCATCATCTCCGGCTTCCACGCGACGCAGAGCCCGATCGTCGCGCGCACGTGCCGCTCCGAGCGCGAGGCCCGCGCGACGTTCTTCGGCATGATGGTCGCCGAGGGCGTGATCGCGATGATCTGGGCGGCGGCGGCCCTCGCGATCTACAACCTGAAGCCGGAGAACCTGTCGCTCGCCGGGCCGCTCGTCCTCGGCAACATCGCCAGGCACTTCCTCGGAACGTGGATGGGCGGCGTGACGGTCGCGGCCATCGTCGTCCTCGCCATCACGTCGGGCGACACGGCGCTCCGTTCGGCGCGGCTCTCGCTCGCGGAGGAGCTGAAGGTCGACCAGGTGAACCTGAAGAAGCGCGTCCTCACGTGCCTGCCGCTCGCGGCGGTCGTCGTCGGGCTGCTCGCGTGGTCGAACCGGGACGCGAAGAGCTTCGGCCACCTCTGGAACTACTTCGCGTGGATGAACCAGCTGCTCTCGACGTCGATGCTCTTCGCGGCGACCGTGTGGCTGCTGCGGCTGGGGCGCGGCTGGAAGGCGCTCGTCACGCTGCTGCCGGGCGTCTTCATGTGCCTGGTCATCACGACGTTCATCTTCTGGGCGTGGCCGACGAAGGGGCAGGTCTGGGGGATTGTCCCCGGCGGCCTGCCGCTGCCCGTCGCGTTCGCCGCCGCCGCGCTCGTCACGGCCGTCGCCGTCGTCTGCGTGGTGCGCAACGGCCGCCGCCCCTGAGAAGCGTTCGGGGCGCCCTTGACATGCGCGCGGCGAATTTGGTAAACTACGCGCCGTTTTATGAACAGCAGGCTTTATTACTTTTGGTACGTGAACTTCGCGTTTATTCCGCGCGGGGCGAATTTGTCGTGCCGATAAGAAAGGTGAAAAAGCAGATACGGCAAAGGCGGCCCCGCTGAACGAACAGCGAGGCCGTTTTGATTTTTCAAGCACAGAACCCAAAACCTCAAAACCATGATCATCATACTGAAGAAGAACGCGGACGCGGGCCAGGTCGAGAACCTGAAGAGCCTGCTCCGCTCCCGCGGCATCGAGCCGCACGAGTCGGTCGGCTCGTCGGAAACGGTCATCGGCTGCGTCGGCGACGTCACGCACGTCGATCCCGGCATCCTGGAGGCGCTGGACGTCGTCGAGCAGGTCCAGCGCGTGCAGGAGCCCTACAAGGCCGCGAACCGCAAGTTCCATCCGGAGGACTCGGCGATCGACTGCTCCGGCGTGAAGATCGGCGCGGGCGGGTTCGGCGTGATCGCGGGCCCGTGCAGCGTCGAGTCGGAAGAGCAGGTCGTCGGCATCGCCAAGGCCGTCAAGGCGGCGGGCGCGACGCTCCTCCGAGGCGGTGCGTTCAAGCCGCGCACCTCGCCCTACGCCTTTCAGGGCCTCGGCAAGGTCGGTCTCGACATGCTGACGACGGCGAAGAAGGAGACGGGCCTCCCCATCGTCACGGAGCTTATGGACTTCGGCGACATCGAGCTCTTCAACGACGTGGACGTCATCCAGATCGGCGCGCGCAACATGCAGAACTTCAACCTCCTGAAAGAGGTCGGCGCCTACACGAAGAAGCCGATCCTCCTCAAGCGCGGCATGAGCGCGACGCTGCAGGAGCTGCTGATGAGCGCCGAGTACGTCATGGCGTCGGGCAATCCGAACGTGATTCTCTGCGAGCGCGGCATCCGCACGTTCGAGACGGCCCTGCGCAACACGCTCGACCTCGGCGTCGTGACGATGCTGCACCGCCTCTCGCACCTGCCGGTCGTCGTCGACCCCTCGCACGCGACGGGCCACGCCTACATGGTCGATTCGGTCACGGTCGCGGCGACGGCCATCGGGGCGGACGGCCTCATCATCGAGGTGCACAACGATCCGCCGCACGCGAAGTGCGACGGCGCGCAGAGCCAGACGCCGGAGATGTTCGCGCAAACGATGGCGAAGGTGCGCGAGGTGCGCGCGCTCGTCGAGAAGTGGGGACATGAGGGAACAGGGATGAGGGAACGGGGATGAATGAACGGTGGAAAACTGAAATTCAAGCTGCAGAACCGAAGGAAAGACCGATGAACGAACTGAAAGACCTGGAAGAATGCCGTCAGGCGATCGACGTCGTAGACGACGAGATCACGCGGCTCATGGAGCGGCGGCTCGCGGTGTCCGAGCGCATCGCCGAGCTGAAGCGCGCGGCGGGCAAGCCCGTCACGGACCCGGCGCGCGAGCGGGCGGTTCTGACGCACGTGACGGGGCTCGTGCCGCCGGAGCACATGATCGGCGTGCGCCAGCTCTTCACGACGCTCTTCGGGCTCTCGAAGGCCCTGCAGCGCAACCGAATCGGCGCGGGCGGCGCGCTTCTGGACGAGATTGCGCATGCGACGACGGACGCGCGCTTCCCGCAGAAGGCGGTCGTGGCCTGTCCGGGCGTGGAGGGCTCGTATGCGCAGCAGGCGACGTCGCTCCTCTTCCCGATTCCGACGATCCTCTACTTCAAGGGCTTCGAGAAGGTGTTCGAGGCCGTGGAGAAGGGCATCTGTCCGTATGGCGTGCTGCCGGTCGAGAACTCGGCGGCCGGGTCGGTCGCCTCGGTCTACGACCTCATGCGCCAGCACCGCTTCCACATCGTGCGTGCCTTGCGGCTCAAGGTCGACCATGTGCTGCTCGCGCCGCGCGGCGTGAAGCTGGCGGACGTCCGCACGGTCACGAGCCACGCGCACGCCCTCGCGCAGTGCGGGCGCTTCCTCAAGGCGCATCCCGAAATCCATGCGGAGCCGGGGGCGAACACGGCCGTCGCGGCGAAGGAGCTCGCGGCGCGCGGCGCGAGGGATCGCGCGGTCATCGCCTCGCGGATCTGCGCTGAGCTCTACGGGCTGGACGTGATCGCCGAGGACATCTGCGACGCGGCTTACAACTACACGCGCTTCATCTGCATCGCGAAGGACCTGGAGATCCGTCCCGACGCGAACAAGATCAGCCTCATGCTGAGCCTGCCGCACCGTCCGGGCGCGCTGAACGGCATCATCGCGAAGTTCGCCGCAATCGACGTGAATCTCACGAAGCTGGAGTCGCGGCCCGTGCCGGGGCGTGACTTCGAGTTCAGTTTCATCTTCGACTTCGAGGCGAGCACGGCTGACCCGCAGGTGCGCGCGCTCCTCGCGGAGCTGTCGTCCGACCCGGAGATCGAGCACTTCACCTTCCTCGGCGCGTTCGGGGAGAAGTGACGGGCGCCTTGTCATTTTGACGAGCCTTCCTCGCGGTAGGCGCCGGGCGTCTGGCGAAAGCGTCGACGAAAGGCCGCGTTGAACGTCTGTAGGCAATGGTAGCCGCAAGTGCGCGCGATGCGCGCAACGGGCCAGCCCGTCTCGCGAAGTCTTTTGGCCGCGAGGCGCAGGCGCTCGTCTTCGATGGTGCGGCGGATTGTCCGCCCCTCAACCTCGCGGAAGCGCAGGAAGGCCAGTCGGCGCGACACGCCGAGGTAGGAGACGACGTCTTCAGCTCCAATGCCCTCGACCGCATGCGCCGCGATGAAATTGCGCGCACGCCGGACGAGTGAAGCCGACGGGGGGAGGCGTGTCGTCGATTCCCGGACGAAGACCTGGTCTTCCGAATACGGGCGCGTCACGTCCTTGATGCGTCGCCCGTGGAGCATCGCGTCCAGGTGTCGGGCCGCCTGAACGCCGATGTCCCGGTGCCGGGGGTCGATGCTTGAAAGGGGTGGCACGGACGTTTCGCAGAGCAGGATGTCGTTGTCGACGCCGAGGACTGACACCATCTGGGGCACGGCCAGCTTGAGGTGGGCGCAGGCGTTCAGGACCCGGACGGCGAGCGGATCGTAGAAGCACATGACGGCGGCGGGCTTGGGAAGCGACAGGAGCCATTTGTGCAAAAGATCGATTCCCTGTCCTTTGGTTCGCTGCCAGTCGGAAAAGGCGTGGCACATGAGACCGGCGGCCTCGATTGTCTTCCTGAAGGCCTGTTCGCGCGCACTCGGCGTGACCATATGCTCGAATGCGATGTCCGAGACAAATCCGTAACTGTTGAACAGTCCGGACGAGATGAAATGCCGTGCGCCCAACTCGCCGATTCGGTCGTTGTGCGAGGTGAGGTAGTCGATCTGTCGGGCGGATGGCTTTTCGGCACTTGGGAATTCAACGGTCACGACCGGCGCGGCGGATTCCCGAATCAGGCGTGCGACGGCTTCGTTGCGGCTGTCGCTTGTGATGATGCCGTCGACGCCGGCCGCAAGAATCGAATTGAGATGGGCCACCGGCTCGCCCGGCAGCTGTATGATCGAGATGTTCCAGTGCCTGTGTTCCTGCGCGTATTGCAAGACGCCGGAAAGCAGGTCTCGGCCGGAGGCGTTGCCGGTCCACAGGGCCACGGCAATGTGGCGGATTGGATGTTGTCGTAATCTCATGCCGCAGATTATAGCAAATGACGTTTGCATAAATCAATCATGAACTATTGCACGAAATTTGCATATGAAGGGGTTGTCGTGTGCGTTTGCCTTATGCTACAATACCGCCATCTTGAAAATCACGAGAAAGGACAAATCATGAAACAGGTCATTCAGATTGCTTGGAGCAGTGCGGCGAGTCTGCTCGTTTCGTCCGCTTTCGCGGCGGCTCCCGTCGTCTCGGATGTCACGATGACGCAGGATGCGAACCGCAAGGTGCTGGTCACCTATCGGCTTGACGCGCCGGCGGTCGTCACGCTTGACGTCGAGACGAATGTCGTCGGCACGGCCGAGTGGGTCTCGATCGGCCGCGAAAACCTGACGCACGTGACAGGCGAGGCGAATGTCTTCGTGAGGGAGACGGATTCGTCGACCATCCATGCGATTCAATGGCAGCCGACGGTGGCGTGGCCGAACCATCGGATCAGGGGCGAGGGAGTCCGCGCAGTCGTGCGTGCCTGGGCGCCGGAGGCGCCGCCGGACTGGATGCTGATTGACCTGTCGATGCCGAGCAACGTCCACTACTATGCCTCGATGGCCGAACTTCCCTTTGGGCATCCGACCAATGTGGCCTACAAGACGACGAAGCTCCTGATGCGAAAGGTCCAGGCGGCCGGACGGACCTTCCGCATGGGAATCTCCTATGGTGAAGCGCGTCAGGACTTCAACGGCGGCGGCGATTTTGCCGATGTCTATGGCCTGGCCAGCCCGCGCCTGGTTTCCTTCACAAACGACTACTACCTTGCGGTCTTCCCGTTCACGCAGAGCCAGTTCTTCAACGCCTTGGGGGAGAATCCGAGCGAATACGACACGGGCAAGGCGCCGCCCTACGACGAGTGTCCGACGACGTCCTATTCGTATGACCGCCTGCGCGGGAACGGAAACGGCATCCTGGTCAGCCCGGTGGCCGACTGGCCGAACGACGGGCATGCCGTCGAGCCCAATTCGCGTTTCGACAAGGTGCGGCAGAGAACGGGCGTCGAGGTCGACCTGCCGACGGAAGCCCAGTGGGAGTACGCCTGCCGTGCGGGCGAAGAGCGTTTCCGCTACGATGGCGCGGCGTTGCATTCGGCGCCCGGCCTGGAGGATCTCTGCTGGTATGACGCAACCGCGACTGACGGAAAGATGCGTCCGGTTGGGCTGAAGAGGCCGAACGCCTGGGGCTTCTACGACATGTATGGCAATGGGCTGGAGTGGTGTCTGGACTGGTTCTCCTATGGCTATCGGGACTGCGGCACGCTTGAGCCGGTGGGACCGGCCTCGGGAGTGAAGCGCGTGGCGCGCGGCAAGCAGGTCACGTCTGACTCCCGTTACATGAACTCGGTGTATCGAGAGGGCTACGAACCGTGCGGATATGTCGGGTTTTCCCCCTTCACGTTCCGCTTTGCGGCACCGGCGGTCGCCCGATGAGAAAGGGGGAAGGCCGATGAAGACGTGCTCTTTCTGCTCCTGCCTGTTGACGACAGGCATTGCGCTGGCCGCAGACCCGGCCGCCGAGGTCACGGAGGTCGCCCGGGACGAGGCGACGGGGGTCGTTGTCGTCCGTTACGCCTTGCGTGAATCGGATGCCATCGTCACGTTTGGCGGCGATGCCCTGTCCGATTCGGGGGAATGGAAGGCGCTGCCCGATTCGGCGTTCCGCCGCGTGACGGGCGACGTGAACCGGCTTGTGCCGACGGGCGGCGAACGCGTCCTCGTCTGGCGGCCGGAGCGCGAAGACGTCCTGCCCGCCGCAAACGGCTTCCGGGCGCGCCTGACGCTTTGGTCGCCTGCGCAGCCGCCGGACTGGATGTCGGTGGAGATCGGCGGCGGGAAGGAGACGCGCTATTTCGTGTCGGCGGATGCCTTGCCGCATGCCGTTGCGGATCGATACTGGAAGGCGAGCCGTTTCCTCTTTCGCAAGGTTCCGGCGAAGGGCGTCGTCTGGAGCATGAGGTCGATTTCACCCGGACGAAGGGTGCGGCTGACGTCCGACTACTATCTTGGCGTCTTCACCTACACGAAGGCGCAGCAGCAGAGCGTGGTTGGCTACGATGCGTCGGACGACTCGATCGCGAAGGGGGCGGACGTCGGCTTCTGCCCTCGCAACAAGGCGGCTTACGCCTATTTCCGTGGAAACGATCCCAGGGGCTCTGCGCCGGCTTATCCGATTGCCGAGGGTTCAAACCTGTTTCTCATTCGCGAAAAGACAGACCTGGCGGTCGATTTCCCGACTGAGGCAGAATGGGAATACGCATGCCGGGCGGGGTGTGGAGAGGCTCTTTACACCGGCGAGGAGGCGACAGCGGAAAACGTCGCGAGGCTTGCCTGGTTCAATGTGGGCGAAGCGGACGGCGGAAAGATCCACGAGGTCGGACTGAAGCGACCGAACGACTGGGGCTTCCACGACATGCTTGGAAATGTCGCCGAATGGTGCCTCGACTACTATGCCGACCGCTCGTTCTTTTCCGATGGCTTCTTCGAGAATCCGACGGGACCATCCTCGTGGCAGGAAAGCTATGCGGGCGGCAGGGCGCGTGTGGCGCGCGGCGGGTGCTTTTGGAATGGCGCGAGCGAACTCCGCCAAGGCGCGGACTTCCGCTGGGGGTATGACGACGACCACTATGAGGATCCGGCGTTCGGCGTGCGACTCCGGGCACCGATTCCGGGGGCGGACGCGGCGAAGATAGAAAACGGCACGGTGACGAGGCCGTCGCTCGACACGTCGGCGCGGACGGATTACTGGGACTGCACCGGATACGAGAACCCCTCCGTCGTCGAAGCGACGTACGATTGCGTCGGCACGGATTTTCGGCTGGGGACGCGCATGACGTCTGATGGCGCGTCCGTCGAGGGGCTGCTTTTCGACTCCGGAATCGGTAGCGTCGCCTGTTCGGGCGGCATCAACCTGAACAGTCGCCCGAGGATGGGCGGCGTGGCCATCATTCGATAGGAAGGAGGATGAGGATGCGTGTTAAAGCCGGTGCCGTGTGCGGTCTGCTGTTGGCGTGTTCGGCCTGGGGCGGAGCCGAACCGCTGGCAGGATTCGTTCCGGGGGCGGATCTGTCCGCTTCGGCGCCGATCGTCCCGTCGTCAGATGGGCGCAGAGGCGTGTCAGGATACTCGTTTGTCGTCGCGTTCGCCTGCACGAATGCGTATTCTGGGCCGGTCGTCACAAAGCCGGACGTGTTTTCGCTGGAGATTTCCGGGGCGCCGGACAATCGGCTCTACACTTTCAGGCTGTTTGGCGAAAGCCTGGTCGATCCGAGCCTGAACGGCGTTGCAACGCTCGCGGTCAATGCGGAGAGCGATCCGCTCGGGCCCGTGCGCGTGGCGGGTACGGTCGCCTACTACAGCCAGCCCGAGCAGTCGCGCGTCGGCTACCTGCTTTCGCTTTACGTCGATGGCGTCCTTGTCGGTTCGCGCAGCTACAACTCGTTTGTCCCGAATTCCCGGACGCGCAAGCCGATTGTCTTGGCTCAGGCGGTTGACGTCAGGCGCGTTGAACTGGACGATCGCGCGCGTCCGATCGCCGATCTCTTTCCGGAGGCCGGCGGCCGGGACGGACGGTTCGGCCGATGGGATGCGCCGGAGACTGTCGCCTGGCGCCAGGCGCAGAAGGACGTCCGCTTCCTGGAGACGGCGGGGCTCGTGATGGCGGTTGCGGAGAGGCCCGTTTCGGGAAATCCGATTCTTGGCGCCTGGAACCGTCTGACAGGTGACGCGCTGCTTGTCGAGGACGGCCTCGGGTGGGAACTCGAATATGAAGGCGAGGACGGCGTTCCGCGGCGAATGCGCTCCGGCTCGCGCCGCATTCGCTCGCGCGCCGAGTTCCGGCAGGACGGCTTTGTCGTCACGAGCGCGGGCGCGGGCTTCACGGTTCGGCAGGACGTTCGCCTGGACGGGAATCGCATCGAGCGACGCCTGGAGGCGGATGATGCGCGAGGCTGTCGCATTCGCGGGGCCGTCTTCCCGAAGGCGCGCCTTGCGAAGCTGCCGGGAGACGACACGCTGGTCGAGCCGCAGTTCTGCGGGGTGGTCGCCAGAAACCCGACGATCAGCTACCAGATGCGCAGCCGGTATCCGGAAGACCGGGCCACGATGCAGTTCGTCGGCTATTACGACGACCGGGGCAACGGCGTTTACTTCGGCGCCGAAGATCCGAAATGCCTGACCAAGAGCTACATGTCGTCCGGCGTCAACGGACAGCTGACGCTGGAGTATTTCGTCAGCGCGCCGCGCGAGGCAGGGCAACCGGGGGCGCGGCGCTTCCGGTCGAGCGGAAAAGGCGTGCTGGAGACGTATCGCGGCGGATGGTTCGAGGCCGGGCAGGTCTACCGCAAGTTCCTGAAGTCGTCCGCCCCTTGGTACGCGAAGTCCCTTCCGCGTGCCGACACGCCGACATGGTTCATGAAGAATCCATTGTGGATCGTCAATCTGAACCTGACGCAGGGGCGCAAGCCGGCCGTTCGGTACCTGTGCGACTACTTTGACGTGCCGACGGCATTTGTCACGGGGGTCATCACGCCCGCAGACGGACATGGCGGATACGGGCCGAACTACGCGCTCGTCGACGAGGCGTGCGACAGCATCCGGGAACTTCAGGCCGAGGGCGTCCGCTTCCTCGCCTACACGAACCCGCGCCTCTGGTACGCCGGCAGGCACGCCGAGAAGTCCAACGGCTTCAGCAAGACCGGCAAGCTCTGGGCGGTCAAGGACGAACGTGGCGTTGCGCCGATCGAGCACTTCGGCCCGGACGAGGATTATGTCGATCCCTGCCCGGCCGTGCCCGAATGGCGGGACTTCCTCTGCCGCCGGACGCGCCGTGTCGCGCGTGACGCCCACCTGGACGGCATCTACCACGACCAGCTGATCTGCGCGACGCCCCATGTCTGTTTCGACCCGAGCCACGGACACCGCGTCGGTGACCCGGCGTCCTGGACGTCCGGCGGCATCTGGAAGTTCTGCAATTACCTGATGGGCGACCTGCGCAAGGAGATGCCGGAGCTTGTCCATACGAGCGAGGAGACGGCCGAGCCGTGCGTGAACCGGCTGGACGGATTCCTTGGGTGGCGAGCCGGCCGCTCTGGGCATGTGCCGCTCTTTCAGTCGCTCTATTCGCCTCGCGTCCAGTTCGTCGGGCGCGGCTGCGACTTCCATCGCGTTCCGGGAACCTACGAGAGCTTCTTCCCGAAGTACGCCGAGCAGCTCGCGTATGGCGAGCAGATCGGCTGGACGCATTACCTGACGGTATGCTACCCGTCGCCGCGCCGCGGCTTTCTGAAGAAGCTCGCGCACTGTCGGTGGGCGCTCGCCGACTTTCTCAACAGCGCTGAAATGGAGGCGCCGCTTGCGTTCGCCGAGCCCGTCCCGACGCTTTCGACGGAATGGGGCGTCTGCGAACCAAACCCGGTCACGGTGGACAAGGTGCTGCATTCGACATGGCGTCATGTGGACGGGCGGCGGCTGGTGATGTTTCTCAACGTGACGGACGCGCCACAGGATGTCGCACCGGTCTGGACGCGCGGTGGAAAGGCGTTCGCCATCTGTCGAGAGATGTCCGCTGCACCCGTCGCCGCATCGGCGGCGCCGACGCGCGTGAAACTGCCGCCGTATGGCTTCGAGTTCTGGTTCGTCGGCGATGGGCCGTCGCCGGAAGCGGCGACGCTCGCGCCCCGCCTTGCGAAAGCCGCGCGATTCTGGGCGGATGATCGCGGCGAGATGCTTGCGCAGAAGCCCGCGTTCGAGAAGACCGCGCAGATTGATGCGGCGGGCGGCAAGCCCGTGACGCCGCATCAGGCCGCCTGGGGACTTCTCGCCTACATTCCGCAAGGCTCGCAGTTCGACAATTCTGATGTGCGACCGGGCGAGAAGGACGGCTGGATTGCGGTTATGGACGGAGGCCTCGTCAACTATGGGACGGTCGACTTCGGTACAGGCGTACAGTCTCTAGAGTTGAACCTGGCGACGGATCAGCCGGGCGTCCGGGTCGAGTTCTTCGACATCACGGGCGATATGCCGGAGCGCAAGATCGCGGCATTCAATCCGGAGGCGGGCGGATGGCATGACTACAGGGCCGTCGTGTCTCCGCTGTTCGGTGAGGTGCGTGGAAAACGCGACGTGATCTGCCGCGTGTCGGGCGGCATCTGCAATCTGAAGAATTGGAAACTTCTGAAAACGGGCAGGCGGAAGCCGGAGCGAATCGTTGCGAACGATGCGCCCGGCAAGACAGATTTCGGCACACGGCGCGCGTTTGGACAGGGCGTCGAAATCAGGGCGCAGGACGCGGCCTGGACGCTTTTCGCGCGGCGGAGCGCGAAGGGCTGTGCGCTGTCGTGCGGAAGCTATGCCTCTTACGGCCAGATCGATTTCGGGAAAGGCGCAACGCAAATCGAGATTGACGTCGCGGCAGCGGATGCCGAGACGGTCATTGAGGTGATGGATGTCTCAGAAATGGCGCCGTCGCTTCCGTTGGCGCGCATAAAGGCCGTCGCGGGCAAGGTATCCGCACCGCTGTCGTTCAAGGTCGAAGGGGTGCGCGACATCGCGCTGATGGTCAGGGGCGGAAGCTGCACGTTGCGGAACTGGAGGGTCGTGTCCGATTCGTCCGTTTCCGCAGACGAGATGCGCGCGGTCTACGAGAAAGTGAAAACCCCTTACAAGTACGGCGTGATCCTGGCGCCTGAGGAGGGGAAGATGCTCGACAACCCGAATGTCTTCCGGCAGGGGGATTCCTGGTATATGCTGTACATCGTCTTCGACCAGAAGGGCTACGAGACGCATCTGGCAAAGTCGGACGACCTGTTGCGGTGGCGCCCGCTCGGCCCGGCATTGCTGCGCGGCGCGGACGGCGCGTGGGATTGCGCGCAGGCCGACGGCGGCCCTGCGCTGCTGGATGTGCGCTGGGACGGACCGAATACGCTCGGCACGCGGGATGGCCGGTATTGGATGACGTATATCGGCGGCGCCAAGGCCGGCTATGAGACCGATCCGCTGGCCATTGGCCTCGCCATGACGGATGACCCGTCTGCCGCAAGGCCCTGGACGCGGGTCGGCGACCGTCCGGCGCTGGCGCCGTGGGACAGGTCGGCACGGTGGTTCGAGGACGTCACGCTCTACAAGAGCTTCGTCATGGAGGACGAGACGCGGCGTCTCGGCAAGCGGTACGTGATGTACTACAATGCCAAGACGGGGGGCGTGTCCGGCTCGCCGAAGCCGTGGCTGGAGTCAATCGGCATGGCCGTCTCGGACGACCTTCGGACATGGACGCGCTACGGGAGCGAGCCGGTGATCCTCAACCGTGACGGTGCGGACAGGGCGGGGCTGTCGGCGGATCCGATGGTTCGGAAAGTCGGGGACAAGTACGTCATGTTCTACTTTGGCTACCAGTGGGGGCCTTTTGCCGAACACGCGGGCGAGACGTTTGCCGTGAGCCGCGATCTCGTCCACTGGACGAAATGGGATGGCGCGCCGCTCGTCTTCCCCTCGGAACCGTGGGATCGCGTCCATGCGCACAAGCCGTGGGTCATCAAGCACGCGGGCGTCGTCTACCATTTCTATTGCGCCGTCGGTGATCGCGGACGTGTGCTGGCGCTCGCCACGTCGAAGGAGATGCGATGAGCGGACGCTGGACGCTTGCGGCGGTCGCGCTCGCGTCGCTGGTCGCGGGGAACGTCGTCGCGCTCGAAGTCCGGCAGGTGATGCGTCCGCCACGCTATGCGCGCGGCGACGAGAACGTGCGGATCGTCCAGCCGGCGGACACGGCCGCGTGGATCTGGATGCCCGGACACGACGTGTTTGGCGTTGCCGCCTGCGGCGAAGACGCCGTGGCGCGGGCCAAGGCCGGGGAGACGCCCGGCTGGTTTTTCCGGTTCAGGAACGACTTCGTCTCGGACGGATCGCCCCTGCGGCTTGACGTCTCGGCGGACGAGCGGTTCGTGCTCAGCCTGGACGGTCGGGCGGTGGCGCGCGGGCCGCAGCGTGGGCTGGTGGAGCACTGGTATTACCAGAGCTACGAAGTCACCGGGCTCGAACCCGGCCCTCATCGCCTGGAGGCCACCTGCTGGCAACTGCTTGCCGCCGCGCCTGTCGCGCAGCTTTCCTTTCGCGGCGGTTTCCTCCTGAAGGCCGAGGGCGCCTACGACGCGGCTCTGACGACCGGAAGGGGGGCTTGGCATGTCGCGCCGCTGAAAGGCACCGTGATGACGGACCGAGGCACGTCGGAGGCGTTTGGCGTTGGCAACCAGTGTCGGGTGACGGGCACCGGGCTCCTCCATGAAGAGCCGCCGCGAGAGGCTTGGAAAAAGGCTGTTGCCGTCCGCAGGGGAATCGATGGTGCGCGCTGGTGGGAACGTCCGCACGGCTGGATGCTTTTTCCGGCGGATCGCCCGGATCAGGCGTACGAGACGAAAACGCCCGGGCGCATCGTCAACGCCGCCCAGGACTTGACGGAGCCGTTTACGGTGCCGGCGCATGAGACGCGGGACTTCTGGTGGGACCTTGACGACTATTTCTGCGCCTATCCCGAACTGGAGACTTCGGGTGGAAGGGACGCGACAGTCACGTGGAGCTGGGCGGAGTCGCTGTACGACGACAGGGGCGCGAAGGGCAACCGCGACGAATGGGAGGGCAAGGTCTTCTTGCACGCCTTTGCCGACACCTTTGTTTCGGACGGTCGCCCGGACGCTTGCTTCACGACGCCTTGGTGGCGGTGCGGACGCTGGTGCCGCGTGACGGTAAAGACGGCGGATGAACCGCTTGAAGTTCGCCGAATCGCCCTTGGTGAATCGCGCTATCCGCTTTCGGTCGACGCCGCGTTCCGTTGCGATGACCCCTCCGTAGAGGCTGTCTTCCGCCTGTCGCGCCGGACGATGGAGTCATGTCTGCACGAGATGCTGTTTGACTGTCCGTACTACGAGCAGCAGATGTATGCCGGCGACACGCGCATCCAGCTGCAGGTCCTGAACGCGCTGACGTCCGATCCGCGTCTGGCGCGCTTCGCGATAAGCGTCTACGACTGGGCGCGGCGCGACAATGGGTTCGTGCCGATGCAGTTTCCGTCGCGCGCCAATCAGGAGTCGTGTACGTATACGATGTGCTGGATACAGATGCTGGAAGACCATTTGCTCTGGCGGGATGACGCGGCCTTCATCAGGGAGCGGTTGCCGGGCGTTCGGAACGCGCTCGCCGGGCTGGCCCGCTACGAGAACGTCGACGGGCTTCTGGAGAACCTGCCGGGATGGAGCTTTATGGACTGGGTGAAGGACTGGGCGAGGGAGAACCCCGATTTTCCGACGGGGTGCGCGCCATGCGGCGAACCTGGAAAGGGCGTGAGCGCGCTCTGCAACCTTCTGTATCTCATGTCCGTACAGAGTGCTGAAAAGGTTGAAGCCGCGTTGGGAGAACCCGAATTGGCCGCTTTCTGGCGACGCAAGGCGGAACGTCTCGGCGTGTCGATCCTGGAAAGGTTCTGGTCGGAAGCGCGTGGGCTGCTTGCCGATACGGAGGCGAAGGACTGTTTCAGCGAACACGCGCAGGCCTTGGGCATCCTTGCTGATGTCTTGACGGACGCGCGGCGAACCTCTGCCGTGCGCGCGCTCGTATCGGGTAAAGGACTTGCGTCGGCGAGCACCTACTTCTCCTATTACGTGTTTGAGGCGTTGGCGCGTTGTGGCCGTGCAGACGTCGTGCTGGAGCGGTTCCGCGCGTGGAACGACTTTATCGCATGGGGCGGACGCACGGCGTTCGAGACCCAGCACATCGACGCGCGCAGCGACTGCCACGCCTGGAGCGCGAGCCCGGTCTACTTCCTTCAGGCCGCAGTCGCGGGAGTCCGTCCGTCCGCGCCCGGGTTCCGTCGCGTGCGCGTCGCGCCGCAGCCGGGGCGGCTGAAAGAGATCCAGTCCGAGACGCCGACGCCGAAGGGCCCGGTCAAGGTCGACCTTGCGTTCCGCGAGGGCGAGGCGACGGGTACGGTCACGTTGCCGCCGGGTCTCCCGGGCGAGTTCGTCTGGCAGGGCGTCTCGCGTCCGCTGGCGCCGGGGCTGAATCTGATTGCGGACACTTCATGCGGAGGAGAAAAGGCCGAATGAAAAAGACCGTCTTGCTGTCATGCGCGTGTGCGCTGTCTGTCGGGACGTCCTCGGCGGCACACGAACACGCGATCTACGAGTCGGTGTCGCTGGACGGCGCGTGGGAGATGGCCTATCGGCCTTACGCCTGCGAGTCAGTCGAGTATCCGTCCTTCGTGGGCGTGCGCGTCGAGCATGCGATTCCCGGCTACTGGGAGGACATGGTGTCCGCGTTTCGTGCGGCTGGGCTGAAGGACGAATTCCGTCTCAATCCCTGGCATCTGACGCAGTCGTTTCCGCTCACGGGCTGGGCCGAGGACACGACCCTGCCGCAAGTCTACGGATGCTTCTACTACCGTCGCACGGTCGAGCTTGAACGAGCGGGCGCGGCCGCTTTGCGCTTTGAGGGCGTTCGCAACCAGGTTTATGCCTGGGTGAACGGACGCTTCATCGCCTTTCGTCAGGGTTTTTCCACGCCGTTCGAGCTGACCGTCCCGGAGGGCGTTCTGCGCCGCGGCGCGAACGAGATTGTCCTTGCGGTCTCGAACAACCCGAACCTCGGCTACTGCGACTACGTCTGCGGGCTCACGACGCGGTCAATCTATCGGTCGACAGGCGGCGTGAACGGACGACTTGAGCTTCGATTCCCGACGAGCGACCTTGCGGACGTCTGCGTCACGACGGCGACAGACCTGAAATCCTTCACGATTCGCATCGCCGGGAAGGACGCCTATTCCTACGAGATTGCGGACGGAACGAACGTCCTTGCGTGCGGTCGAGCCGTCGGTGGCGTCACGCTCCCCACGGACGGCTATGCGTTTTGGTCGCCGGAGAACCCGAAACGTTACGACCTTCGCATCTCGGCGGGCGGCGGGACGTTTCGCCAGAAGTTCGGACTTCGCCGTCTCACGGCGGATGGCGAGCGCTTCCGGCTGAACGGAAAGCCCGTCTATCTGCGAGGCGTGACGGAACACGCCTACTTCCCGGAAAGCATCCACGTGCCGCGCGACCCCGCCTACTATCGGATGGTGACGGCGAAGCGCAAGGAACTCGGCTTCAATTTCGTCCGGTTCCATACCTACGTTCCGCCGGCGGAGTACTTGGAGGCGGCGGACGAGCTCGGCATGCTCGTGCATGTCGAGTCGCCAAACTTCGTGCCGGTACACGAGTATGCGGCCATCGTCGCTTTCGCGCGCAGCCATCCGTCCGTCGTCATCTACTGCACGGGCAACGAGACGCGCATTGATCGGATTGCGGAGGCGTATCTGGCGTGCGTTGCAGACATCGTACACACGGAGACCGATGCGCTCTTCACGCCGATGAGCGCACTTCGGGGCGTCGAGTACATGTTGATGCCGGGGAAGGACGACATTGCGGCCGCGCCGTTCCCGCATAACCCTGCGCGCATGGCACGCCTCGCCAACTACAGCGACTTCTTCACGTCGTATCAGCAGGGCGCCGCGAGCTACGAGTCGCTGAATCTCGGCACGTCCGCTGACCTGGACGCCTGGGGAGACGCCTACTGCGGGAAACCGCGCACGTCGCACGAGATCTGCATTGATTCGACCTATGCCGACTTGTCGTCGGAGCGGATGTACCCGGCGGACTCGCCGATCGTGCGTGTCGGCATCTTTTCGGGCCTGCGCCGCATGCTGGACGAACGGGGGCTCCTCGTCCGCGCCGACCGGTACTTCCGAAACTCCTGCGAATGGATGCGGCGCATCCGCAAGTTCACGTTCGAGAAGGTGCGCGCCTCACGCCGGACGGCGGGCTTCGACTTCCTCGGCGACATCAACTCTCACTGGCACACGTTCGGCTATTCGGTCGGGATGATGGACGAGTTCTACCGTCTCAAGCCGGGCGAGACGGTAGAGAACGTCCGCCGCTACAATGCGGCAGAAGTCCTGCTCTGCGATCTCGGCGGCGATTTCGTCTTTCGGTGCGGCGAGGCGAAGGCTGTCGCATTCTCGCTCTCCAACTATGCGGACAGTCGTCCGCCGGGGATTTTGCGCGTGACGCTCATGGAGAAGGACGGCGCATCGGTTTTCGAGACGTCCCTTCGCGCGCCGCGCGTTCCCTGCGGAGAGGTCTTGCCGCTTGGCGTTGTGACAGTGCCGTTTCCGATGTCCGCGACGCCGAAGGAATTCCTCCTGACGGCAACCCTGGGCGAGGGCTCTTCGCGTGTCGAGAATGCCTGGGAGGTCTACGCCTTCCCGACGCCCGGTGCGACGGGTAGGGCATTGGGTGTGCGTGTCGTTTCGGACATCTCGGCGGAGGCCCTTGTCACGGCGATGGAGAACGGCGAGCGTGTGCTGCTGCTGGGGGCGGGGCCGTTCAAGTCTCTGCCGACGACGTTTCGGATTGGGCTCGCGGGACGGTGTTCGGGCAATTATGCGACGGTGATTGAGTCCGGACATCCGATCTTCCGTGACTTTCCTCACGAAGGGTACTGCGGGTGGCAGTTCCGTCGGCTTCTGGAGGGAGGATGCGCCGTGCAGCTGGAGGCGGGCGTGCCGTTCGCTCCGGTCGTCGACGTCGCCTCGTCCGTCAAGTGCCCGATTCGGCAGGCGGCGCTTTTCGAGTACCGGGTGGGGGCAGGACAATTGCTCGTCTGTTCGTTCGCCCTTCGGGCGGAAGACCCGGCGGCATCATGGCTGAAGGCGCGACTTCTCGCGTATGCGGGGTCGGAGACATTCGCGCCGGCGCAGTCCCTGACGGTGGCGCAGCTGCGTGCCGTAATCGCCGCACCGCTCGTCACGGGGGCGGCGAACGCAAACGTGGCGCGCAATCCAAGCGACCCGTCGTCCGATGTCCGCGCCGGCGATGCCGCCTTGCCGTAATGGCTTCTGAAAGCAAGAAGAAAGGACAGGTCACATGAATGAGGCAAGAATCTTGAGCCGAAAGGAATTTCTCGGCGGCGCGGCGGCGTTTGCGCTGGTCGGCTGCGCGAGCACGGAGCGTCAAGGCGGGCGTAGGCCGATTCGCCTGAAGAAGCTCGGCACGTTTGACATCTTCATCGTCGAGGCGAATCCCATCGTCTTCAAAGGAAGGCTCTGGCTGATGGAGTATATCAGATGGGAGCGCCCGGACAAGCGCTATCGCTTCAATGAGACGGGCGACTCCTACTTCCGCTTCCTCGACCTGTCGGACATGAAGACGGTTACGTCCTCGTTCGGCAGGGGGCTGCACATGGGCAATGCGTTCGTTGCCGGAGACCGGGTGGTCGTGACGGCGGTCGAGAACTGGGGCAAGGGACGGTTCTACCAGATGGAATCGACGGATCTTGTCCATTGGACAGAGCCGCGCGTCATATTGGAGAACCCGGCGTGGCAAGGCTACAACACGACGATGTGTCGGGCGGAGGGTCGATATGTCCTCTCGTTTGAGCTCGGTGCGCCGCTTGATCGTGTCGGAACGCCGTTCACGATGTTTTTCGCCGAATCGTCGGATCTCGTGAACTGGAAGGTCGTCGAAGGCGCGAAGATGGGCCAGGACATCTACACGGGCGCCCCCGCCTTGAAGCATCACGCCGGCTGGTTCTATTTCTTTCACCTCGAAGGCTCGTACGAGGAGGGCTTCGAGACGCGCGTCATGCGCTCGCGCGATCTCTTCGCGTGGGAGCGGAGCCCTCACGTCGTGCTGGGCTACGATCCGTGGGACAAGATGATTCATCCGCGCGCGGCGTTCTCGAACGCGGAAAAGGCCTATATTGCAGGGGCGAAGGACGTGAACGCCTCAGACCTTGACATGTGTGAGCACGGCGGCAGGCTCGTCTGCTTTTACAGCTGGGGCAATCAGCGCGGCAACGAGTTCTCGGCCCTTGCCGAGGCCGACTGCACCGAAAGGGAGTTCTGCGAAAGCTTCTTCGGCTAACGCATCGCCCCTGCCCCGACTCTCTTGACAATCGCCGGACGCCGAAAATGCCTTTTTTGGCCAGCGCCGGCTGGGGTTGGAAGAGAAACCGAGATAAGCTGTTGAAAATGGCGCTAAAAAACGGGGTGAGAGCGGGATTGCCCCTGCGCCGCCGATTTTTGCTATAATACCCCGTCATGGGAATCAGAATTCTTGGAACGGGGAGCTACCTGCCGCCGAAGGTGGTGACCAACGCAGACATCGCGGCGGCGCTCGACACGTCCGACGAGTGGATCTTCTCGCACACGGGCATCCACGCGCGGCACATCGCCGGCGAGGGCGAGACGACGTCCTCGATGGCGACGAAGGCCGCGCGCGCGGCGCTGGCGACGGCGAACGTGGCGCCGGAGGACGTCGGCCTCATCGTGCTCGCGACCTCGACGCCCGACTACAACACCTTTCCGTCGACGGCCTGCATCGTGCAGGGCCTTCTCGGCTGCGTGAACGCGGGCGCCTACGACCTGCTGGCGGCGTGCGCGGGCTTCGTCTACGCGCTGGAGCAGGCGCGCGGGTGGCTCGTCTGCAATCCAGGGCAGAAGGCCCTCGTCATCGGCTCGGAGTGCCTGACGCGCATCGTGGACTGGACGGATCGCAGCTCGTGCATCCTCTTCGGCGACGGCGCGGGCGCGGTCGTGCTCGAAAGCGACAGGACGGCGGGCGAATCGTCCGCGACGACGATTCTGGGGGCGGACGGCTCGGGCCGCCACTTCATCCAGCGCACGGGCGGCACGATGACGTCGCTGCCGTTCGACCCGGTGACGGGCCTCCCGACCGCCGCGCCGCACGCGCCGCGCTCCACGCTCTCGCTCATGGGCCACGAGGTCTTCGCGTTCGCCGTGAAGACGATGTCGCGCGTGACGCAGGAGCTCTGCGCGCGCAAGGGCGTCGAGACGTCCGCGCTGGACCGCGTCTTCGCGCACCAGGCGAACGGCCGCATCATCGAGGCGTGCGCGCGCCGCATGAAGCTGCCGCTGGAGAAGTTCTGGCTCAACCTCGCGGAGACGGCGAACACGTCCGCCGCGTCCATCCCGATTTCGCTTGACCAGGCCGTCCGCACGGGCGAACTCAAGGACGGCATGAACATCGTCCTCGTCGGCTTCGGCGCGGGCCTCACCTACGCCGGGACTTACCTGACCTGGCCCCATCTCTGACAGACCCTGACATTTCACACACGAAAGGAATCCAAACCATGAAGAAAGTGATGATCACCGGCATTGGCATGCTCTGCGCGAGCGGCAACGGCAAGGAGGCCGCCTGGGCCAGCATCAAGGCCGGCAAGCCCGGCATCGGCCGGATCACGAAGTTCGATCCCTCCCGCTGCACCTCGCAGGTCGCGGCCGAGGTGAAGGACTTCCAGGCCTACGCCATCGACTCGGGCCTCATCGACAAGCGCGAGGCGCGTCACATGGCGCTCTTCTCGCAGTATGCGGTCGCGGCGGCGGTCGAGGCGTGGAAGGACGCCGGCTACACCGCCGAGGCGAAGCCCGACATGGATCGCGTGGGCGTCCTGATCGGCAACGGCATCGGCGGGCTGGACGTGACGGGTGATAGCTACAAGGTTCTCTTCGACCGTGGGCCGGACCGCGTTTCGCCGCTCGCGATTCCTGAGCTGATCTCGAACGAGGCGGCGGGCAACATCGCGATCGCGCTCGGCGCAAAGGGCCCGGCGCAGGTCGTCGTCACGGCGTGCGCGTCGTCGACGGACGCCTTGGGGCTCGCGCTTGACATGATCCGCGCGGGGCGGGCGGACGTCGTCGTCGCCGGCGGCACCGAGGCGGCGATCATCGAGTTCGCGATCGGCGGCTTCATGAAGATGAAGGCCCTCTCGACGCACTACAACGACACGCCGGAGACGAGCTGCCGTCCGTTCACCAAGGGCCGCGACGGCTTCGTCATGGGCGAGGGCGCGGCGGTGCTGGTTCTCGAAAGCGAGGAGCACGCGCGGGCGCGCGGCGCAAAGGCCTACGCCGAGCTCGCGGGCTACGGCGCGACGTGCGACGCCTACCACATCACGGCGCCGGATCCGTCCGGGGCCGGCGCGATCAGGGCGATCGAGATTGCGCTGAAGGACGCGGGCGTGACCGACAAGACGACGGTCGACTACATCAACGCGCACGGCACCTCGACGCACCTCAACGACCAGATGGAGACGAAGGCGTTCAAGACGATCTTCGGCGAGGAGGGCGCGAAGAAGATCAACGTGTCCTCGACGAAGTCGATGCACGGCCACCTCCTCGGCGCGACGGGCGCGCTGGAGGCGGCGATCACGGCGCTCGCGATTCAGGAGGGCTTCGTGCCGCCGACGATCAACTACGACGAGCCCGACCTCGACGTCGACACGGCGAAGGGCGAGACGCCGCTCGACCTCAACTACACGCCGAACAAGGGCGTCGCGCGCGACATCCGCGTCGCGCTCTCGACGTCGCTCGGCTTCGGCGGGCACAACGGCGTCCTGGTCCTGAAGAAGGCGTGAGGAAATAATCGAATAACCGAATAATCGAATAATCGAATTGGCGAATAATCGAATTGGTGAATTGGCGAATCTGTTTGCCTTGGGATAACGATCATGGAGCTTCCGCAGTTCAAAGAAGTCTACAATCGGAGCGGCGAGTCGCTGCTGCCGCACCGTCCGCCGTTCCTCTTCGTTGACCGCCTGCTGTCGGCGGACGAGACGGGCGGCATCGGCGAATACACGTTCACGCACGAGAAGAACGACTTCTTCAAGGGCCACTTCCCGACCTATCCCGTCGTGCCCGGCGTTGTGCTCATCGAGGCGATGGCGCAGGTCGCGGGCGCAGTGGTCGTCGCGCGCGGCGTCCTCGGCGCGGACGCGACGTTCCTCCTCGCGGCGGTCACCGACGCGCGCTTTCGCCATCCGTTCCGTCCGGGCGACCGGCTCGTGACGGTCGTCGAGACCGTGCGCGCGAAGAAGCCGCTCGGCATCTTCAAGTTCAAGGGCTACCTGAACGGCGAGGCGGACGCGAAGGGACTTCCGGCGGTCGAGTGCTCCGTCAAGTGCATGATGGGCGACGGGGGCCACAAATGATTCGGATCGTCAAGGCGGGCGACCGGCGGATTGCGGCGTTCAACGCGCGTCCGGCGTTCCCCGAAGAGGCCGAGAAGGCCGCCGCCGCCGCGCTCGCCGACATCCGTGCGCGCGGCGACCGCGCCGTCTTGGATCTCGTCGCGAAGTTCGAGGGCTTCAAGGCGCGCACGGCGAAGGACTTGCGCGTCGATCTCGCGAAGGTCTCCGAGAAGGGGATTGACGCGAAGCTCGTGCGGGCCGTGAAGGACGCGCATCGGCGCGTCCTCGCGTTCTCGAAGGCGTCCCTCCGCGAGCCGTGGTCGATGAAGACGCCGAAGGGCGGTTCGGCCGGCGAGTTCTTCTCGCCGATGGATCGCGTGGGCGTCTACGTGCCGGGCGGCACGGCGCCGCTCGCCTCGACGGCGGTCATGACGGTCACGCTCGCGAAGGCGGCCGGCGTGAAGGAGATCGTCGCCTGCACGCCGGCGGGGAAGGACGGCCACGTGAACCCCGTTCTCCTCTTCGCGCTCAAGCTCGCGGGCGCGACCGAAGTCTACCGCGTCGGCGGCATCCAGGCGATTGGCCTCATGGCGTTCGGCACGAAGACGTGCCGCAAGGTGCAGAAGATCGCCGGGCCGGGCAACGCCTTCGTCACGGCGGCGAAGCGGCAGGTTTACGGCTACGTCGCGATTGACCAGGTCGCGGGGCCGAGCGAAATCGCCGTCCTCACCGACGGCTCGGTCGACAAGCGGTGGATCGCGGCCGACCTCCTCTCGCAGGCCGAACACGGCTCCGGGTACGAGAAGTCGCTGTGCGTCTGCACGTCCGCCGCGTTCGCCGAGGAGATCCGCGCGGAAGTCCTCGCGCAGGCGAAGACGCTCTCGCGTCGCGCGCTCGTCGCGCGCGTCATCGACCGGGACGGCATCCTCATCGTCGTCGCGAAGAGCGTCGCCGAGGGGCTGGACGTCGTGAACGCCTTTGCGCCGGAGCATTTCGAGATCATGACGAAGGACGCGCTGAAGGTCATGAAGGGCGTGCGCGCCGCCGGTGCCGTGTTCGCGGGCGCGTGGACGCCCGAATCGGCGGGCGACTTCGTCGCGGGGCCGTCGCACGTGCTGCCGACGGGCGGCGCGGCGAACATGTTCAACGGGCTGATGCCGGACGACTTCCGCCGCCGCCACAGCTTCGTCGCCTTCACGCAGGCCGACCTCGCCCAGACGAAGGCCACCATCGAGGCGTTCGCCGCCGTCGAGGGGCTGGACGGGCACGGCCGCGCCGCGACCATCCGCTTCGAATGACCTTCCTCCAACGCCATGCCTATGACATCGGCGGCGCGTTGGCGGCCGTCGTCTGGCCGTTCCTCGGACGCCGCCGGCGGATTGCCGTCGACAACATCCTGCGCGCGAAGATCACGGACGACCCGAAGGAGGCGCGGCGGATCGCGAAGCGCTCCCTCTGCCACCTCGCCGGGCACATTGGCGAGGCGCTGTTCGTGCCGTCGGTCGTCACGCAGTCGAACTACCGCGAACACCTCGACACGTCGTGCGTGTCCGACGCGAACGTGAAGCTGCTGCTGGACTCGCCCGGCCAGCCGATCCTGCTCGTCTCGTCCCACCACGGCGTCTGGGAGGCGGCGACGAACGTCCTCTCGTTCGCGCGGCCGATGATCGCCATTGCGCGCGTCCAGAACAACCGCCTCGTCGCGAAGTGGATGAAGAAGCACCATTTTCGCGGGCCCGTCACGATTGTGGACAAGAACCACGGCTTCACGCCGGCGGTGCTGGAGCAGTGGCAGCGCGACGGCGCGGCGATGACGATCCTGATGGATCAGCACGCGGGACGGGGCGCGCCGCTCACGTTCTTCGGGCGTCCGGCGCGGACATACACGACGGCGGCGCGGCTCGCGATGCGGACGGGCTGTCCGATCATCGTCGGCTCCTTCGTGCGTGTCGCGCCCTACCGCTACCGCCTCGTCGCGTCCGGCGACCCGATCGTCCTCTCGAAGACAGACGACCGAAATGCCGCGACGCAGCTGCTGAACGACCGGCTGGAGGCGGCAATTCGCCAGTATCCCGAACAGTATCTCTGGCTGCACCGGAGGTGGCGCGATGACTAATGCGACGTTCTCGCTGATCTGCGATTTCCTCTGTCTCGGCCTGAGCTTCGTCTTCCTCTGGTCGACGTTCCTCGTCCTCGTCGGGCTCATCAAGCCGGCGAAGCCGCATCCGAAGGCCGCGCGCAAGCTGAAGTTCGTCGTGCTTGTCTGCGCGCGCAACGAGGAGCCTGTCATCCGCCTGCCGGTGAAGAGCGTGCTGCTCTCGAAGTATCCGGCGGACTGCCGCGAGGTGATTGTCCTCGCGGACAACTGCACCGACCGCACGGCGGAGGTGGCGCGCGCGGCGGGCGCGACCGTCTGGGAGAAGACCGAGCCGAGCCACGGCAAGGGCGACGTGCTCGCGTGGGGCCTGCGGAAGCTGCGGGCCGAGCGCACGTGCGACGCGGTCGCCGTCTTCGATGCGGACAACATCTGCTCCGACGGCTGGTTCGACGCGGTGAACGATGCGCTGCAGGACGGCGAGACGGTCGTGACCGGGCGCCGCCGCTCGTCCAACGCGCGCGCGAACGTGATTTCCGGCTGGTACACGGTCTACTGGGACATGATGAACGAGCTCTCGAACCGTGTGCGCACGAACCTCGGCCTGTCGGGCAAGCTGACGGGCACGGGCTTCGCGTTCCTGCTCTCCGCGCTGGGGCCGGAGGGCTGGCGGACGCGGACGCTCGTGGAGGACGTCGAGTTCACCGTCCAGACGAACTTGCGCGGCGGGCGTGTCGCCTATGTGCCGGAGGCGGACTACGCGGATGAGCAACCCGTGACCGTGACGTACATGTGGCGGCAGCTGCGCCGCTGGGCGACGGGCGGCTGGCAGGTCGTGCGCCTGTATTTCCCGACGTGGCTCCGGGCGCTGCGCGCGCATCCGTCGCTGCGGCTCTTCGACAGCTTCTTCGCGATCCTGACGGGGATGTCCGTCGCGTTCATCCTTCTCTTCAACTTCCTCGCGCTCTTCGTGCGGCTCGCGTGCGGCGCGGCCGACTCGGCGGCGGTTCACTTCTTCTTCGGGGTCTTCCTCTTCGTCTTCGTGATGGGGTGGTTCACCGCGTGGGCGGCGGTCGCGCTCTCGCCCCAGAAGCGGCGGCCGCGCGTCGCGTCGATCCTGACGTTCCCCGTGTTCTCGCTCGTCCTCTCGGCGTCCGTCCTCTACACGCTCGTGCGGCCGACGCGCCGCTGGAAGCCGATTCCGCACGGCGAGACGCCGCCGAGCGCGCACAAGGCGCGGGGATAGTCCGGTTTACGTTGGTGCAAAGATGAATACGTCAGTGCTTATGGCTACAATCGTCAATTGCTATGTCGGCTGCAACACGGGTTCGCCCGACTTGCAGGCGCTTCATGTCCTCGCCTGCGACCCCGAAACGGGGGCGGCGAAGGTCGTCCAGTCCGTCAAGGGCGTCCAGGGCACGACCTACTTCCAGCAGAGCCCGGACGGGCGCTGGCTCTACACCGCCCTTGGCGAGAAGCGCGCGGCGCAGACGGTCGGCACGCTCGTGCGCTTCCCGGTCGATGCGGACGGGCGGCTGGGCGAACTGGAACGCCTCGCGGAACTCCCGTGCGAGACGCCGTGTCACGTGTCGCTGTCGCCGGACGGCTCGCGCGTCTTCGCCGCCGCTTATCTCTCGGCGACGGTCGTCTCGCTCAAGGCGGACGGCTCGGACCTGAAAAGCTATGTCTTCCCGGATGACGACGTCGGGCCTAACGCCCTGCGCCAGAAGAAGGCCTACGCGCATTTCACCTTCCTGACGCCGGACGCCTCGCGCCTCGGCGCCATCGATCTCGGCTGTGACCGCATCCGCTTCTTCGACCCCGTGACGCTGGCGGTCGATCCGTCGCTGGAGATCAAGTGCAATCGCGGCGACGGGCCGCGCCATGCCGTCTGGTCAAAGGACGGGCGCTTCCTCTTCGTCCTGCATGAGCTTGGATCGAGCGTCGCGTCGTATGCGTTCGACGGACGTACCTTCGTGAAGGTCGGCCAGTGGTCGATGCTGCCGGCGGACTTCAGCCGCTGGGAGGCGGACGGGCAGACGCTCGCGACGAAGGCGGCGGCGATCAAGCTGACGGCTGACGGGCAGATCCTCATGGCGTCGAACCGCGGACACGACTCAATCGCGTTCTATGCGGTCGATGCCGCGACGGGGCGTCTGACGCGGCGCAACGTCGCGAAGCTGACGGGCCGGTTCCCGCGCGACTTCGCGCTGATGCCGGGCGAGCGTTTCATGGTTGTCGGTCACAAGATGTCCGACGAGATCCAGGTCTACCGCTTCGACCGCAACGCCTGTACGCTCGCGCCGGTCGGCGCGCCGATCCCCTGTTGGCGTCCGCTCTGCTTCGCGTTCGCCCGCACGGTGCGCGACGGGCAGTAGGCGGCACGCGATGTTCCCGGTCGAGGAGAAACTGGGCGAGATCGCGGCGGCGTTGCGGGCGAACCGCGACGTCGTGCTGACGGCGCCGCCCGGCAGCGGCAAGACGACGTGCGTGCCGCCCGCGCTGCTGGACGAGCCGTGGCTCGCCGACAAGAAAATCGTCATGCTGGAGCCGCGTCGCCTCGCCGCGCGGAACTGCGCGACGTACATCGCGCGTTGTCGCGGCGAGCGCGTCGGCGAGACGGTCGGCTACCAGGTGCGTCTCGAACGGCAGGTGTCGGCGCGGACGCGCCTCGAAGTCGTGACGGAGGGCCTGCTCGCACAGCGGATCCTCGCCGACCCCGAACTCGCGGACGTCGGGCTCGTTATCTTCGACGAGTTCCATGAACGCTCGCTCGCCTGCGATCTCGCGTTCGCGCTGGCGCTCGACGTGAAGCGGGGGCTGCGTCCCGACTTGCGGCTGCTCGTCATGTCCGCGACGCTCGATGCGGACGAGGTTCTTGCCGGGCTTGCCGACCCCTCCGACAAAAGCGCGCCGTCGCCCGTGCGTGTCGCGGCGTCTGGGCGGATGTTCCCGGTCGAGACGCGCTACCTCGGCGACCTGTCGATGGTGGCGGCGATCGGCAAGGCGCTCGCCGAGACGACGGGCGACATCCTCTGCTTCCTGCCGGGCGAGGGCGAGATAAAGAGAATAATCGAATTGGCGAATAATCGAATGATCGAATGGGCGAATGGGCGAATGGCCAAATGGGCGGACGGGCGAGCGGGTGAATCGGGTGGGGTCGAGATGCTGCCGCTCTACGGCAACCTGCCGAAGGAGGATCAGGATCGCGTCTTCGCGCCGAGCGCGCGGCGCAAGGTCATTCTCGCGACGTCCATCGCGGAGACGTCGCTCACGATCGAGGGCGTCACGACGGTCATCGACTCGGGGCTCATGCGCGTGCCGCGCTTTTCGCCGGGCACGGGCATGACGGGCCTCGTCACGCTGCCGCTCACGCGGGATCGCGCCGAACAGCGGCGCGGCCGCGCCGGGCGTGTGCAGGCGGGCGTCTGCTACCGCCTCTGGACGGAAGCCGGCGAGGCGTCGCGTCCGCAGAAGATGATGCCGGAGATTCTCGACGCCGACCTTTGTCCGCTCGTCCTGACGTCCGCCGCGTGGGGCGCGCTGCGGCGCGACGGCCTGCCGTGGCTGACGCCGCCGCCCGCGAGCGCGTGGGATCAGGCCGTCGGCCTGCTGAAGATGCTGGGCGCGCTCGACGCGCGCGGGCAGCTGACGGAGCGGGGGCGGGCGATGGCGCGCCTGCCGCTGCATCCGCGTCTCGCGAACATGCTGCGGACGTACGCGCGGGGAACGGACGCGGCCCGCACGGCGTGTCGGCTCGCGGCCGTCCTGGAGGAGGGCGCGAAGAGCCGCGAGACGGACATCCGCTATGTGCCGGTCACGCCGCGCGTCACGCAGCTCGCCAAGCGGTTCGAGGCGGCGCTGCGCGTCGGCGGGGTGTCCGGCGGGGCGAAGCCGTCCGAGGGCGCGCTGCTGGCGCGGGCGTATCCCGACCGCATCGCCCGGAACCGGGGCAACGGCACGTTCCAGATGGCGTCCGGGCGCGGCGCGTTTTTGCCGGACGACGATCCGCTTGCGCACGAGCCGTTTCTCGTCTGCTGTGAACTCGACGGCCGCACGGGCGACGCGAAGGTCTTCCGGGCCTGTCCGATCACCGAGGCTGAGATCGAAGACCTCTTCGCGGAGCAGATCGTCGACGTGCCGTACTGCGCCTGGGACCGTCCGAACGAGCGCGTCAAGTGCGTCGTGCGGCGGCGGCTGGGCGCGATGACGCTGCGCGAGCGGGCGCCGACGGAGGCGCAGCGGCGCGCGAGCGAGGCGCAGGTCGCCGAGGCGTTGCGCGAGGGCATCCGGCAGAAGGGCGTCGAGAACCTGCCGTGCTGGACGAAGGACGCCGTGCAGCTGCGCGCGCGCCTCGCGTTTCTCGCGCGGACGCTGCCGGATGCCGCGTGGCCGGAGCCGACGGACGCGCGGCTGCTCGCGGCGCTGACGCCGTTCCTGACGGGGATGACGAAGTGGCGTGATCTCGAACGGCTCGACCTCTTCAAGGTGTTCGACTGCCTCTTGGCCGAGGCGGGACACGACCGCCGCGAGCTCGACCGCCTTGCGCCGACGCGCATGGAGGTGCCGTCGGGGTCGCACATGCTGATTCGCTACGAGGGTGACGAGCCGACGGTCGAGGTGCGCTTGCAGGAGTGCTTCGGGCTCATGGAGACGCCGAAGGTCGCGGGCGGCCGGGTGCCGGTCGTGATGACGCTCCTCTCGCCCGCGCACCGGCCTGTGCAGGTCACGAAGGATTTGGCGGGCTTCTGGAAAGGGGCCTACCAGCTCGTCCGCAAGGACATGCGCGGACGCTACCCCCGGCACTACTGGCCGGAGGATCCGCTCACGGCCGTCGCGACGCGCCGCGTCCGCCCGCGCGGGACGTAGAGTCCGCGGATATGCTATACTACCCGTCATGAGATCCGAGCAGATACCCTATGGCGTCAAGGACTTCAAGCGCATTCGCCTGGAGAACCGCTACTACGTCGACAAGACCTCGTTCATCCGCAAGATGGAGGCGCGCGCGGACTTCCTCTTCTTCGTGCGGCCGCGCCGGTTCGGGAAGTCGCTCCTCTGCGAGACGCTCAGGTGCTACTACGACGTCGCGGAGAAGGAGAACTTCGACCGCCTCTTCGGCGGGCTCGACATCGGCAAGAGCCCGACGGCGAACGCGAGCCGGTACTTCGTCCTCTCTTTCGACTTCTCCTTCGTCGGTCGGTGCGAGGGAAACAGCTGGAGCGAGAAGTTCGCCCGCTACCTTGATCTTACACTCGAATCGTTCATTCGTGCGCATGCGGAGGTGCTGGCGAAAGACCCCGACGGGAAGGACATGCTGGAGAAGGTGGGCGCAGACGCGAAGTATGACGCGATTGTCTCGGCGGCGAAACGCCTCGGCTACGGCGTCTACGTGATCGTGGACGAGTACGACAACTTCACGAACGAGATCGTCTCGACGGCGGGGAAGGTGCCCTACAAGGAGATTACGCACGGCACGGGCTTCTACCGGGGCTGGTTCAAGCAGTTCAAGGCGACGTGCGACCGCATCTTCATGACGGGCGAGCGACTGGGGCAAGCTGAACATGATCCTCGCCGCGCAGCACCACGCCGAGACGGTCTCCGGCGTCCTCCCGTTGATGGAACAGCTCGTCAAGGGCGAAGAGGTCACGTTCCCATTGGTCGACTGTTTCCCGATGGAGGACATCTTTGAGGCGAAGAACTTCAAATCGCTGTATTATTACTATGGCTTCGTCACGCAGTCCCGCATTGGGCGTGGCGATGTTTATTTCCGAATTCCGAACGAGTCTGTGCGGAATGGAATCTCAGAATTCATACGTGAGGCAACGGATGCCAATTCCGGGGCCGCGACCTCGTGCGTCTCGAAGAAGTCTTTCCCTGACTGAAGCAAGACAAAACAACACGAACAAGAAGATGAGTATGAAACGAATCAATCCGAAGGAGAATATGAAGACGAGCATGAAACTGGGAACAGGGTTGTGGGTGGCGCGCGCGTGGGGCGTGATTGCGGCGGCGGCTTGTGCGTTCGGTTCGGCGAAGGCCGGCCTGACGGTCGATTTCGACGTCGAGAGGGGGACGATTCGTCCGGCCCTCCACTCGTCGGGCTTCGGGCCGACCATCTGCTCGCAGACGGCCCAGGACCTCGCGGACGTGAAGGCGATGGGCTTCAAGTACGCGCGCACGCATGACTGGGCGCTCATCAACGCGAACCAGCGCGTGTGCGACTACTTCCACATCTTCCCGCTCATGCACCTCGACGCGAAGGATCCGGCGAACTACTGGTTCGGGCCGACGGACTACCTGCTGAAGCGGACGCGCGAGGAGGCCGGACTGGAGGTGTTCTACCGCCTCGGCACGTCCATCGAGCATTCGGGCGACCGCGTCCACTTCAACTCGCTCGTGCCGGACGACTTCGACAAGGTCGCCGAGATCTTCGCCGCGACGGTGCGCCACTACAACCGGGGCTGGGCGAACGGCTTCAACTGGGGCCTCAGGTACTGGGAGATCTGGAACGAGCCGGAGGGCTACACGAGCATGTGGGCGCCGAAGGAGGGGACGGAGGGCCTGTCCCCGGAGGAGACGGAGCGGAAGGCGGCCGAGCTTCAGGCGAAGTTCACGGAATTCTTCGTGACCGTCCTCAAGCGCCTGAAAGGCGAGTTCGGCGACTCGATCAAGGTCGGCGGCCCGGCGCTCCAGACCTACCGGGAGAACTGGTTCCGTCCGCTTCTCGCGGCCTGCCGGGCGGCGGGCGTCGCGCCGGACTTCATCTCCTGGCACGGCTATGCGGAAGACCCCCTGCAGTACAGCCGCGAGGCCGAGCAGGCCCGTGCGCTCTGCGACTCCTTCGGCTTCGCGGACTGCGAGCTGCACATCAACGAGTGGCACTACTTCGGTTCTTCGGACTACAGCTGGGCGGACATGCAGCGGTGCTCCGACCCGGCCGTGAAGGCCCGGATCTGGAACGGGCCGAACAGCCACAACGGCATCAAGAGCGCGTGCTACACCCTCGCGGCGCTGGCGAACCTTCAGCGCTCGAAGGTCGACCAGGCCTACTACTACGGCTGCCGCCACACGGGCAGCTGGGGCTTCAAGGACGAGCACCAGAAGAAGTACAAGGTCTTCTATGCGCTCAAGCTCTTCGGCGACCTCGTTCGCGACTACGCGACGATCTGCGAAAGCGCGTCCGAGGGCAGCGTGACGACCTTCGCCGTCCGCAACGCCGCCGGACGCAAGGGTCTGCTCGTGGTCGACTACGCGGGCCCGTCGCGGACGATCTCCCTTGACGTCAGGGGCGTGCCGGCGGATGCGCGGCCGTCCTGCACGCTGCTGGACTACACCCATGACCTGACGCCGCACGCGGTCTCGTTCGCGGACGGTCGTCTGACGCTCGTCAAGCCCGACACGCATTCCGCCGCGTTCTTCGTCGCGTTCTGACGCGGGCGCGGCGGCGTTTCGGAGAATTTGATATAATTCATCCAAAGCACACAAAACAAAAGGACACGACAATGATGACACCTGAGGAGTTTCTGGCGGCGAACGGGTTCGAGACGGCGGAGCGGATCGACCGGCAGGCGATGATTTCGACGTTTCTCTCCGAGATGGAGAAGGGCCTGCGGGGCGCGCCGTCGTCCCTGCGCATGATCCCGGCCTACGTGGGCGTGCACGGCAAGATTCCGCAGGGGGCGAAGGCGGCCGTCCTCGACGCGGGCGGCACGAACTTCCGCTCGGCGGTCGTGTCGATTCCGCCGAAGATCGAGGACCGCGAGAACCAGTCGATGCCGGGCGCGAAGTCGCTGGTGACGGGCGACGAGTTCTACGCGGCGTTCGCGAACGAGCTGCGCCGCGTCGCGCCGAAGGCGACGGTGAAGAAGTTCGGCTGGTGCTTCTCGTACAATGCGGACGTCACGCCGGAGCTCGACGCGCGCCTCAACTGCTGGACGAAGGGCATCCAGGCCCCGTCGATCGTCGGCCAGTACGTCGGCAAGGAACTGCTGCGGCGCATGGGCGGCGGCGAGATCGCCATCGTGAACGACACGGTCGCGACGCTGCTCGCGGCGAAGGCGACGGAGGGCGACAAGACCTACTCCTCCTACATCGGCTTCATCCTCGGCACGGGCACGAACGCGGCCTACGTCGAGAAGAACGTGAACATCACGAAGGTCGCCGACCTCGACCCGGAAGGCTCGATGATCATCAACGCCGAGTCGGGCAGCTTCGACAAGTATCCGCAGTCGCGCTTCGACGCGGCGATGGACGCGAAGCAGGGCGACACGGGCCACAACCCGTTCGAGAAGATGATCGCGGGCGGCTACCTCGGCGGCGTCGGCCTCGAGGTCTACAAGGCGGCGGCGAAGGCCGGCCTCTTCTCGGCGAAGGCGACGGCGGCCCTGCGCGGCCTCGGCTCGCTGGAGACGATGGACTTCGACAACTTCTGCGCGGCCTACCACCGCGACGACCGCGTCAACCTGCTGGAGGCGATTTTTGCGGACGCCGACGACGCGAAGATGGCGCGCCGCCTCGGCCTCCCCGTGTTCGAGCGCGCGGCCGTCCTGACGGCGATTCACCTCGCGGCGTTCTGCATCAAGACGGGCGAGGGCGTCGAGCCCACTGCCCCGATCGCGATCAGCGTGGACGGCTCGACGTACTACAAGACGCGCGCGATTCCGTTCGACGCGACGGTGCGTCGGGAGCTGGACGAGATGCTCGTCAAGCGCCGCAACATCCACTACGCGATTCCGCCGCGCGTGGACGACGCGCCGATGGTGGGCGCGGCGATTGCGGCGATGATGTGAGGGCCAGAACTGCCGTTGTCGCCTGTCTGCTGTCCACTGTCCAGAAGACCATGAAAGAAACGAAACTCAACGTTCTCGCCTTCGCGGCACTGGCGCTCCTCCTCCCGACGGCCGTGCAGGCCGTCGAGGTGGACGGCGTCGCCGCGAAGGTCGGCGCCGAGACGATCCTCCGCAGCGAGGTCGCGAACGAGATGGCGCGCCTCGGCCTCCGCGACTCGTCGCGCTATGCGGAGGTCCTGAACGACATGATCGACCGCAAGCTCATGCTCAAGGCCGCGCGCGAGTCGAAGATGACGATGCAGGAGTGGGTCGTCGAAAACCGCATCCGCGAGATCATCCAGAAGGCCTTCGGCGGCGACCGCAACAAGCTGATCGAGACGCTGGGCCAGCAGCGCATCTCCTATCCCGAGTGGTACGCCCGAATGAAGGAGGACATGATCGTCGGCGCGATGCGGTGGAACGTGATCAACAAGAACATCACCGCGTCGCCCGCCGAGATGCGTGCGGAGTTCGAGTCGCATCCCGAACGTTACACGGCCGACCACCGCGTGACCGTCTCGGTCATTCTCCTGAAGCCGGAGGAGCGCGTGCGCCGCGACGAGATCTCGTCCGCGCTCAAGGAGAAGAGCTTCGAGGAGCTTGGCGGCAAGACGTACACGGACGTGAAGCCGGAAGACGTCTTCAAGCCGGAGGTCTGCGCCGAGATTGCCGCGATGCCGAAGGGCACGATCAGCAAGTGGATCGAGATTGACGGCTGGAGCTTCCTCCTGCGCAAGGAGGACGAGCGTGAGGGCAAGAAGCTCTCCTTCGAGGAGGCGTTCGACGCGGTCGAGGCCAACGTGAAGGAGGCGAAGTCCAAGGCGGCCTATCTCGCCTGGATCGCGCGCCTGCGCGAAGAGACCTACGTCAAGGTCTTCTGACGCGGCATGACGAAGGCCTGGAGCATCCTGCCGGACGAATGGAAGCCGATCCTGAAGGAACGGGGGCTTCGTCCGTTCCGCGCCGACCAGATCCTGCAGGCCCTCTACCGCGACTACATCACCGACTGGGACGCGGCGACGACGCTGCCGAAGGACTTCCGCGAGACGCTGAAGGCCGAGTTCCCCCTGACACACTATGAGATCCGTGACGTGTCCGAGTCGGCGGACGGCACGAAGAAGCTGCTGATCGCGTTTGCGGACGGCCAGGCCGTCGAGACCGTCCTCATCCCGGCGACGGGCCGCTTCACGCAGTGCATCTCGACGCAGGTCGGCTGTGCGATGGGCTGCGCGTTCTGCGCGAGCGGGTCGCGCGGCGTCGTGCGCTCGCTGACGGCGGACGAGATCGTCGCCGAATACCTCGCGGGCCGCACGTTCGGCGAGATCACGAACATTGTCGTCATGGGCATGGGCGAGCCGTTCGCGAACTACGACGAGACGCTGCGCGCGCTGAAGCTCATCAACGCCGGGAAGGGCCCGAACCTCGGCGCGCGCCACATCACGCTCTCGACGTGCGGCGTCGTGCCGGGCTTCAGGCGGCTCGCGGCGGAGGGTATCCAGTTCGAGCTGTCCGTCTCGCTGCACGCGCCGAACGACGCGCTCCGTTCGCAGCTCATGCCCGTCAACCGCAAGTGGCCGATCGACGAGCTGCTGGAGGCCTGCGCCGACTACACGAACGCCACGAAGCGCATCATCACCTTCGAGTACACGGTCATCGCCGGCGTCAACGACTCGCGCGCCTGTGCGGAGGAGCTGGCGCGGCAGGTGCGCCGCGTGCCGATGGCGAAGGTGAACCTGATTCCGCTTTCGCCCGTCGCGCACCGGCCCGACTTCAGGACGCCGGACGACCGGACGATGCTCATGTTCCTCGACGTGCTCATGAAGAGCCACGTGCAGACGATGCTCCGCCGGTCGCGCGGCAAGGACGCGGACGCGGCGTGCGGCCAGCTCCGCCTGCGCCATCTCGACGGCTGAACGGCCGTCAGTCCTTCAGCAGGTTCTTGCGCAGGGCGATGGCGACGGCTTCGGCGCGGTTCGCGGCGCCGATCTTGGCGCAGATTCTTCGGACATGGCCCTTGATGCCGTCGAGAGAGATGCCGAATCGGTCGGCGAGCAGCTTGTTCGGAACGCCGTCTGCGATCAGGCCGAGGATCTTCTTCTGCCGATCCGTCAGCACGGGCTCGGCGGCCTGTTCGCGCAGGAGGTGCGCGACTTCGGGCGGAATGCAGCGCGCGCCGGCGGCCACGGTGCGGATGGCCGAGACGAGCGACGTGTTCGGCGCCGTCTTGATGATGACGCCGACCGCCCCGGCATCGAGCGCACGGGCGATGTCGTGCGCGGCGGCATCGGTCGTCAGGACCAGGATCTTGGCGCCTGGGCATTCTGAGGCAATTGCCGCCGTGGCGGCGACGCCATCCATGACGGGCATCAGGAGATCCATGACGACGACATCAGGGCGGAGTCGCCCCGCCTGCTCCACGGCGATGCGCCCGTTGGCGGCCTCGCCGACGATCTCGATGCCGTCGGACAGCCCGACGACGGTCGCGATACCGGCGCGCACGACGGCATGGTCGTCGGCAATCAGAACGCGTATGGGTTTCTTCATGGCTTGATCGTGATTGTGACGGTGGTGCCGTTTCCGGGCGAACTTCGGATGTCCAGCAGGCCGCCGATTCGGTCGAGACGCTCGCGGACGCCCTGAAGTCCGAAATGTCCGTCATCCGGCCCGCTCCGCGTCGCGGGGTCGAATCCGCAGCCGTCGTCGCGGACGGTCAGCGTGAGGGCGTTTGCCGCCGACGTGCCGCAGATGTCGAGGTGTCGGGCCCTGCCGTGCCGGACGGCGTTGACGGTCAGCTCGCGGACGATGCAGAGAAGGGCGTGAAGCGTCGAGTCCGAGAGATGCGCGCGCGGCAGGTCGAGCGCCACGTCGGCTTTCGCGGCGCCGAGATGCGGGCAAATGGCCTTTCGGACGGCTTCGGAGACGTCGTGGCTGTCAAAGGCGTCGTTGCGGAGATCGTAGAGGCAGTTGCGCAGTTCGACGCAACAGGCCCCCAGCGCGCGGCGAGCCTTTTCGATGAGGGATCCGAGCCGAGGCGAACCCATGCGATGCGCCTCGTCGACGCCGTCCAGCTGAAGGGAGACGCCGGTCAGGTTCTGGGCGAGCGTGTCGTGCAGTTCGACGGCCAGCGCCATGCGTTCGTCTGTGCGCAAGTCGGCCCTCAGCCGGGCCAGGGATTCCTTGGCCAGGGCCTGTCCCTTCCGCGCGACGAGCTTGCGGAGGCTCAGGTTGCCGACGAGCGCGGCAAGCGCGAGGGCGAGGAGGATCCCTGCGGCGGCCCACGCGCGCGTCGGCGTCCACCAGGGCGGCTCCTTGAGCACGCGGATGTCGTCAGGCGTGCGCGACAGGACGGAAAAGCCGTTCAGCCTGCGTGAGCCGGAGAGGCTTTCGTTCGCAAGGCCCACGAAACGGCAGATGCCGGTGACCTCGACGAGGGCGCCAAGTTGGGGAAGCGGGAAATCCCGTATCTCCGCCTTGACGGTCTCGCTGTCGCAGAGGAGCAGGAGGTCGCGACGCCCCGTGTCGCGGGTCGAGACGGCGATGACCGTCCCCCGGATTCGGATCAGCCGTCCGTCCATCTGGTACTTGAGCCGGCGTCGGTTCTGCCCGTCAAAAAGGAGTTCTGTCGGCGTCACGTCGACCGGCGCGTCCGAATCGGCGGGGGCGGCGGCTTCCGTGCGGCAGAGGGCGTTGACGAACTCCGTGAAGAAGAGGCTGGGACAGGGAAATCCGGCGACGGTGGCGCGCATGCCGGGGGCGGGCAGCGGAAGGCCGGGGACGAGGTGGACGCGCACGCGGAGGTCCGAATCCGTCTTCAGGAAGAACGCATCGTCCCCATAGGTCGCCAGGACGGTTCCGGAGAGGCGGCGGCGATGGCCGTCGCCGAGGGCGGTGCGCCGCCCGGACGCCGTGCGCTCGGCGAACGCGGGGATGGACGAGAGGTCGGCGTTCGCGGGCTTGAGGACTTTGATGGTGTTGGTGAAGAACGTCTGGACGTAGGGACCGAGATGCGGGCGTGCGCTGGACGTGCCCTGTTCGTAGTTGCCGTAGACCTCGACCTCTGCGTCGAGGAAAGTCTGGAGTCGGAGATGCTGGGCCGGATCGTGGATGGCCGCGGCGATGTGGTCTTCGAGCGGCGAAAAGAAGAGGAAGGCCCAGGAGGGATCGTTTTCGTCTCGGAAGGCGTCGGCGACGACGCCCCTGATGGAAACGGCGCGGTAGGCGAGACCCTTGGCGTCGGCGAGTTCGCCGGGGGTGAGGGCGACCGGGCGCGCCGCGTCGGGGTCTGTCCCCACTTTTGCGCAGGTGCCTGTCATCACGTGAAGGAGGCCGCCGCCCGTCTGGCCGACCGTGCCGGAAATGCGCAGGACGTCGCCCGTCGAGCAGAAGACGTAGCGCACCTTGTCGTAGACGGAGATGCCGGCCGTGCCGTCGTGGAGGTTCGCGAAGTAGCCGCCGATTCCGGTCACCGTTCCCTGGATCTCGACGCGGTCGCCCGGCCGTGCCGTGCGGTGCACGTCGGCGATGGGCCGCACAGTCGCCGCGAACAGCGGCAGGGCGGAGAGGATGAGGCTGAAGGAGAGAGCGGCGTACATGCGCCTATTATCGCATAAGCGGCCGCAGATTGCAATCCGCAGGGGCGGTACACTTTGGTGTATCTTGAGCGCCCCCGTCACGTTGTGCTATCATATCATCATCGTGTTGTGCTCTCACATATGGAGGATCCGATCATGAAAACTCATAGGAGATGTGCCTTGGCGGCGGTTGCGCTTTCTGCCATCGCGTGGAACTCGCCTGCCCTTGCCGTCGCAAGCGATGACGGTCGCCTGATGCTGGACGGCTGCGTCTTCGATCTCATGGCGCTCAATCCGACAGCTGGGGCTCTTCTGCAACTTTCCGACCTGAAGAATCGGATGCTCTGGAGTTCGGACACCTCCTTCGAGTGGCTTTGGCGGTCTGCGTGTACGGATCAGGAGACGCTTGAGGCGTATGGCGAGCCTGAACCGCTGACGGTCACGAATCTGTCCGTCTCGTCTGGCATGTACCCGTTTCACGTCACCAATGCCTATTCGTGCCTGAGATTCCCCCAGTCGATGAAGACGGTTGTCAGCGAAGACCTGGCGACGACCAACGCCTTCACGTTCCCGAACTGCGTTGTCAGCAAGAGGCCTGTTGAGACGGGTTGTGACATGACGCTGTTCGCCAAGTTCCGGTGGGGCGGGAACCTGCCGCATCCGACGGTCAAGTCTTATGTGAGCCTGATTGCTGAAAACGCAAGAAGCAGCGGTGGCTTTGCGCTGGGTGTCTACACGATAGATCCGACGAAGCCTAACGAAAACGGCTACCTCGCGTTTTCGGTAGCAGGTGATGCGTTTCGCTATTTTAACTGTGAAATTTCTTTTCGAACGAATCAGTGGATGACGGTCGCCGTTGTCGTGAAGGCCCTTGAAAACGGGGGCAGTCGCGTGACGGCGTATGCCCCTGATCAATCTGGGGATTCGCCCCTGTTTCAACAATGCGACTATGAGATTTCGGCTCGTCAGATTGTCTATCCGGAGACTGCGGAGGCTTGGCAAAACCGCCTGGTCCTGGGGGCGTCCGCCAGCATCCACGGCAACCACGGCAACTCTTCGAAGTGGCTGGCGTTCGGCGACTTTGGTCAGTTTCGCGGCGACATCGCCAAGTTGCAGGTCTATGACCGGGCGCTTTCGCAAGAAGAGGTCTATCTGCTGTTGGCCGATTCACCCGGAACGGGCGGTGGCTTCCGCATCGGGAGCGCGAATGCCTGTGCGGACGAGTTCTCGGCGGCGGACGGCGCAACGCGGGCTGAGGTCTTTGAGCCGAGGCGGATGTCTCCCGACCGCCTTCTGAAAGGGCTGGACGCCGCGAACCCGTCGGTGACGATCCGGTTTCCGCTGCCCGCGAGCGAGATTGGGCTGCCGAAAGTCCTGCTGATCGATGCGCTGCCAAAAGACGTCGGCGCGTCCGCCCCTGTGGAGGTCTGGTGCAACGACTCGCTGGCGGCGACCCTGAACATGTGCCGGACGAATTGCTACGCGGCATTCTTGAGGAAAAGGGCTGTCCAGACGGACGATTCGGGGAACATGACGTTGCGGATCGTGCGTCGAGACGCGCAGATGGGAACGGTCCTGTTCGACAGCATCGAGTTCGCAGGCTCCTGGCGTGCGGGTCTGCCGGACGGGAAATGCGATGCGGATGTCTTCGCCCCCTGCACCACGCTGGCACATCCGAAGGCGGTCGGCTATCAGGTTCTTGGCGGCGGTGGCGGGTCTGCGTATCTGATGAACCAGCTTTACGGGCTTCGTGAGGACAAGTCGGTCAGCTATTATCCCGCGACGCGGATCGCCTTTCGCGTGCCGAGTGAAGTCGCCTCGTCTTGTGCTTCGCAAATCCGCCTGAATCTTGTCGGCGGCGCTTCGGACGTCAAGGCAGTCTCGATGTGGGTGAACGGTGTGGAGCGGCTGAATCAGAAGGGGCTTGCGAACGATCAGCTCCTGACAGTGGACTTAGCGCCGGGCGAGCTGAATCCGGGCGCGAATGCGCTCGTCATCTCAAATGCGGCGTGCGATTTCGCGGCCGTGCCCGACAGCAGTGACTATCCCTATACCCTTGTGCCGGATTGCCTCTCTTTTGAATTCTGTCCGCCACCGTCGGCGGGAACGCTTCTGATTGTGCGATAGTCAAGTCGAGGGAAAACGTCATGAATGGCAAATCATATGCAAAGTGTGCGGTCGTGTGCCTGGCGGCCCTTGCCGCCTGCGCGCAGGCGGACGAGATGGCGTTCCGGCTGATGGACGCGGTAATCGTCCGGGCGGAAGCCCCGTCGCGCTCGGAGGCGGCGGCCTTGGCGGAGGCGGCGCAGGATCTCGCCGAGATCGTCAGGAACAAGACGGGCCGCGAGCCGCCCGTTTGCGTGGAGGGATGCGAGCCGAAAGGCGCGAAGGCGCTGATCTACCTCGGCGACACGGCTGCGGCGCGCGCGGTTGGCATGGACGGTTCGGGATTCCGAAACGGAGACGGACGCGTGAAGACCGTTCCCGGCAAGGCCTTTCTCTACGGCAAGACGGCTTGGGGCGCAGAGGGCGCGCTTGTCGACTTTGCCGACCGTTACCTTGACTACCACGTCGTCTTCGCCGACGGCCACGACGTCTACACCGCAGATGCCGAGGTTCTCGTGCCGGTTGGCGACTTCACCGTCCGCCCCGCGATCTACGCGCGCGAGATCTATCACGGCATGTTCAATTCGCATCTGTATTCGCCTGAGACGTGCCGTGCCTGGAGGCGGTATTCGCGGCTGACGCTTTCGGCGGTTCCTCCTTCGGTCGAGTCTCGGTATCGCCTGTCGCTGCAGACGAAGACCGTCTGCCACAGCCAGTTCGCCTATCTGCCGCCGGAAGAGCACTTCGCCGCGCATCCCGAACGCTATTCGATGGGCCCGGACGGGCAGCGGCACGGGACGCCGGACTTCCAGAGCCAGCTGTGCTTCACGAACCCGGACGCCTACCGCCTTGCCCTGGAGTCGCTCCGCCGGTTTGTCGCGGCCGACCGCGCGGCGAATCCGACGAACTATCCCTGCGTCTACGACTTCACGCAGATGGACAACTCCGACTGGCTTTGCCTCTGCCCGGCCTGCCGCGAGGAGATCGCGAAGTACAATCGCGTGCCGGGCGGGCACAAGGAGGGCGGCGACGCGGGGCTTCAGCTCGCGTTCGTCAACCGCCTGGCGCGCGAGATCCGCGCGGAGTACCCGGACGTGCAGATCCGCACCTTCGCCTACGTCTCGACCGAACGCGCGCCGAAGCCCGGGACGATTCGCCCCGAGCCGAACGTGATCGTCTGGTGGTGCGACGTCTACAGCCACTCGGACCACACGCTGCCGCTTGAGACGCCGGGCCATGCCTTCAACCCGAAGCAGGCCGAGGAGCTTCGGGAGTGGATGGACCTGACGAGCAACATCCAGGTCTGGGACTACATGCTGGGAGGCGGGAATCCCGACATCGCGCCGGACGCGATCCAGTCCGACGCGCGGCTTTTCGCCGCCGGCGGGATCCCGTCCCTCTTCCTGGAGATGGAGTTCCTGCATCAGCCGTTCTACGACCTCAACTACTACCTGGCCTCGCGGCTTTACGTCGATCCGGAGCAGGACCTCGACCGCCTGATCCGCATCTACTGCCGGGGCTACGGGCGTGGCGCGGACGACCTGCTCGAGGGCGTCCAGTTCCTCCGCCGGGAGGTCCTCGCGCATCCGGCGCCGACGGCGGAGGACTGGCACACGCGGACGCTGCCCTGGAAGAACGTCCGGACGTTCACGCGGCTGGGCGCCTGCGCGAAGGCGGCCTACGCGAAGGAGGACGACGCGGTCGTCCGCGGCCGGCTCGTCCGGATCCTCGCGGGCGTCAGCCGCGACCTGATCGAGCTTTACCGCAGGGACCCGTCCGCCGAGAAGGACCTCCGGCGGGCGATCGCGGACTACCGCCACTACGGCAAGCTGTCCGCGCGGACGTCCTTCATGGACGCGGCGCGCCGCGACAAGGCCGAGGCGGACGTCGACGAGGAGATCGAGCTGCTGACGCTCTCGTTCAAGGACCTGCCCGCCGCGCTTCGGGACGTGCCGCCGGACGATCTCGTCTGCGTCGACTGGCACCACTGCCGGGATGGGCACCTCGTCGACGACGCTGCGTCCGAGCGTGGGCGGGCCGTGAAGGAGGATTGCGCGCCGGGTGACCTCTCTTGCGGCGTCTATGACGCCAAGTCAAAGGAGAGCTTTGGCTTTTCGGTCGCGTCTGACGTCCTTCCGCTCGACGGACGCTACCGCTGGATCCGGCTTGGCGACTGCCATATTGGACGAGACTCGATCTTCTGGTTCCCGGGCAGCTGGTTCGGAACGTTTCGCCTGAAGGACTTCCATGTCCTTGCCGATGGCCTTGAGACGGACCCGAACTGGCACGAGGCGTGGGTCTCCGTGAAACGGACATCCGGCGAGGTCATGATCGATCGCCTGGCCTTCCGCCGAATTGCGCCTCCTCAGCGGAAATGACCGGACCGGGGAAAGCGAATGAAATGCCTTTTGCCAATGCTGGCGGCTGTCGTGGCGGCGGCAGCGCCTGCGGCGGACGACGGTTCGCCGCGTCTGCCGCACGAGGGCTCGCGCGCATGGCCCGCGCTCCGCGAGACGACCTTCCCCGACCGCCTGAGCGCGTTCGTCTGGCGCAACTGGTTCTGCGTCGACAAGGCGCGCCTCGCCGAGACGGTGGGGACAGGCCCCGAGGAGCTGACGGCGGTCGCCGTCGAGATGGGCCTTCCCGCAGACCCGAAAGTCGAGCCCGAATGGGCGTCAAAGGGGTATGGCACGATCCTGCGGCGGAACTGGCATCTCCTGCCCTACGGGCAGATCCTGACACTGCTCGGCTGGTCACGCGAGAAGCTCAATTACTACCTGCTGGAGGACGACTATCTCCTGCAGAAGCTCGGCAACCTGAAGCCGTTCTGCGAACCGCTTCGCTGGGCCGCGGACGCCGTGGCCCGCAGCCGCGCTGCGCGCCGGGCCCTCGCGGAGATTCTCCGGGAAGAGGGCGTCGATGCGGCGGCGCCATGCGAGCCGCGATTCTCCTTCGTCCGCGACCTTTCCGCCGCCCCGCAACCGTCCGAACAGACGCCCGCGCCGTCCGGGGGCGAGTCCCCGTTCGCGACGCGCCTCATGTTCAGCTACTTCGCGGACTACGCCGACCCGCTCATGGACGATGCGGTCGGCTCCTTCCCGGAGGGGCTGCTGGCGCGCTACGCCGCGCAGGGCGTGAACGCCGTCTGGGTGCATGTCGTCCTGCGGACGCTTGCGAAGGACCCGTTCTTCGTCGAGTTCGGCGTGGGGAGCGAGCGCCGCCAGGCCAACCTGCGGACGCTCGTCGCGCGCGCGGCGAAGTACGGGATCCGCGTCTTCCTCTACCTGAACGAGCCGCGTCCGATGCCCTGCGCGTTCTTTGAGAGGAGCGACGCCTACCGCGCCTGCCGCGGCACGCTCGAATGGCGCGGCCTGACGAACGCGATGTGCACGCAGGCGCCTGAGGTCCGTCGGTGGATGGGCGACGCCGTCGAGAAGGTGTTTCGCGCGGCGCCCGGCCTCGGCGGCGTCTTCGTCATCAACGCGAGCGAGAACCTCGTAACCTGCGTCTCGCATGGCGACAGGTCCGTCTACGAGAAGGACCCGACGGGCGCCTGCCGTCCGGAGCAGTTCTGCAAGACCTGCCAGCGGCTGTCCGTGCCGGAGATCCTGGCGGACGACGCGAAGCTGCTCATTGACGGCATGCACCGGGCGGACCCGGCGGCAAAGGCCTTCGTCTGGGACTGGGGCTGGGACATCTTCAAGTCATACGGCGAAACGGGGCTTGTCCGTGAGGTCGCGGCGCGCCTGCCGAAGGCGAACGTCGGGCTGCTGACGATGAGCGTGCGCGGCAAACCGCTCGACATCGACGGCACGGCCTGCGCCGTCGACGAGTACACGCTCTCGCAGGTCGGGCCGAGCGCGGCTGCGGAGGCGAAGTGGCGGCTCGCCGCCGCGAACGGACTCGGCCGCGTCGCAAAGGCCCAGGTCTCGAGCTCGTGGGAGATGTCCGTCGTGCCTTATGTCCCCGTAATGGACAATGTGGCGGCACATGCCTGGAACCTGATGCGGGCCGGCGTCGACGGCGTGATGCTCTCGTGGAGCTGCGGCTGCTATCCCGCGCCGAACCTTCGTGTCTTCGACGGCGTGCGGAAGGGCGACGCGGGCCCGGCGGACGTCCTCCGCCGTGTCTCGGAAGAGCTGTACGGGACGGAGGCCGCGCCGCTGGCGCGCCAGGCGTGGACGGCGCTCTCGCGTGCGTTCGCGCAGTATCCGTTCCATAACGCGACGCTCCACTGCGCGCCGCACCACTGGGGGCCGGCGAATCCGCTCTATCCCGTGCGGACGGGCTATCGGGCGACGATGGTCGGCATTCCCTACGACGACCTCGACGGGTGGCGCAGCATCTTCCCGGCCGAGACGTACATCCGCCGCTGTCAGGCGGTGGCGGACGGCTTTGCGGCGGGCGTGCGGATTTGGGAGGGCGTTGTCGCGGCGACGCGGGGCGCGGCGCACGCGCTGGCCCGTCGCGAGCTGGGCATCATCCGCACGGTCGCGTGCCACATGGCCTCGTGCGCCGATCAGGCGCGCTTCGTGCGCGCGCGGGAGCGCGGCGACGGGGCGGAGATGAGGGCGGTCGCCCGCCGCGAACGTATGCGCGCGAAGGAGCTGCTGCCGATCGTCGAGGCCGACTCCCGCCTCGGCTACGAATGTTCCTGCCACTACTTTTACCTGCCGCAAGACCTGCGCGAGAAGATTCTCAACTGTCGGCAGATCGAACGCGGCCTGCAGGACTGAACGGCACGGCAAACGGCCGTCAGTCGGCCATGGATGCGCCCCTTTTCAGGTGGTTTGCTTAAAGTGTGACGTTATTTTGCCGAATAACGTATTGATATCCGCCGCGCAATTGTGTATACTGCGCATCATAATTCAACCCAGACTGTCAGGAGATTCCGAAATCATGAAAATGAAGCCCCTCTTTTCACTTCTTTTGGTCGTCCACGCGCTTGTCCCCTGCTGGGCGGCCGAGGTCGAGGTTGCGGATGTCGCGGCCTTGGCGGAGGCCCTGTCCGCCGCGGCGAACGGCGACCGCAACGACCTCAAGTTCCTCATTCTCCGCCAGTTCCAGCGCCACGGGGGCTCGCCGAACGAGTACTCGTCCTGGGGCGGCGGCATCATGCACCAGTCGCACACCTACGGCGACGCAAGGATCATCCGATGAGCATGCTCTCGACAATCGCCCTGGGCGCGGCGCTGGCCGACCTGCCCGTCATTCCCTCCGTGCGCGAATGGACGCCCGCCGGCGGCACGTGCGCGGACCCGTCGGCCGTGCGCACCGTCCTCGGCGCGGCGGACCTCGCCGGCCCCGAAGACTATCGGCTGGCGATCGCGGCGGACGGCGTGACGATCGCCGCGAAGACCGAGGCGGGCGCAAGGCACGGGCGGACGACGCTCGCGCAGCTCGCCGCCGCGACGGGCGGGCAACTGCCGACGGGCACGGTCGTCGACGGCCCCAAGTACCGTGTGCGCGGACTGGTGCTCGACGTCGCGCGCAAGTGGTATCCGCTGGACTTCTTCGACGCGCTCGTGGACGTGCTCGCCCACTACAAGTTCAACGAGCTGCACCTGCACCTCAACGACAACGGCCCCGGCACGAACTGGGCGTTCCGCGTCGAATGCGAGACGTATCCGGGCCTCGCGTCGAAGGACTGCTATTCCAAGGCCGACTTCCGCGCGTTCGTGAAGCGCGCGGCGGCGAAGGGCGTCGACGTCGTGCCCGAGATCGACTCGCCCGCCCATGCGCGCGCGTTCACGCGCTACCGCCCCGACTTCGCGTCGCGGGCATACGGCGACACGCACCTCGACCTGCACAGTCCCGACGTCGTGCCGTTCATGGCGCGGCTCTTCGCCGAGTACTGTGGCGGAGACGACCCCGTCTTCGCGGGGCCGAACGTGTCTGTCGGCACGGACGAGTACGACAAGCGCGAGGCGGAGGCGTTCCGCGCGTACACGGACGCGCTCCTGAAGACCGTGCGCCGCCTCGGCAAGCGGCCGCGCGCGTGGGGCGCGCTCACGCACGCGCAGGGCCGCACGCCGGTCGACGCGACGGGCGTCACGCTCGACATCTGGCATAACGGCTACCACGAGCCGCTTCAGGCGCTGAAGGAGGGCTTCGGCCTCATCTGCGTGCCCGACAACCTCGTCTACCTCGTGCCGAACGCGGGCTACTACTACGACTACCTGAACTGCGAGCGGCTGTTCCGCATCTGGGAGCCGAGCGAATTCGAGGAGGTCCACGTCGACCCGTCGAACCCGCAGCTCGCGGGCGGCAAGCTCGCGTTCTGGAACGACGGCGGCGAGGCGGCCGTCGACCTGGACGGCACGTTCGCGCGGCTCTTCCCGGCGATCCAGACGCTCGGCGAGAAGATGTGGGCCGGCCGCCGCGCGGGCCTTTCGTGGGAGGCGTTCACCCGTCGCGCGGCGCAGACCTGCGAGGCGCCGAACGTCCGCCGCGTCGAGCGGATGAAGGGGCTCTACCGCGTCTATGACCTGAAGACGGGGCGGTTCGAGGAGCTGGACGCCGCGCCGCCGATGGGCTGGTGCGACCGCGACCGGGCGGATGCGCTCGTCCTCAAGCGCGTCCGCGACGGGCTCTACGCCGCCGTCTTCGAGACGACGCAGGCGCAGTGGGCGCAGCTCGACGCGGACAACCCCTCGGCGGAACACGCGCCGCTCGCGCCGGTCGACCACGTCTCGTACGTGATGGCGAAGAAGTGGCTCGCGGCCCTCGCGGCGCGCACGGGCGAGGCGGGCTTCGACATCCCGACCGAGGAGGAGTGGCGCGCGCTGCGCGCGGCGAAGGGGCTGGACGGCCTCGCGAACGGCGTGACCGAGTGGATCTCCGACCAGTCGCCGGACAACCCGCGCATCCGCTTCTGCGTGGACGGCGACCGCGCGCGCGAGGCGAACTACGAGACGAGCGTGTCGGGGAACGACCGCATGGGCTTTCGCATCGTCTTGCGGACGGCGCGCGCGCGCTTCCCGTTCGTCATCAGCTACGATGCGCCGGACAACGTCGTGAACATGAAGGGGCTTCTGGGCGGGCCGATCGGCGAGGCCGACCGCGTGTTCGTGAAGGACGGGCACTTCGCGACGGCGAAGGGGCCGATCCGCTTCAACGCGACGAACCTGACGGGCCCGGCGAACATGCCCTCGAAGCCGTACGCCGACCGCCTCGCCGACCGGCTCGCGCGCTTCGGCATCAACTGCGTGCGGCTGCACTTCCTCGACTGCCAGCAGGGCTACGGCTCGTTCATGCAGGCGCGCCAGCCGGGGCTGCTGAAGCCGTCGGACGATCCGTTCGACTTCGCGTTCGACGCCGCGCAGTTCGACCGGCTCGACTATCTCGTCGCGGCGTTCAAGCGGCGCGGCATCTACGTGAACGTGAACCTGCACGTCGCGCGGTTCATGAACTACCTGATCGAGGGGCGCGCCTCGCAGAAGGGGCTCACGTGGCTCGACCGCGACATCATCGCGTCCGAGAAGCGGTACGCGCGGGCGTTCCTGACGCACCGCAATCCCTACACGGGCCTCACGTGGGCGGAGGATCCCGTCGTCGCGATGGTCGAGCTCAACAACGAGGACGCGCCGTTCAACGACTGCTACAAGGCGCTGAAGGAGGGCAAGCCGGGCTTCGCGAAGGTCATTGCCGAGCGCGAGATCGCGTACCTGAAGGAGATGAAGGCGCTGATCCGTGACGAGCTCGGCTGCCGCGCGCCGCTGTCGGGTACGCAGGTCACCTACACCTCGGCGCACGTCAACGGCGTCCTCGACTACCTCGACGCGCACGAGTACTGGTGCCATCCGTCGCCCGTCAAGGCGGACTGGCTCGTGCCGGATGTGCCGCAGGTGAACCGTCCGACGGACAACTGCGTGGCGTGGCTCGCGTCGCGCCGCGCGCGGGGCTATCCGTTCACGGTCAGCGAGTACAACAACCCGTATCCGAACCGCACGGGCGTCGAGGGCCAGCTGCTGACGCGCGCGTACGGGGCGTACCAGGGCTGGAACGGCATCTTCCAGTACACGTACGACAACCGCGTCGACTCCGAGCCGGACCACGTCGCGTACTTCTTCTCGATGGTCGCGCGCACGGACGTCCTCGCGCACCTGCCGGCGTGCGCGGCGCTCTACCTGCGCGGCGACGTGAAGCCGGCGCGCCGGACGCTCGCCGTCGGCGGCACGTTCGCCGACTACCTCGCGCGCTTCGACCGGAACCGCCTCATCTTCGACGACGCGACGCAGGCCTCCGGCGGAAAGGTGCCGTACGGCACGGGGCTCGTCACGGGCCTCGACTTCGTGCTGGAGGGGACGGAACGGCCGACGGACGTGCCGGCGCTCGGCCCGGTCCTCGTCAGCGACACGGGCGAGCTCGAATGGAACGTCTCGGCGCCGGACGCGGGGTACGTGGCGATCCGGACGGCGAACACGAAGGCATTCACGGGCTTCGTGCGGGGGCGCACCTTCGACCTCGGCGACGGCGTGACGCTCGCGGTCGGCGCGACGGCGCGCGACTGGGCGACGGTCTCGCTCGTCTCGAAGGACGCGAACGGCTTCGGCCGCGACGGCCGGGCGCGCCTCCTGCTCGCCGTCACGGGGCAGGCGCACAACACGGGCGCGCGCTTCACGGAGCATCCGCAGAAAGACGGCACGGTCAAGGTCTCGACGCGCGGCGCGGACTGGGGGACAGGCCCCTTCGAGGTCGAGGGCGTGCCCGCGACCGTCACGCTGCCGGCGAAGGCGGCGCGGTGCTGGGCGCTGGACGAACGCGGCGAACGCGCGGGGCCTGTCCCCGTGCGGGCCGTAGGCGGCGGCACGGCCGTCGACGTCGGCCCGCAGTACCGCACGGTCTGGTACGAGATCGAGACGGAAGACTAGGCCGCGAGAGCCTGACGGATCGGAGTTGAATTTCACACCCCAACAAGAAAGGAACGAACATGGGACACAAGACAATGATCACGCTCGCGCTCGCCGCCTCGGCGGCGACGGGGCTGGCCGCGCCCGTGCGGGATGACCCCGGCGCGGCGAAAAAGCTGATCGCCTTCGGCTGGGACACCGGCGATCGCGCGGTCGAGGAACTCGTCCCGCATGCCGCCGACTTCGTCGCGGCGGGCTACGACGGCATTGCCGTCTCGATGAAGTACCCCGCGTTCCGCGACGGGAAGGGCGGCAAGCTCCTCGGCTGGTCGTCGCCCGTCTACGACGAGAAGGACTTCGTTTCCGAGGACAAGCTCCTCTCGCGCGTCGAGCCGATGAAGGCGCTCAACCGGACGGGCCTCACGCACAACTTCGTGTCGATGAGCCTCTTCTTCGGCAAGTGGCGGTCCTACTCCGACGAGGCCTTCTGGCGGAACGCCTGCCGCAAGGCGGCCCTCTTCGCGAAGATCGCGAAGGAAAGCGGCTCGGCGGGCGTTCTCATCGACACGGAGGACTACCCGCACCTCGGCCAGTTCTACTACATCCCGAAGAACACCGCGCTCGACTTCGCGGCGGAGGCGAGGTTCGCCCGGCAGCGCGGCCGCGCGTTCATGCAGGCCCTCATGTCGGAATATCCCGACATGGACATCCTGACGACGTGGCTCATCTCCAACCAGAGCCGCAAGAGCTACCAGGACACGTACAGCGGGCCGCTCGCGGCGGCGGAGCGCAACGGCGACCTGTTCGTGCCGTTCATGCAGGGCCTTGTCGAGGGGCTGGACCCGCGCGCGACGCTCGTGGACGGCGACGAGGCCGGGTACTGGTGCGAGGCGGCGCGGCGCGAGTTCTGCTACGACTATGTGGCGATCCGCCAGCTGGGGCTCGGCCTCATGCCGCCGGACCTGCGCGGCAAGTACAACGACCAGGTGCGCGCCGCGTTCGGCCTCTACCTCGACAGCTACACGCTGCCGCCGAAGAACGGCTGGTCAAAGGGCGAGATCGACGGGTCGCGCCTGAAGCGCTACGAGCTGAACCTGAAGCAGGCCTTCGAGACGTCGGACAAGTACGTCTGGATCTGGGGCGAGCACTACTCGTTCGCGGAGTGGAAGAACACGCTCTGCAAGGGCAACGTCTACCCGACGTGGGAGTCGGCCCTCCCCGGCGTCGGGCTGATGCAGCGCTTCGCGAAGGACCCGAAGGGCACGGGCGAGGCGCTCTGGCGGGCGAAGGCCGCCTCCGGCGAGCCGCTCGAGAACCTCATCCGCATCGACGGCACGGAGACGTCCGTCAGCAACAGGAGCTTCGTCGGCACGACGGCCAAGGGCTTCGCGCCGACCCTCGGGCGCGCCCGCACGGACGGCTTCACGCCGACGTGGACGTACGTCAAGGACGGGCACGACGGCCGTCCGGGCGTGCGGCAGAGCGGGACCTTCGGCGCGTCCGTCGCGTTTCCCGGCCTCTCGGATCTCGGCAAGAAGTACGGCGCGATCTACCGGGCGAGCGTGTGGTTCAAGACGTCGCCGGAGGTCAAGTACGCGATCGACCCGACGCTCAGCTTCGGCAAGACGACGCAGGGGCACCCGATCTGGAACGACGGCGGCGGCTGGCATTCGACGCCCTTCAAGCAGCCGAGCGGACATTCCGCGCAGGTCGTCGCCGGGCCGCCGGACAAGGACGGCTGGCGCGAGGCCGTCGTCTACTTCCGCGCGGACGCCTTTGACCGCACCGTCTCGTTCTCGGCCGGGCTCGGCCGCCGCCTGTGGGAGGGCGAGTGGGTCATCGTCTCGGATCCGCAGGTCGTGATGATCGCGCCGCCGAGTCCGCCGCCCGTCGAGACCGCAAAGGAATGAATGAAAGAGAGGACACCCGTGATGAAAAACGCAGCCATCTTGCTTGTCGCCGCTTCGTGTGCGGCACTTGTCGCGACGCCGCTCGCGGCGGCCGTCAACGACGTCTTTGACGTGTACACGGTCGATGACCTGACGAACGCCTGTGCGCAGGCGACGTTCAACTCCAACACGATCCGCGTCCATCCGGGCGTCTACGACCTGACGGGGATGCCGATGTCGCCCGCGACGCGCGCGGACGACGGCACGGTGACCGCGTCGGGAACGACGCTGACGATCTCGACCGACGGCGGCTCGCTGATCGGCCTGGGCGAGCGCCCGGACGACACGATCATCAAGGGCGGCGGAGAGGCGGACAGCTGCCGCCTCCTGTCCTTCGCGAAGATCTGCACGGTCTCGAACCTGACGTTCACCGGCGGCTATGTGTCGGGTGCGTCCGATTCGGGCGGCGTCGCGTCTCATCGGGACGGTGTGTTCAGCGCCACGTTCACCGACTGCGTCTTCTCCAACAACTACGCGCGCAACTTCGGCGGCGTGTTCGACCAGCCGAAGACGATGACGCGCTGCCGGTTCGTCAACAACCGGGCGGGATCGGGCGGCGTGCTGCGTCCGATCGCGTCGACGAGCAAGGATCCGACGCTTGTGCGCGACTGCCGGTTCGAGGGCAACGCGGCCGATGTGGAGGGTTCCGCGCAAAACGGCGGCGTCAGCTACTACGGCTGCACGTGGTCGAACTGCGTCTTCGTCGGCAACCGCGCCAAGCGGGGCGGCGTCTTCGGCCCGACCTACGGGCACGCGAACATCGCGACGGACTGCCGCTTTGAGGGAAACGCGGCGACGGAGTCTGGCTCGGTCGCGGCGGATGACGCGCTTGCCGCCGCGACGCACTGCACGTTCGTCGGCAACGCGACGTCAGCCGGTGGCAGTGGGATGGTCGGAACGGGGGCGGAACTCGTCGCCTGCACGCTCGCCGCGAACACGGGCATGCCGCTCGTCGTCGCGGCGACGCTGCGGCAATGCGTCGTGCGCGGGAACGTCGGCAACCGCGCGAATTCGAATCCGCTGTTTTCTGGCTGCGCCTTCTACAGCTCCCTGATCGCGGAAAACCTCGGCGGCGCCCACAGCATGTCGCAAATATGTTCCGGGACGGGCGGCGCGCTCTACAACTGCACGGTCGTCTCGAACGCCTATCAGGCCGCGAACTACTCGGTCGCCGACGGGGACGTGTCCGTCAACACGATCTTCGCCGCGAATCTGCTGGTTGATGCGGACGGCAACATCCTCCAGCGGCAGGACCTCAACGCCAAGAATCTGCCGGCGGCGCTGACGAACTGCCTCTGGACGGCGACGGCGGGGACAGTCCCCGGCGAGGCGGCCGTCGGCGGCAGGCTCGTCACGGAAGCCGCGCTGCGCTTTGCCGACGCGGCGGCCGGCGACTGGTCGATCCGGCGCAAGTCGGTGGCGCGGAACGCGGGCTGGAGCGACGCGGCGTACCTGGAGGCCGTGGGCGCGACAGACCTGTCGGGCCAGCCGCGCGTCTTCGCGGGCGACGGCGCGCAGATCGACGTCGGCGCCTATGAGTGCAACGTCACGCCGATGGGTCTCTTGATGCTGTTGCGTTGAGATGAAATCTTTGCTCTTCTTGGTTTGTGTGGTGCCGCTTGCCGCGATGTCGGGTTCGCGGTTGCTTTCGCTTGACACGGAGGCACGGAGAGACGGAGAAGATTCGCGTCGCGAAATCTCTTCGACCAACTCTCCGTGTTCTCCGATCTCCGTGTTCAGCGCAGTAGGCCAAGCATCCGTGTCCAACGCCGTAGGCCAGACCTCCGCACGCGCCGCAGGTCCAGCATCCGAGTCCAACGTCGTGCGCGCGGCATCGGTTTTTGCGGACTACTGGGGGCGCATCGCCACGAACGCCGCGCCCGCCGTCTCGTTCCGGGTCGACCCGTCCGTCTCGGCGAGCGGACGCGACGCCTACCGCGTGGTCGAGCGAGACGGACGGCTCGTCTTCACGGGCGCAAACGGGCGTTCGCTGCTCTACGCCGTCTACGATTTCCTCGAGCGGCACGGCTGCGGCTGGTTCTGGGACGGCGATCGCCTGCCGCCGAAGGGGTTCGTCGATGTCGCGGCGACAGACGTCCGCGAGGAGTCGAAATACGACTACCGCGCGATCCGCTATTTTGCGCATCGGGGGCTGACGCGCTTTCAGGCCGAGCACTGGGGGCTGGCGGACTGGCAGCGGGAGATCGACTGGTGCGTCAAGCGGCGGCTCAACTGCCTCATGCCGCGCATCGGCATGGATGACGTCTGGCAGAAGGCGTTCCCGGAGATCGTGCCGTATCCCGACCCGGCGAAGCCCGTCCACACGGGCCGCGCGGGCTACGACAACCGCGACCTCTTCTGGCCGCTCGCGTACCGCGGCGAGCTGCGCCGCGCCCTGACGGCGTACGCGACGGCGCGCGGGCTGATGGTGCCGACGGACTTCGGCACGATGACGCACTGGTATTCGCGCACGCCGCAGGAGTTCCTGGAGGCGAAGCGGCCGCCGTTCCTGCCGCAGGCGACGAAGGACTACTCGGAGCCGACGGGGCTCGTGTGGGACATCTTCCAGGGTGAGTGGCTGGCGGACTACTGGCGGCTCACGGAGGCGGCGGTCGCCGCCGGGTACGGCGACGGAGATCTCCTGCACACGATCGGGCTGGGCGAGCGCCTGTGCTTTGCCGACCGCGCGAAGAACCTGAAGCTGAAGACGGACGTCTTGGGTCGCCTCTTCGACCTCGTGTCCGAAAAGGCGCCGCGCGCGAAAGTCCTCCTGGCCGGATGGGACTTCTACGCGGCGTGGAGTCCGGCCGAGGTGCGGGCCTTCGTGCCGCAGCTGGATCCGCAGCGGGTGATCGTCTGGGACTACGAGGCCGACGCGGTCGCGGGATGGAACCCGCGTTTTCTCGAACCGCAGGGGAACTTCACGCGGTGGGGGCTCGTCGGGCGCGTCCCGTACACGTTCGGCATCTTCCTCGCCTACGAGCAGGCGCTCGACATCCGGGCCAACTATCCGCTCATCGAGGCGCGCCAGAAGATCGTCGAGGACGACCCGATGTGCCGGGGCTACATCTTCTGGCCCGAGTCGAGCCACACCGACACGTTCCTCCTGCGCTACTTCACGGCCAACGCCTGGAAGGGCGGCCGGACGTCCGCCGAGCTGCTGCCGGCGTTCTGCCGCGCGCGCTACGGCGAACAGGCCGCCGCGTTCGAGGGCATCTGGACGCGCGTCATCCCGCCGAGCGCGCTGTTCGACTGGTTCGGCAACTACGGCTCGCGTCTCGTCGCCGAGCGGCTGAAGGACGAGGCCGCCGACCCGTGGGGGCGTCCGTTTCAGGACTGGCTCGCCGCGTTGGAGGGCTGCGAACGCACGTTCGCCGCGCTCGCCGACGTGCGGTGGACGGACGACTTCGCCCGGCGCGACGCGATCGACCTCGCGCGTACGCTGCTCGACCGCCTCGTCGAGACGAAACGCCGCCATCTCGTCTGGTCGCTGCGGGCCTGGCGCGACGGAACGCTGGGCGAACCGGCGCGCCTGGCGGCGTCGCTGGACGACTTTGCGTTTTCCGTGTCGGCGATGACGCGGCTCCTGGCGCTGCACGAGGACTATTCGCTGGCGGATTCCCTTGACCGCCTGAACGCCGTGCACCCGGTCGCGAACCCGAACTTCGAGCACGTGCTCGTCGACAACGCGGTCAACGGCTACTGCCGGTCGCATCAGTACGAGGCGGCGGCATCCTGGTACGAGCCGCTTGCGCGCGACTGCGTGGTGGCGGCGCGGGCGAAGATTGCGGCGAACGACCGCACGCCGGTCGACGACGCGGCGCTGGCGGCGAAGAGCGAGGCCTACCACCAGGCGATGCTCACGCGGCCGCTGGCCGCGATGCGCCCGACGGCGCCGCGCACCGAGGCCGCGTTCCGCGCGCTCATGCGTGAGCTGGCCGCGCGGTTGCGTTCGCTTGACCGGTTGCTTTCGCTTGACACGGACACGAAAGGCATGCCGGCTGCACGGTTGCTTTCGCTTGACACGGAGGCACGGAGGAACGGAGACGATTCGCGTCGCGAGATCTCTTCGACCAACTCTCCGTGTTCTCCAGTCTCCGTGTTCAGCGCCGCAGGCCAAGCATCCGTGTCCAGCGCCGCAGGCCCAGCATCCGAGTCCGGCGCCGCAGGCCAGGCATCCGCACACGCCGCAGGCGAACACGACAAAAACGGAAAGGAACCGAAATGACGAGAAAAACGATGATGTTGCTGACGCTGGGCGTCGCCGCCTGTGTGGCGCGCGCGGACTTCGCCTTTGATCCGGGGCAGTGGACGCTGCAGGGCGGCGCGAAGGACGGCGTTCAGGTCGTGCGCACGGAGACGGGCGGCTTCCGGGTCGTCCTGCCCGCGGCGGCGACGAACCGCGTCCAGCTCGCGTATGCGTTCGGCAAGGCGCCGCTGAAGCTGACGCCCTACCCGTGCCTGGAGGTGACGATGACGTCCAGCGCCGGGCTGCGCGGCGGCGACTTCCAGTTCGTGGCGTCCGGCGGCGCGCCGGGGGGCGGCTCGGTCGGGATCTCGACGGCGTACAAGGCGAAGCGCCCGAACTGGTGGAGCCACCAGCGCGACGCGCTCATCGGGTGCTTCCATCCCGCGAAAGAGCAGGTGATCGTGCATCAGGTCAATCCGCGCGAGGCGATACCCGCCGGTCGGGAGGTGACGGTCTGGCGCGAACTCGCGAAGATCTCGAACGAGACGACCAACCACCTGATCTCCGTCTGCTACCTGCGCCTCCCCGGCAACGCGACGGGGAAGCCGCAGACGGTCGAGTTCGCGTCCGTCAAGGTGCTGGACGAGGTGCCGGGCGACGCGAAGTGGCTGGCGGCGGCGAAGCGGGCCGATGCCGCGCTCGCGGCGCTCAAGGCCGACTTCTCCGACTCGTCGGCGATGCTGGAGCCGCCGCCCGACCACCGCTTCGCCGAGCCGTTCGCCGTCGTGAGGGACGGGCGCCCGGCGGCGGAGATCGTCCTCGCGCCCGAGACGGCCGAGGTGCCGGTGCTGAAGACGGCGGCGGAAGAGCTGCAGAAGTGGCTCAAGGCCGTCACGGGCGTCAAGCTGCCGATTCGCGCGGACGGCTTCTTTACGAAGGGGCTCGGCGGCGTGAACGTGCTGAACCTGCCGACGAACGGCCTGAACCGCATCCTGCTCGGCAAGCGGCTCGTGCCGAGCTACCGCAGCTGCGGCTGGTTCGCGAACCCGGGCTGGGACGAGATCCTCGCCCGGCTGTCCGGACGCGATGGCTTCGCGATCCGCCGCGATCCCGCGAATCCGCGTCACCTGCACGTCTTCGGGCAGAAGGACAAGGGCACGATGAACGGCGTCTTCGCGCTGCTTGAGAACAACACCGACATCATCTGGGCGCGTCCCGACGAGAAGCTGGGCACGGTCTACACGACGCGTCCGGGCGACTTCTCGCTCGTCTGGGGCGACGAGGTGGTCGACGTCCCGGACAGCGCGGTGCGCGGCTGGAACAGCTATGTCGGGCGGGAGTGGATGAGCCGCAACCGCTGCAACGTCTTCAACGGCGGGGGCGGCGGCGACATCGAGTGGACGAATCCCGGCAAGGCGAAGTGGGGCGCCGCCTTCGTGCGCCATCTCGGCGGACACAACATCTTCCACTTCCTGAAGGGCGAGACGGACCCGGCGCTCTTCGCGCACAATGACGCGGGCGTGCGCACCGGCGGCCAACCGTGCTGGTCGAACCCGCGCACGCGCACGGTCTTCACCTCGAACGTCCTCAACTGCGCGCGCATGCAGATGGAGGGGCCGGGGCGGATCTACATCAACCTGCAGGACAGCTGGATGAGCTGCCTCTGCTCCGACTGCCGCCGCGCGTTCCGCGCGCCGGACGGCACGTGGCTGGAGCCGACGGACGAGAACTTCTACTCGACGCGCTACTTCATGTTCCTGAACGGGGTCGCCGCCGCGCTTGTCGCGGAACTGCCCGAGAAGCGCATCCAGACGCTCGCCTACTTCGGCTCGCTGCCGAGGCCCGCGTGCGACCTCCACCCCGCAATCATCCCCGAGTGGGCGCCGTATCCGCAACAGGACATCAAGCGGCCGCTCTTCCATCCGTCGAACCGTCTGCACTTCCAGCACCTCCTGGACTGGCACGCGGCGCTGCCGCCTGAACGCCTGGAGGTCTACGGCTACTGGGGGCTCTACTTCCGGCAGTACCGTCCCGTCGCGGACGTCCTCAAGTACGACATCCGCCTCCTCAACAGGTGGACGCACGGCTGTTCGAGCGAAGTGCCCAACTGGCGCGAGCCGGACGCGACGTGGGACATGAGTGGCGTCGAGCTCTGGACGATCACGCGGCTCTACTGGAACCCGCGTGCCGACCCCGACCAGCTGCGCAAGCGCTACATCCGCCGCACGTACCGCGAGGCGGCGCCGGCGGTCGAGCGGTTCTACGGCGCGATCCGCCAGGCGTATTTCGCCGATCCGCGCCCGGACGGGCTCGGCGGCGGCTATTCGGGCGGCGTCGGCATGAAGTGGCTGGACGCGGCGTGCGACCTCGCCGCGCTGCGGGGCCATCTCGCCGAGGCGAAGCGGCGCGTGAAGCATCCGACGGCCGCCGTGCTCGTCGACCGCCTCGCCGCGCGCTTTGACGCGGACTGCGCGGCTTATTCGGTGAAACGGTAGCGAGATCAACAGAAATCGGAGGTTTTCAGATGAAGTCTTTTCTTTTCTTGGTTTGTGTGGTGCCGCTTGCCGCGTACCCTGTATTGCTTTCGCTTGACACGGAGGCACGGAGGGACGGAGAAGATTCGCGTTGCGAAATCTCTTCGACCAACACTCCGCGTTCTCCAGTCTCCGTGTATAGCGCCGCAGGCCAATTATCCGAGTCCAGTGCCGTAGGCCAGGCGTCCGCACGTGCCGCAGGCACCACGGCAGGGCTCCGCTTTCCGCGTCCGAACGTCATCCCCGAACCGGTGTCGCTCGCCTACGCGGAGGCGTCCCTCTGCCGCCTCGACGGAGGCGCGACCGTGCGCGTCGCCTGCGACGACCCGGCGGCGACGGCGTGGGTCGCGCGGATGTGCCGCGACAGCCTGAAGGTCGCGCCGACGGTCGTCGCGGCGCCGTGTGCGCAGACGAACCTCGTGGACGGCGCGTACGAGCTGCGGACGGCGCCGGACGGCACGTTTACGCTGTCCGCGCGCGATCTCGCCGGCGTGCGCCACGCCTTCTACACGCTGCGCATGTGCCTGATGGCCGAGCGCGGCGTCGCGGAGGCGTCGGCCTGGATCGCGCCGGCCCTGACGGTCGCGGACGCCCCCACCCACGCCTTTCGCGCGATGCATGTCTGCTGGCTGCCGGAGACGAGCCGGGTTTCCGTCGAGCGCCAGATCCGCCTCGCGGCGTACTTCAAGTTCAACTACCTCGTGCTGGAGTTCTGGGGCACGTACGACTCGGCGGCGTTCCCGTGGTTCGGCTGGCCGGAGCACAAGGTGCCGACGGCGGAGCTCACGCGCCTCGTGGCGCTCGGCCGCGACCTCGGCGTCACGCTCGTGCCGATGCTCAACGTCTTCGGACACGCCTCGCAGTCGCGGCGGTGCGGCGGCAAGCACGCGGCGCTGGACCTCTCGCCGCGCCACCAGTCGCTGTTCGAGCCGCGCGAGGGCTGGGTGTGGTGCCTCACCAACCCCGAGACGCAGAAGACGCTGCGCACGCTCGTCTCCGAGCTGTACGAGACGTTCGGGCGGCCGGGCTACTTCCACATCGGCTGTGACGAGGCCGACCCGCCAAGCTGTCCCGTCTGCGTGGGGACGGACTGGCCGCAGACCGTCGCCGACCACGTGCGCGGCCTCCGCGACCACGTCGCGTCGCTCGGCGCGCGCACGCTCATGTGGCACGACATGCTCGTCTCGCGCAAGGATCCGCGCTGGCAGGGCGAGGCGTTCGCGCGCTACCCGATCAACGGCGCGTTGCCGGAGGCGTGCGCGCGCCTGCTCGCCCAGCTGCCGAAGGACATCGTGATCTGTGACTGGTACTACGGCGCGCCGCGCGCGGACTACCCGACGTGGGACTACTTCGCGTCGTTCGGCTTCGCCGTCGTGCCCGCCGCGTGGCAGAACGTCGCCGGCACGGCATCGATGGGGAAGGCGGCGAAGGCCGCCGGGACGTTCGGCTTCATGGGGACGACGTGGCATCACGCTTACGGCGAGGACCTCTACTGCTGCTATCTCGGCGCGGCCGAGGCGGCGTGGGGCAGCTCCGACCGCGTGCGCGGCGACGTCACGGACTTCGCGACGCGCTGGCGGCAGGTCGGGTGGGACATGGGCGTGCGGGCGAAGGAGGACTGCGGCTATGCGTCCGACGAGATCCCCCGCCATACCGCAACACCGCGATGAGACGCAATCTGCGTGACAGACAAATCAATCAAACAGAATAAGGAAAAAACGATGAACACCAAGATGACGATAATCGCCGGGCTGGCCGTCGGGGCGGCCCTGTCCTCCTTCGCCTCCAGCGCCAACCTGATGGACGCGCGTCCGTCGCCCGACTGGTTCACGAAAGGCGTGATGTACCAGGTTCAGCCGCGCGCGTTCACGCCGGAGGGGACGCTCAAGTCCATCGAGGCGAAGCTCCCGTACCTGAAGAACCTCGGCGTGACGATCGTCTACCTCGTGCCGGTCATGCTGGCGGACGACGACAGGGACCGTTCGTTCTGGAGTCCGCGCCAGGTGCGCAGCGGCTTCGACAACCCGAAGAACCAGTACCGCCTCAAGGACTACTTCCACGTCGATCCCGAGTACGGCACGGACCAGGACCTGAAGGACCTCGTCGCCGCCGCGCACCGGCTCGGGCTGAAGGTGATCCTCGACCTCGTCTACTTCCACGCGGGCCCGACGGCGAAGGTCTGGCAGGAGCATCCCGCGTTCACGAGCTGGAACGCCGACGGCACGATCGCGAAGGGGCCGTGGCGCTTCCCGCGCTTCAACTTCCGCGCGCCGGGCGTGCAGGAGTACCTCTGGGGCAACATGACGGGGCTGATCCGCGACTTCGACGTGGACGGCTACCGCTGCGACGTCGGCGACGCGATCCCGCTCGACTTCTGGTGCGAGGGCTATCGGCGCATGACGGCCCTGAAGAAGGACACGATCCTCCTCTGCGAAGGGTATGACGAGAAGGACCAGGAGACGGCGTTCGACGCGGACTACGGCTGGTTTCCGGGGGCGGACGTCTTCGCGGGGAAGAAGGGCGCGGACGCGATCCGCGCGGCGTGGGAATACCGCGACCTCATGTCCACGCAGGGCGCGCGCTTCGTGAACCACTACGAGAACCACGACATCGCGACGGACGCGCGGCCGCGCCGCGAGCGCGCCTGGGGGCATGCCGCCGTCGACCAGGTCCTCGTCTGGATGTTCACGCTGGACGGCATCCCGATGCTCTTCACGGGCAACGAGCTGGCGGACGCCGACCCGAAGCACTCGATGTTCGGCAAGGCGCCGATGGACTGGACGCAGCTCGGGCGCGAGCCGGGGAAGGGGCGGCAGGCGCTCGTGAAGGAACTCGCCGCCCTGCGCGCGTCGCATCCGGCGTTCACCGACTTCAACGGCAAGAGGGGCCTCGCGTGGCTGGACGTCTCGGCGCCCGAGTCGGTGACGGCGTTCGTGCGGCGGGCGAAGGACGGCTCGCAGGTCGTCGTCGTCCAGAACTGGACGGCGAAAGAGGTCGACGTCGACGTCACCTTCGAGGTGCCGCCCGAAGACATCCCGGACTACCTGTCCGTCCCGCGCCTCGACCGCTCGGTGCGCGGCACGCTCGCCGAACGCCCGCTCCTGGCGCGAAAGGCCGCGAAAACGGGGGCGAAATCGTTCCGCCTTGGGGCGTTCGGATACGCGATTTACAGTGTTTTGCCTAAAAAGTGAGATATTTTTGCCGAAAATCTGATTGTTTTCGCGCGCGGATTTCGGTACAATACGCACCATCAAGATTGAACCAGAAAGGAAACAACGACAATGCCCAGTCTCGCGAACATGCGCACGAAGGCCAAGGAAGCCGGCCTCATGAAGCTCGACAAGCTGATCGCCAAGCGTCAGCACATCCCCACCAACGACTTCCCGATTCCGACGAAGGAGCTCTGCGAGCGCTTCGAGAAGCTCTACACGGGCTGCGTGAACGACGTCATGCGCGAGCTGACGCTCCTCGACCAGAACCTGCCGCACGAGATCATGCCGCTCCGGGACGAGATGGTCGTCTGCGGCGAGGCGTTCACGGTCAAGTCCGCGCCGAACTGCATGATCGAGGGCGAGATGACGTTCCGCGCGCAGATGCTGGACGACTTCAAGCCGAACGGCGTCGTCGTGTGGGACACGTCGAACGACGTCGAGGCCTCGCTCTGGGGCGGCGTCATGACGGCGACGGCGATCTCGAAGGGGATTCGCGGCGCGGTCATCGCCGGCGGCATCCGCGACACGAAGCAGATCCTGGAGCAGCCGTTCCCGATCTTCTACAAGTACCGCGTCTCGAACGGCTCGCTCGGCCGCTGCATGATCACGCACTACCAGGTGCCGGTCAAGATCGGCAAGGTGACGGTGCGCCCCGGCGACATCATCATGGGTGACATCGACGGCGTCATCTGCATCCCGCGCGAGATCGCCTACGAGGTGCTGCTCCGGGCCGAGGGCATCGAGCGCAATGAGGTCGACATCTTCTCGTGGGTGCGCCAGGGCGACACGATCTCGGAGATCATCGACAAGGGCGGGTACTTCTGAAGGTGAAAGTCGGAACATGATGTCCTGAGACTGGAGAACGGGGAGGTGCGATGAAGACGACACGACGGGAATTCCTCTGGAATGCGATTCTGGCGGCGGCTGCCGGCGGCCTGCCGGGCGCGCTGGCCGCGGCGATGAAATACGACCGAGACGGCGTGCTCAGGCTCTTCCGGCTGATGGCCGAGGAGATCGACGCGCGGGTCAAGGCGGGCATCGAGCTCAACCGCAAGGGCCCGATGCTCTTCACCTTCACCGACGCCGCCGGCAAGGTGCTGGAGAGCGTCCGTCTGAAGGTGACGCAGAAGACGCACGACTTCAAGTACGGCGCCGACCTCTTCATGCTCGACGAGATCGTCGACTCGAAGGAGAAGAACGAGGCGTACAAGGAGCATTTCAGGAACGCCTTCAATCTCGCGACGTGTCCGTTCTACTGGAGCGATCTCGAGCCGGAGCAGGGGAAGCCCCGCTATGCGGCCGGCTCTCCGCGTGTCTACCGCCGGCCGCCGACCGACCTCTGCGTCGACTGGTGCGAGAGGAACGGCGTCGAGCCGAAGTGCCACATCCTCAACTACCCCGCCTTCCAGCCGCAATGGGCGAAAGGCGACGTCTATCTCGAGAAACGGCTTCTCGAGAAGCGGATGCGCGAGCTTGCCGAACGCTATGCGCAGCGCATCCGGATGTGGGAGGTGACGAACGAGACGCTCTGGGGCGCGAACTGGCGGAACGGCAACTTCTACCAGCAGGACGACTTCGTCGAGTGGAGCTTCAGGACGGCGGAGAAGTACTTCGGCTCGAACGAGCTCATCATCAACGAGGCGCACAGCCGGATCTGGGATGACGACAGCTTCCGCCGCAACCGCAGCTCATATTACATGCAGATCGAGCGGGCGCTCCTGAAGGGTGTGCGCATCGACGGCGTCGGCCTGCAGTTCCACATGTTCCACGGGGCCGACATGGCGAACGTGGTCCGTCAGGCGAAGAGCTTCTACGATCCGATGCGCGTCTTCGACGTCCTCGACACCTACGCCAGGCTCGGCCGCCCGCTGCAGATCACCGAGATCACGATTCCGGCCTATTCGGAAGATCCCGGCGACGAGGAGACACAGGCCGAGATTCTCCGCACGCTCTACCGCATCTGGTTCTCGCACCGCGCGATGAAGGCGATCATCTACTGGAACCTGCCCGACGGCTATGCGGCGTTCGCGAAGCCGGGCGACTTCTCCGGCGGCGAAAACCTGTACTACGGCGGGCTCTGCCGCTTCGACATGACGCCGAAGCCGGCGTATCGCGTAATCCAGGACCTCTTCGGCAAGGAGTGGCGCACCGCCTTCACGCGCGATGTCGGCGGCGTGTTCTCGTTCCGCGGCTTTCACGGCGAATACGAGCTGGAGGCGACGGCGAACGGGAAGACCGTGCGCGAGACGTTCCGCCTCAATCCCGATTTCACCGACCGGATGACCGTCAGGATCTGAGAGGTCAAGTGATGGCGATGGCGAATGACAGGGGAGACAGGAGGGGCCTGAGCGACTTGAGGCAAAAGCGACTTGAGCGGCCACGCGAGTCAGTTGGGCCTCTTGCCTCTCGCGCCTCTCCTGTCTCTTGTGTCACCTCCAGGACTTGCCCCTGACCATTCCACCTTTCCACCTTTCCACTTTTCCACCATTCCACCTTTCCACTTTTCCACCATTCCACCTTTCCACCATGACCATCAACAAAATCAACCCGTCCACGCTCAGGATCACCGACATGCGCTTCGCCGACATCGACGGCGCGCCGAAGCGGTGCACGCTCCTGAAGCTCTACACGAACCAGGGCCTCGTCGGCTACGGCGAAGTCCGCGACGCCTCCTCGCGCACGTACGCCGCGATGCTGAAGAGCCGCATCCTCGGCGAGAACCCGTGCAACGTCGAGAAGGTCTTCCGCCGCATCAAGCAGTTCGGCGGCGACTCGCGCCAGGCGGGCGGCGTCTGCGCCGTCGAGCTCGCGTGCTGGGACCTCTGCGGCAAGGCGTGGGGCGTTCCCGTCTGGCAGCTCCTCGGCGGACAGTGGCGCGACTGCGTCCGCTGCTACTGCGACACCGACTCCGAGGGCGGCGGACGCGACATGGGCGCGGCCCTGAAGGCCCGGATGGAGATGGGCTTCACGTTCCTCAAGATGGACCTCGGCATCGAGCTACTGACGAACGTCAAGGACGCGCTCATCGCGCCCTTGGGCTATCTCGACTACATGCGCAAGATGAAGCACGTCGTCCAGACGCCGCACGGCTCGATCGACCCGCGTTCCATGCGCGGCGAGGCGTTCGAGCTCTTCACGACGGCGCATGGCCACACGGGCATCCACATCACGGAGAAGGGGCTCGACTTCCTTGAGAAGTACATGGCGGACGTGCGCGAGGTCGTCGGCTGGGAAGTGCCGATCGCGATCGACCATCTCGGGCACATCCCCTACGAGGACTGCGTGCAGCTGCTGCGGCGGCTGGAGAAGTACCACCTCTCCTGGGCGGAGGACGTCCTCCCCTGGCGCAACGTCGAGCAGTGGAAGCAGCTCCACGCCGCGACGACGACGCCGCTCGGCACGGGCGAGGACATCTACCTCAAGGAGGACTTCAAGCCGCTCCTCGAATCGCACGCGCTCGCGGTCGTCCATCCCGATCTCCTGACGTGCGGTGGCATCGCCGAGACGAAGAAGGTCGGCGACATGGCCGAGGACTACGGCGTGCAGATGAACATCCACATGGCCGAGAGCCCGGTCGCGTGCCTTGCGGCCGTCCACGTCGCGGCGGCGACGCGCAACTTCATGGCGCTGGAGCTGCACAGCGTCGACGTGCCGTGGTGGGGCGACCTCGTGAAGCCCGCGCTCTCGTACAGGGGCGGCTTCATCGAGGTGCCGACGAAGCCGGGCCTCGGCATTGACGAGCTGAACGAAAAACTCATCAAGAAGCAGGCCTCAAGCGACTTCCCGCCGCCGTGGACGCCGACGAAGGAGTGGGACAGGGAGTGGTCGAACGACCGTCGCTGGTCGTAAGGGCGAAAGGAATAGACCTCTATGCTCAAGGAAAAGTTTGATCTCGCCGGCAAAATCGCCCTCGTGACCGGCTCGACGCGCGGCATCGGCAAGGCCATCGGCGATGCGTTCGAGGAATACGGCGCGAAGGTGATCCGCCACAACACGAAGGTCTGCGACCTCGCGGACCCGGCGGCGATCGATGCGTTCTTCGACCGGCTCGCGGCGGAGGGTTCGCTGCCGGACATCCTCGTCGCGAACGCCTCGATCCAGGCGAAGATCCCGTGGACGGAGTTCCCGCTCGACGAGGCGCAGAGGGAGATGCAGGTCAACTTCTTCGCGACGCTGCGGATGTTCCAGCGGTGCTATCCGAAGATGAAGGCGCAGCGGTGGGGCCGGCTCATCGTGGTCGGCTCGGTGAACGAGCGCCGTCCGCATCCCGACATGTGCGTCTACGCGGCGACGAAGAGCGCGCAGGAGAACCTCGTGCGCGGCATCGGCCGCCAGGTCGCGGCGGAGGGCATCACGGTCAACAACCTCTGTCCCGGCGTGTTCAACACCGACCGGAACCGCGACTGCCTCGCCGACCCCGTCTACGGGCCGCGCGTGACGGCGGCGATTCCGCTGCACGACTACGCCGTGCCGGAGGACGCCGCCGGTGCCGCGCTGCTCCTGGCCTCCGACGCCGGGCGCTACATCACCGGCGCGACGCTGATGGTGGACGGCGGCCTCTCTCTTCCGGGCTGAAGACAGCCGGGAAGGCCTGCGGCGCTTAACACGGAGGCGGCGGAGGCTGAAAGACGCGGAGGTGCGAGCCTCTCCGTCATCTCCGTGTTCAGAGAAAGCAATCTTGTTGCTGTTGAGGCGACGCAAGTCGCCTCTGGCCCGGCGGGCCGACGGGCCAATCGAGAAATCTGTAATGGGTCACTGAACAGCGGGGTATAGAAACTCCGACGGCTGGCAAAGGGGCGCCGCTACCGCTGCGCCTGACGC
>CAKTZA010000004.1 GCA_934635045.1 uncultured Kiritimatiellota bacterium | reverse complement strand
TGCGGGAAATCCGCACGTCCGGTTTGATGAGGGGGAAGTCGCATCGGCGAAGCCGAGGCGTGGGTCTCTACTCTACATCGCCGTCGGCACGCTGGCCGTGGCGCTGACGATGTCCGCGCACGCGGATTCCATCTGGACGGGCGCGAAGAGCGCCGCCTGGACAGACCCCGGGAACTGGCTTGAGAACCGGGTGCCGGGAAGCGGGGAGAGGGCTCTGTTCGACCGCGAGACCTCTCACGCCACGATTGACCTCGACGGGATGTCGGCGGTTGCGGAGATCGCCGTCTCCGGCGAGGCTGCGCCGTCGCTCGTGTTCGGCACGTCGACCGGCCAGAAGCTGGTCCTCGACCAGGGCGGCCGGGTTTCCGTTGGCGCGACGGTCGTTCGCCGGCAGACGGTCAAGGCGACGCTGTGCTATGACTGCGCCGAACAGGTGGCGGCGGCCGTCCACGTGTCCAACGACTCGCCTGAGCCGCTGGTCATCTACGCTTACGACGGCCCCGTGACCGGCGTGACCGGCTGGCTTGGCCCGTGGGAAATCTATTTTCACGGCTCGGGCGATGTCGTGAAGATGGGACGGGACTCGGTCTCGGGCGGGGGAACCCACCTTCGCCTCTGCCAGGACGAGGGCGCCAAGCTGGAATTTGCCGCGAGCGGGACGTTCTACTTGATTTCCACGTCAGGGAAGGGCGACCGGCAGCACGTTCAGGTGAACGCGGGCTGCATCCTCACGACCTCCAACGCGGCACAGGTCTTCAACTTGAGAGCGGACGGCGACGAGCTCTGGCTGTCCGGCGAAGGCGAGCTGAACCTCTCGTCTTCTGACGTGAACGCCGGCTGCTACTTGGGCTGGCCCGGGGTCAGCGGCGCGGTGACGATCGACTGTTCGATCCGCCGCATCCCCGGCGGCATGGTCACGTTGGGCTTCTGGAACGCGACACGGTATAGCTTCAGCGGGGACAACGAGATCACCGGGACGATCCGCTTCCATGAAGGCGGCACGGCCAGGGACCTGGCAGTCCCTTCGTTCGGGACGGCGGAGGCCGCAGGCCCCACGGGCAAGGGCTGTGCGATCGAATGGGGGCTGAAGGGCTGCCGTCTTGTCTATGTCGGCCCTGGCGACACGCTCACCCAGCCGCTCGTCCTCACGAAAGACGGCTGCCTGGCCAACGAAGGCTCCGGCACGTTCAGGGTCGAAAGCGCCATTTCGGGCACGGGCGGCCTTTCGCTGCAAGGCGGGGCGTTCGCGATCGCGACGGACGTCCCGAACGCGCTCCTCCCGAAGCCGGGCGTGGTCACGGCGTTTTCCCTTAGGCCCGGCGAGACGTCCGCCCGGCGTTCCGTCGGCAAGCTGACGCTTCCCGCCGGACGTTCGACCGTTGTCGTCGAGGACGGCGTGACGGTTGACGTGGGCGCCTGCTCGGCAGACGGCGCGGTCTTGAACGTCGTCCTGTCAAAGGGGCGCATCAGGCTTGCGGGGCTCTCTGCGGGCGAGGCGCCGGACTGGATCACGGTGAACGGCGCGAAGGCGTTCGTCGGGCCGTCCGGTGAAGTCGGCACGATGGACTTGCGCGTCGCCGACCAGTCGATCGACGCGCGCGGCGGCGTGGTGGCGAATGGCCCTGGCGCGCTCGTCTCGGTCGATTCCGCCGACGGTCCCGAAGGAGAGGTCATCTCGCTTTCCTCCGCATCGGCGGAGGTCGGCGCGCTTCGCCAGGCCCAGCCATCCGAAAAGGCCGTCCTCGAGCTGAAGGACGGGCAGTCGCTGACGGTCGGAACGCTGTTCGTCTCGGAAGGCGCGGCGCCACTTTGCGTGCGCGCGGCAGAAGGCGCGTCCGCGTCGCTCTCGTCGACAACGGTCCAGAACGGGGAGGTCGAGCTCGGCGGCAGCCTCACGGCCGGGAACGTGGCAGTCGGCGCCCTTGGCCGGCTGGTGGTCAATGGCGGCGCGGTCAGGGCCGCGAGGATCATGGGATTCCCGGACGGCGACGACCTCGACCAGGTGAAGTCGTACGTGCAGAACGGCGGGTCCGTGCGGAGCGAAGGGGAAGACGTCCGCGTCGGGTCGGTGAACGGGCATGGCCTCTTCGAGCTGAACGGCGGCCTCTACGAGAGCTGCGGGACCGTTGGCTACGGCGGCAACGGGCTGATGGCGTTCGTTCAGCACGGCGGGCTGTACAGCCAGACAAACGGCTCGTTCGGACTGTATGCGAAGAACGGCGGCTTTGCTCACTTCTGCCAGAGGGCGGGCACGTTCCTGTCGTCAGGGCCCGGGAAGGACGTCTTCCTGGCCGGCGGCCAGGACGGCGGCTCCGCCGCATGGACGATTGACGGCGCGGGGGCCGTCACGCGCATCCGGAGCGCGACGGACAGCCGGAACTTCGTGGTCGGCGGCATGTACGGCAGCTCCACGACGGGGAAAGACGTTCAGAACATGCTGAACGTGAACAGCGGCGGCACGATCCACTGCGGCCTGATCGTGACAGCCAAGGGCCATGCCGCGTCCGGCAAGGCGTATCTCAACTTCAACGGCGGCGTCTACTGCAACGACTACCTGTACGGGCAGGCGTTCGCCGACGCCGCGAATCCCTGGTATGACAGGCTTGACCGCATCACTTTGTTCGCGAACGGAATGACGGTTCAGACGTCGACGGACTGCGCGACGTCGGTGCCGCTTGACGCGCCGCCCGGGAAGGGCGTCTCGCGGATCGCCTGGCCGGGCCTCCCGACGGCGTTCGCCTCCGCGCCGCTGGTGCGCATCGCCGGCGACGGGCAAGGCGCCTCGGCCTATGCCGCGTACGACTCGGCCACGCGCACGGTCTCCGGCATCGTCGTCTCCAGCCCCGGCTGGAACTACACCGAAGCCGTTGCGGAGGTCCTCTACGGCACGCGGAACGGACGTCCGACCGTCATCGCCGCGATCCCGTGCGAGCTGGCGGACAACGTTTCGGGCGGCCTGACCAAGACCGGTTCCGGCTCCTTCACGCTTGCGTGCGCTTCGACCTACACGGGGCCGACGACAGTCCGCCAGGGGACGCTGGCGCTTGGCTGCGACAATGCGGTCAATCCCGCGTCAGAGCTTGTCCTTGACGGCGGTACGCTCAATCTCAGGGGTCATGCGCAGGCATTCGCGGGGCTTGACTGCCGCAGAGGGTCGGTGGTCGACGGCGCCCGTCCGGCGAAGGTCACGCTGACGGGCCTGAAGGTCGATTTCGAGGCGGCGCTGTCCGGGACGGTCAAGACCGTTGACATGGACTGCGCGACGTTCTCTGACGGCGCCGAGATCGCGCTCGCGAATTTCGACGCGACTCGGCTTGAGGGTCTTCGTCGCGTGAAGCTCGCCGTTTTCCGCAACGGGAAGGCGGATCGCGAGCTGCGCCTTGCGGACGGTGTTGCGCTTCCGGGGGACTGGTGGCTTCGCGCGTCCGGCGTGACGGCCGCGCTCGTCAGGCGCCAGGGCCTTGTGCTGGTCGTCCGCTGATTGGGAAAGGAGTGCAAGATGAAGGTTTTTCTCGTGTCCGTCGTCGTCTCGCTTGCCGCCGTCGCGCGCGCGACGGCGCAGGAGCTTCCCGTCTGGTGGGAGCCCGCGCGCAAGAAGGTGATCTCGTGCGGGTGGGAATGGAAGCCGGTCAGGGCCGCCGACTTCGTGAAGTATGCCGGTCGAATCGGCGAGACGGGTATTGATGGCGTTGGCGTCTACGTGAGGGCCAAGACCCCGGACGGAAGGGTCGTCTATTCGTCGTCCGTTGGCGACGGCAAGGACCTCTGGACGCAGGAGATGGTCTCGGACCAGGTTCCGCTCTTCGCGCGGGCGATGTCGCGCGAGGGGCTTCGGGAGTCCTTCGTCCGCGCGCTCGGCTCGCCGGAGGAGAGGCTTGACTGGGCGGATGACGCCGTCTGGGAGAAGATCGCCCGCAGCATGGGCACGCTCGCGTGGCTCGCGAAGGAAGGGGGCTTCCGCGGGCTGCTGATCGACCCGGAAGACTACAAGTCGGCCAAGCAGTTCAAGCGCCGTCCGGGCGACGAGCCGTGGCGCGTCCTGGCGCCGCTTGCCCGGCGGCGCGGGCGCGAGGTCTTCTCCGCCGTGTTCAGGGAACATCCCGAGGCGGTCATCCTCGGCTACTGGCTTTTCTCCTGGAACATCGAGCAGGCCGCGTCCGACGACCCGATGGTCAGCGTCCGCTGCGGCGGCGACCTCTGGGCCCCGTTCGTGAACGGCATCCTTGACGTGATGCCGCCGACGGCGAGGCTCGTGGACGGCAACGAGTGGGCCTACGAGGCCGAGTCAAGGAGATTCGAGTTCATGATGTCGGCCGTCGCGCAGCGCAATTGCGAGAACGGGCTCGTCGCGCCCGAAAACCGGACGAAGTACCGCTCGCAGGTTCTGCCGGGCTTTGGCATCTACCTTGACGCCTACACGAACGCCCGCACAAACTCCGCCGGGAAGGCTAACCACTATTGCCTTGGGCCTGACGAGACCGGTTCGCGCACGGGGCGCTTCGTGCGCAATCTCGCCTCCGCTTTGCGCGCGAGCGGCGGATACGTGTGGCTCTGGGGCGAGAGGTTCTCGTGGATAAAGTACGACCCCGAGCAGTCGATGGGATGGCACGTGAGCCGCGAGCTCTGGTCAGAGCGGCTGCCCGGGCTCAATTCCGCCGTTCGGATGTGCGCCAATCCCCGCCGGTTCATCGAGCTGGACTTTCCGCGGATGCTCCGGCGCGGCGCCGTCCGCGACCTCGCGGCGGGCAAGGACGTCGTGGCGATGTCCCTCAAGGCGCTCGGCAAGGACCATGACCCGAAGAACGACAGGCAGGAGGGACTTGGCTACTTCCACATCGGCGACGACAAGGCGGTTCCGGGCACGCATTACGTGGTGACGGTCGAGGGCCATGGCGAGGGCCTGGACGCCATTGCCTACTGGATGGACCGCAAGGACGGCGGCTGGTGGCGCTGGCGCGTGCCGGCCCAGTGCATCGCGCTGCGGGAGCTGCCGGGCGGCAGACGTCGCGGGGAGGCCGTGATCGCCGTGCCTGAAGGCGTTGACGGGATGCAGGTCCAGTTCAAGCTCCATCCGGACCCGGGGGCGTCCTGCGGCTTCGACAAGGTCTTCCTGGGCAAGGTTGACCTGACGCGGTAAGTTTGCGGGCGGCAGGTCGGGAAGGTCCATGCCGCGCGCGGCAATCAAGGAAAAGGAGAAGGACATGACATCGAAAAACGCATTCGCCCTGGCCCTGGCCGCCGCGCTGCCGGCCGCCGCCGAGATCGTCGTGACGGTCGACCCGTCGGCGGAGGTCGGGCCGATCAAGGCGATGAACGCCGTCAATAACGGCCCGTCGAAGGCGCGCGCCGACCAGAGCCGCGGCAACTTCGCGGACTACAAGGCGGCGCGCTTCGGCTACGCGCGCACCCACGACTCGATCAACCAGGCGACGTCGAACGGGCACACCGTCGACATCTCGGCCGTCTTCCCGGACTTCGACGCGGACGAGAGCGACCCGAGGAGCTACGACTTCGCCTACACGGACGAGTTCCTGCGCACGATCGTCGCCTCGGGGACCGAGCCGTTCTTCCGGCTCGGGCAGACAATCGAGAACGGCATCAAGAAATACCACGTCCGCCCGCCGAAGGACTTCGCGAAGTGGGCGCGCGTCTGCGAGCGCGTGATGGCCCACTACCTCGAGGGCTGGGCGGACGGCTTCGCCTACAAGATCGACTACTGGGAGATCTGGAACGAGCCGGACGCGCAGCCGGACGAGAAGAAGGACGAGAGCTGCCAGTGGGGCGGCACGCGGGCCGAGTTCTTCGCGTTCTACCGGACGGTCGCGCAGCACCTGAAGGCGCGCTTCCCGGATCAGAAGGTCGGCGGGCCGTCGCTCGGGTTCCGCGAGGACTGGGCGGACGCGTTCCTCGCCTACCAGCGGGCGGCGGGCACGCCGATCGACTTCTTCTCGTTCCACTGGTACGGACACGTCGCCACGTCCGCCGGGCGCAGCGGGGTCTGCCCCTCGACGATGGCCGACCTCTGCCGGAGGATGCGCGCGCGCCTCGACCGGCACGGCTACGTGAAGACGGAGGCGATTCTCAACGAGTGGAACTTCGTGAAGGGCTGGACGGACGAGTACCCGTATTCGTGCGTGACGATCTCGCAGGCGAAGGGCGGCGCGTTCGCGGCGGCGTCGATGTCGTCTTGCCAGGACGCGCCCGTCGACATGCTCATGTACTACGACGCGCGCCCGGGCACGGTCTTCAACGGGCTCTTCGACTTCTACACGTACAAGCCGCGCCCCGCCTACTGCGCGCTCTTCAACTGGTCGCTCCTGCGGGACCTCGGCACGCAGGTGAGGGCGACGGTGGAGACGCCCGGCCTCGGCGACCTGGCCGCGAAATGCCGGACGAGGCAGTACCGGGAATGGTACGCGGCGTACGAGATGCCGGACAACGTCCGCTACGGCGCGGTGACGGCGGTCGCCGCGCGCGGCGCGGACGGGCGACTCGGCATCCTCGTCACCCGGTACAACGACGACAACAACATCACCTCGCCGGACCGTTGCGTCATCCGCCTCGCGCGCGGGGCGTTCGCGCGGCCGGCCCGTGCCGCGCTGACGGACGACGCGCGCCTCAACACACTCACGCGCCTTGTGCCGGAAGCGGACGGCTCGCTCGTCCTCTCGCTCGAGCCCAACGCCTTCGTCTACGTCGAGTACTGAACGGCCGCCGCTCCTTTCCGCTGGTCCTTTCCTGACGCGCGGCCCGCGGATTTGGTATAATGCGGGCATGGAGAAGATGAAGCAGATCATGTACGGCGTGACGGACTTCGCGCGGATCCGCGCGGAGAACGGCTACTTCGTCGACCGCACCGCGCTCATCCGCGAGCTGGAGAAGACCTCCTACGCGATGTTCCTGCGCCCGCGCCGCTTCGGGAAGTCGCTCCTCTGCGCGATCCTCCAGGCCTACTACGACGTCGACTACGCGGACCGCTTCGAGGCGTTCTTCGGCGGCCTCGACATCGGGCGCGACCCGACGGGCGAGCAGGGCAAGTACCTCTTCATCGATTTCAACTTCACGGGCGTCGAAAAGCGGATCGACCGCGTACAGGACAGCTTCAACGAATACTGCTCGGAACGGCTGGACGTCTTCGTCGAACGCCAGGCGGGGCGTCTGCCCGAGGGCACGACGGCGGCGGTTCTCGCGAAGCGGACATGCCACGAGAAGTTCAACACGCTGACGATGCGGCTCAAGGGCTCGGGCCTGGCGCTCTACATCACGATCGACGAGTACGACAACTTCACGAACACGATCCTCGCCGAGTCGCGCGAGAGCTACGAGGCCCTCTGCCACGGCGACGGCTTCTTCAAGCAGTTCTTCAACGAGCTCAAGCTCGCGACGACCGGCACGGACGCGCCCGTCACGCGCCTCTTCGTCACGGGCGTGACGCCCGTGACGATGGACGACGTGACGAGCGGCTTCAACATCGCGACGAACATCTCGCTGAACCCGGCCTTCGCCGCGTTCGCGGGCTTCACGCACGGCGACGTCCGCGAGATGCTCGCCTACTACCGCGCGCACGCCGGCTTCGCGTTCGACGAGGAGGCCGTCTTCGAGACGATGCGCCGGTGGTACGACAACTACCGCTTTTCGCCGGAGACGGGCGCGGACGGGCAGGAGCCGCCGCGCGTCGCGAACCCGACGCTCGTCCTCTACTACATGCAGTACTTCCTGCAGAACCACAAGCCGCAGCCGGAGCTCGTGGACCGCAACCTGCGCACCGACTACATGAAGATCCGCCATGTCATCACGGAGGGGCGGAGGATCAACGGCAACTTCCACCGGCTGGAGGACCTGCTCGCGCGCCTCGGCGCGACGGCGACGCTGCGGGACTCCTTCCAGGCGAAGGAGCTCGGCGTCGCGGACAACTTCGTCTCGTTCCTCTTCTACAACGGGCTCGTCACGGTGACGGGCGAGCGCATGGGGCGCTCGGCGCTCGGCATCCCGAACCTGACGGTCGGCGAGTTCCTGCACGACTTCGTGCCGAAGGCGTACCAGGACCTGAACGGCATCGACCCGCGCCTCTTCGACGTCGCGAACGCGATGACGGACTTCGCGGAGACGGGAGACTGGCGCGCGCCGCTGGAGACGGCGGCCTCGGTCGTCTCGCGCTACTGGAAGGTGCGCGACGCCGTCGAGGGCGAGCGCGTCGTGCAGACCGCGCTCTGCGCGCTCCTCTACGTGGGGCACGGGCCGTACATCGTCCGCCACGAGCGGGAGTCGGCGGGCGGGTTCGTCGACATCGCCTTCGAGCCGCAGCTCGCGCGCTGGCCGGAGATCGGCCACGCCGCGCTCGTCGAGCTGAAGTACCTCAAGGCGTCGGACGACGCCTCGCCCGCCGCGCTCGCGAAGATCCGCGACGCGGCGGCGGCGCAGCTCGCGCGCTACGCGGCCGACCACGACCTCGCGCGGGCCTGGAACCTGAAGGAGCAGGGCGGCACGGTCACGCTCCACCGCGTCGTCCTCGTCTTCCACGGCGGCGACGTCGCGCTCTGCGAGGCGATCTGACCGCCATCCGATTCACCGTCATCGAACGCAGCTGAGGCAAAAACCTGGCAGGGCTTCTCTCTGGGCAGGGGACAAGGCGGTTCGGCTCATCAGGTCTGCTGGCGGCGCCAGTCTCGCATGGACAGGCCGGTCGTGCGCTTGAAGAGGTTCTTGAGGGCGTTCTCGTTCGCGAAGCCGCAGAGGTCCGTGATCTGCGCGATGGAGGCCGTCGTCTGGATGAGCAGCCGCTTGACTTCGGCAAGTTTCCGCGCGGTGATGAGCGCGCCGATCGTACCGGTGCCGGATTCGTGAAACCGCAGGTCGAGCAGCTGCCGCGAGACATGGAGGTGGCTTGCGACGTCCTGCGGCGTGATGCCTCGCGTCGCATGGGCGTTGACGAACTCCCGCGCGCGGTCGATTAGCGCCTGAGCGGAGAGAAGCCGTGCGGTCGATTCGCGCGGAATGACGCGCTTGACGTCAATCTCGACATGGCGCGTCGACATTGGCGCGCGTGCGCGCATCATCCGGTCGAGGAAGCGGGCCGCCGCCTGCCCCTCGGCGAAGAAGTCCGGCTCGATGGAGGAGATGTTCGGGCGGACGCTTGTGCAGACGAAGGGATCGTTGTCGACGCCGAGCACCGAGAGATCGCCCGGGACTTTGAGCTTCAGGTCCGCCGCCGCCGCGAGGACGTCCGCCGCGCGGGCGTCGTTTGCGGCGAGGACGGCGGCCGGCCGCTCCAGCCGCCGGAGGAAGGCGGCGATCTTCTGCCGGTCCTCGGCCGTCTCGGTCGGCGGCAGGATGTGGATTGCGCACGGTGCCCGCTTCGCGAAGGCCTGTTCGCGCAGGGTTGACCACCCGATGCGCGTGCGGTTATGGACGTAGGCGAACGACGCATAGCGTCCGGCCTCCGCGAAGTGCCGGAGCGCCTTGCGCGCGATGTCGGCCGGGCTGTTGTGGATGATGACGAGGTTCTTCTTGCGGTTTCGGAGTTCGGCGGGGTCCAGGCCCAGGACGCACAGCGGGCTGCGGAGCGCGGCGAGACGACGGAAGACGGCGTCGTCGTGGGCGATCGAGACGAGGACGCCGTCCAGCCCCTGCGCCTCGGCGGCATCAAGGGCCGTAACGGACAGCTCGTCCTGCGTGCGCAGAAGCTGGATGTCCCATTCGTTCTGCGCGCCGAGGTGGGAGAGCAGCCCCGCGAGTTTCTGCTGGCTGGCGGTCTCGAACAGGCGCAGTGCGACGAGGACGCGGAAACGTCGCCGGGCATCTCTCGTGCGAAGGAGTCTCTTGGAGTTCATTGGGCTGGAGTATAGCATAAAGCCCCGGCCGCCTCAAGGCGCATGAGGCGACATGCGTGGTTCGTCTGTGCGGCAGGCGATTGCTTTCTTGGCCCTTCGGCCCGACAGCTCGCGCACGGCGGAACGGGAAGTTGCTCGCTCGGTCTCGTCGTTCGGGTTTGCGCTTCTCGCCGAAGACAATCGGCTGACTTCAGCCTGCCCTGCCTCGGCGAGACCACGGGATGCGGACGAGACCACTCTGACGCCAGCAAACCCTCGCTCCTCACTCGCGCCACTTCCCGCCCCTCCGCACGACACCGCGCCATCGGTTTTTGTCACGCAGAGCCGCAGAGGTCTCAGAGAGTATGTTACATTTTAAGAAGTTGAATGTCGCATACAGTGGCGAAGCGGCGGCGCAAGCCGCCCGTGGCCCGGAGGAGCCGACAGTCGCGCGAGAGAAGCGGAGGGATTGCCTGTCTCCTCAGTGTTTGAAGAAGCGCATTCTGCCGAGGGGAATGGCTTGTCACGTTCGATTGACTGACGTGTGGCGACAGATGCGACTTCCGGAACGACCCGGATCGAGGCCGTAGGCCGACATAGACGGAGCGCAGCGAAGTCCGTTCGCGCGAGCTGTCGGGCCGACGGGTCAAAAGTGCGACGGACTGTCAAGCAGTGAGCGAATTGTTTTCAAGATGAAGCTGCCCCTGGCCTCAAGGCGCGTGGCGATTGCGGCATCAGAAGGGGTTATGCTATAATACGTGGCAAAAGGAGGTGTTAGATGAGCATTCAGATTGAGTTGCCTCCTGCAATGGCGCAGGAAGCGCAAGGATATGCGACGATTCAGGGGACAACCCTTGAACAGATGTTCTTGGACTACCTTGCAACCGAGTTGGCGCGCAAGCGAAAAGCGGATGCCGTCTTGTCGAGGTTGGATGCATTGGCGAAGCGGACGGGCGGGCGTTTGCGCGGCAAGGCCTACACGTTCAGTCGTGCGGACGCATACGAGCCGGAGACGTCTTGCTCATGAAGTTCCTTGACACCAATGTCTTTGTCTACCTTGTCGACGATCGGGATCCTTCCAAGCAAGGACGCGCCCGTTCTATCATTGCAGAGGCTTTGGGCAATCCTCAATATTTGATCTCCGGGCAAGTGCTGAATGAGTTCGCCAATGTTGCGATTCTCCGCGCATCCCATTCTCCTCAATCTCCGTGTTAAGCGACAGCAACGTCTCTTTCACGTGAAAGCGATTCGCGCTGCTTCTCGCGCAGAGTCGCAGAGTTTTCGCGTGTTGACTGCCTGACGCACAGGTGACGAAGCGGCAACGCAAGTCGCCCGTGGCCCGTCGGCCCGGCGGGCCAAATCACGGCGTCTCTCGCGCAGGCGGCTGTGAAGTTAGGCGTAAAGTGAGATAATTATTAGAGTTGAAATGAGGTGTTCGGCGCGTGGAAATGATATACTTCCCGCCGTGATGAAAGAAAGGTCGTTTTTGTCTTGCCCCTGTGGCGCCGTTTCGCTGCTGTGTCGCCCGGCCTCGGTCGACGAGGCCGTCGCGCTGGCGCGGACGGCGTTGGACGCCGGCGCGGACGGCGTGACGGTCGAGCTCAACCGCTTCCCCGTCGCCGCGCGGACGCGCGCGAACTTCCGCGAAATCGTCTCGTCCGTGCCGCTGCCGTTCATGTTCACGGACTACCGGGAGGACGAGTTCCTGGGCGCGGACGACGAGGCGCGCATGGCGTCGCTCCTGACGGCGGCGGAGGCGGGCGCGGAGTTCGTGGACGTCATGGCTGACCTGTACTGCCCCTCGCCCCTGCAGATCGCGACGGACGAGGCGGCAATCGCCCGTCAGCGCGCGGTGATCGGCGAAATCCACCGCCTGGGCGCGAAGGCGATCATGTCCTCGCACATCCTCGACCGTGCGCGCACGGCGGAGGAGATCGTCGCGCAGCTGCAGGCAGAAGCGTCGCGCGGCGCGGATGCCGTCAAGCTCGTCACGATGATGGACACGCCCGAGGCGTTCGTCGAGGGCGTGCGGGCGATGACGCGGCTGCGCGCGGAGATGAAGACGCCATGGGTGTTCCTCGCCGGCGGCAAGTACGGGCGGATGCAGCGCTTTCTGGGCCCGCACTTCGGCTGCGCCGTGGAGTTCGCCGTCCACGACTACATTGCCGGGACGCCCTACAACCAGCCGACGATCCGCAATTTCAAGAAGGCCGCCGCCGCCATCGCGTGGCAGATGCCGGACGACGAAGGGCAGGGGCGCGCATGAAGAAGGTCGACTACAAGTGGGTCCTGCTGGCGCTCGTGTCCGCCGCGTACTTCCTCGCGCAGGGGACGCGCAACGTGTACGGTGCGGTCCTGCCCGCGATCGGCGCCGACCTGAACCTGTCGCCGGCGGCCCGGGGCGCCGTCGCGACGGCGTTTTTCGCGACGTTCGGGCTGATGGTGCCGCTCGCCGGATTCTTCGCCGATTTCTTCCGGCGCAAGTGGACGATCGTCATCGGCATGGCCGTCTTCTCCGCCGCCGTGCTGGCGACGGGCTTCGCCGAGGGCTTCCTCTTCCTGCTCGTCGCCTACGGCGTCGTCAACGCGCTGGGGCAATCGCTGCTGCCGCCGTCGAACTCGTCGCTGATCGGACAGCTTCACGTGGAGACGCGCGCCCGCGCGTTCGCCGTCTACCAGACGACGTTCTACGTCGGCATCGTCGTCTGCGCCTGTCTGGGCGGTTTCCTGACGGGTCTTGGAACGGGCGGCTGGCGGTGGACGTTCAGGGGGCTTGGCGCGCTGGGCCTCGTGTGGGCGCTCGTCCTCGCGAAGTTCCTGCGCGACACGCCCCAGCCGGTCGCGGCGCGTCCCTCGGTGCGGGAGGCCGTCGGCGGGTTCTTCGGGAAGCCCACCGCCTTGCTCCTCATGCTGGCGCTCGGGCTCTACTTCTACGCGACGAACGGCTTCAAGACATGGTCGGTGACGTTCATGGAGAAGACGATGGCCCTGGATCATGCCGCCGCCTCGTTCAACGGCACGTTCTGGTTCTATCTCGGCGCGATTGCCGGGGTGACGCTCGCGGGCGTCGTCTCCGACCGGCTCCACCGGCTGCGTCCGGGCGTGAGGCTGGAGACGAACCTCATCGGACTCCTGCTGACGATTCCGTTCATCCTGATTGCCGCGTTCACGGGAAGCCTCGCCCTCATGTGCGGCGCGATCTTCGCCTTCGGCTTCGCGACGGGCGTCTACGACTCCAACCTCTACGCCTCGCTTCTCGATGTCGTCAATCCGCGCTACCGCGCCTTTTCGGTCGGGCTTTTTGGCTGTGGCGGCTGCCTGCTGGGGGCGCCGGGGCCGCTCGTGCAGGGCTGGATGATCAACCGCTTCGGCGACCGCGCCTCGATGGCCGCGCTCGCGCTCTTCACCCTTGCGGCGGCGCTCGTCGTCCTGCTGGCGAGGCTCGTCACGTTCAGCCGCGACCGTGTTTCGGGCGAGTCTCACGCAGAGACGCGGAGCCCGCAGAGCGGAGCGACGAAGCTCTGCGAACTCAGCGGCTCTGCGCGAGACAAAGACCACGGAAGGGGAGGAAGCGCCCTTCGGGCGGCACGGAAAGGGCTGGAGAAATGAGACCGAGGACACGTTCAGCCGCTTCAACTCCCGCGTTCCGGTTCTGTTTCGCGCAGAGTCCGCAGAGCCGTTTGGGGGATAGATTCACACGGAGCCACGGAGGCACGGAGTTGCTGCAGGATGTCAGGATCGGGACTCGTCGATCAATTGATTTCTCCTTTCTCCGTGGCTCCGTCACTCCGTGTGAGACATCCCGCTATAGGAGAGGAGCGCGTATGTCCATGAAAGGTCGAGGAGAGCGCGCGAAGCGCCGAGGCTCGCCGGTTCAGCGGCTTCGCCGCCAACCTTTGTGGTCTTTGCGTCAAAACCTTTGCGAACTTTGCGTTGAAACCTACGACATCAGGGCGTCTGGGGTTAACGCAAAGAACGCGAAGGGGGAGCGACGCAAAGAGCGCAACAACCTTTTTGAAAACAGAATCTGACAGCAACCATTACAACAAGAAAGGATCATCGACATGAAAGCCATGTGTTTCGAAAACAAGGCGTTCGTCTGGAAGGACGTGCCCGACCCCGTCTGCCACGCTGAATTCGACGTGAATATCGCCGTCCGGGCGTGCGCGCTCAACCGCGCCGACCTGATGCAGCGCCAGGGCATCTATTCGCCGCCGGAGGGCTGGCCGTCCTGGCCGGGCCTCGAGTGCGCGGGCGAGGTCCTGGAGTGTCCGGCAAACGGGCGCTTCAAGGTTGGCGACAGCGTCTGCGCGCTCCTCGGGGGCGGCGGCTACGCGGAGGAGGTCGTCGTGCCGGAGGGGATGGTGATGCCTCTGCCGAGTGGCTTCTCGTTCGCCGAGGCCGCCGGCGTCCCCGAGGTCTACGCGACCGCCTACCTCAACCTGAAGCTCGTCGGCGAGATCCGCAGGGGCGAGACGTTCTTCATCAACGGCGGCGAGGGCGGGCTTGGCATCGCGGCGATCCAGCTCGCGAAGCACGTCTTCGGCGCGAAGGTCGTCGCGCAGGTCGCCTCGGACGCGAACGGCGCGTTCTGCCGCGAGGTCGGCGCGGACGTGACGGTGAACCGCTTCACGGGCGACCTCGTGAAGACGCTTGCCGAGAACCCGCCGGACGTCGCGATCGACCCGGTGGGCGGGCCGCTCATGGGCAGGTGCATCGCGACGATGCCGTATCGCGGGCGCTGGATCTCGCTCGCGTCGATGGCCGGGCCGGAGACGACGCTCGACGTGAACCTCCTCTGGCGCAAGAACCTGCGCGTCATCGGTTCGACGCTGCGTTCGCGCACGCCGGAGGAGAAGGCGCAGATCCTCGCGGGGCTCGTCCGCGACGTGTGGCCGGCGTTCGAGGCGCGGCAGTTCGCGCCGTTTATCCACAAGGTGCTGCCGATCGCGGAGGCCGCCGAGGCCCACGCGATCCTGGAGCGCGGCGAGAACCGCGGCAAGGTCGTGCTGGAGGTCGGTTGAGATGTCGAGAAGTTGAGAGGTTGAGAAAACTGGGTGAGAAATGGGGACCCCGGAGAAATGAGCGAAAGATGAAAGAAATGGACGGAAATATGGTGAAAATGAAGAGTGTCGGGCGTGTGGCAGTCCTGCTGGCGGTCTCGGCCGTCGGGGCGCGGACGGCGGAGGCCATTGACCGTTCGGTCATGTCCGACAAGTACTGGGCCATTTGGAACGATGCCGAGCAGGCGCGGATTGACGCGGACATCGAGAAGAACCGCAAGGCGGACGCCTCGGTCGAGATCGCCGCGCCGTCCGGCACGGTCGTGAAGGTCGAGCAGCTGACGCATGACTTCCGCTTCGGCGCGCACATCTTCAACTTCAACCAGCTCGGCAAGACCGCCTACAACGATGCCTACAAGGCGAGCTATGGGAAGGGCGGACTTTTCAATCAGGCGACCGTCTCGTTCTACTGGATTGACCACGAGCCGACGCCGGGGGCGTTCCGCTTCGACGGCAGTTCCCGCGAAGAGGAGCGCTACTGGAACGGGCTCACGCGCGACGAGGCGATGGCCGACCGCTTCTGGCGGCGTCCGGCGCCCGGCCCGGTCATCGACTTCCTCAAGACGAAGGATGTCGCCATTCACGGGCATATCCTCATTTGGGGCAACGCGAAGCCCTACTGGATCTACGACTGGTACTGTCCCGAAAGCGAGAAGCGCGTCTTTGACGCAATCGGCATTCCGCGCCGTTCGTCCGACTGCGGCTGGGAGCCATGCGGGCAGAACTGGAACATGGGGTACATGGGCCGCGTCGCGCGCGCCTGGCGCGCGCGGTACAAGGGGCTCGACGAATGTGCGCTGGCGCGTGAGACGCCCGTCTACGCGGCGAACCTGCGGCGGATCTTCCGCAAGCGCGTCTCCGATGTCGCGGCGCGGTTCGGCGACGTCGTGGACAGCTGGGACGTCGTCAACGAGAGCGCAAGGGACTATGTGCGCTACCGCAAGTCCCGCACGGGGCTCGACTACTGGTTCAGCATCTACGGTCTCATGCCGGGCGACTACCCGCTCCACGCGCTGCTGGACGCGAAGGCGGATTTCGCCCCGTCCGCAAAGCTCGCGATCAACGACTATTGGGTCAACGCGGACTTTCTCGCACAGGTGCGCGACCTGAAGAGGGAGGGCGCGCGCATCGACCTCGTCGGCTGCCAGATGCACCTCTTCAACACGAACGACTGCCGCCGCCTCGCGAACGGCGCGACGGACGTGGGCTGGGTCGGCACGCCGAAAGTCATCCGCGAGCGGCTCGACCTGATGGCGAAGACGGGCAAGCCGCTCCACGTCTCGGAGGTGACGATTGCCGCGCCGGGCGTGGACGAGACCTCGCGGAAGATCCAGGCCGTGCTGGTGCGGAACATCTACCGCGCGTGGTTCTCGCATCCGAAGACGATGGGCATCACGTGGTGGAACACGGTGGACGGCGCGGGCGTGGCGGGCGAGCCGCTCGTCTCGGGCCTCTTCACGCGCGAGATGGAGAAGAAGCCCGCCTACGACGCGCTCGACGAACTCATCAACCGCGAATGGCGGACGAACTTGTCCGTCGCGGCGGACGGGAACGTCACGGTCTCGTTCCGGGGCTTTCGTGGCCGCTACCGCCTCAGCTGGACGGGCGCGGACGGCCAGCCGATGACGAAACTCGTTGAGGTAAAATAAGCAAGGAGCTAACTCCGATGATTAGGGCTCTCGCTACCGCTCCGCAGACTCTTGCTGGCTTCGCAGAGGCCAGCCCCAAAAACAATCGTTTTTCAGGCCGTTTTCGGGGAATTGACCGCCTTTCGGCAATCTATTCTGCGGAGCGGTAGTGAGAGCCAAACGGATCGGAGTTTGATTCCACACAAGAAGAGTGTTTGACCAATGAAAGAAATCGAATTCAACGGCAAGGTGGCGGTCGTGACGGGTGCGGGTTCCGGCATGGGGCTTCTCACGGCGCAGGAATTCGCCGCGCGCGGCGCGGCAGTCGTGCTGTGCGACGTGAACGCCGAGGCGGTCGCTCGTGCGGCGGCGGAAATCGCGGCGGCGGGCGGACGCGCCGTGGCGTGCCCCGGCGACGTGCGGAACTTCGACGATGCGCTTGCGGCGGCGGCGAAGGCGGACGGGCTGGGCGGCTGCGACATCCTCGTCACCTGCGCGGGCGGCAACGAGGCGCGGTGTTGCGCGAGCCGCGTGCCGTTCTACGAGCAGCCGCGCGAGGTCCTCGACTGGGGGCTGGACGTCAACCTGAAGGGCCCGGTCTACTTTGCGCGGGCCTGCATGCCGGCGATGGTGAGGAAGGGCGCGGGCGTCATCTGCTGTCTCGGCTCCGTGACGGCGTTCGAGGGGGACGGCGTCGGCGCGATGTACGGCACGGCGAAGAGCGGCCTCGTGAGCTTCGTGAAGTCGCTCGCGCTCGCGGGCGGGCCGCACGGCGTGCGCGCCGTCTGCGTGACGCCCGGCCCCGTGCTGACGCGCGCGGCGATGAGCGGCATGCCGACGGTGCTCAGACGCGCCGCCGAGCCGCACGAGCTCGTGGACGTGATTCTCTTCCTCTGCTCGGCGAACGCCTCCTTCGTCACCGGCACGAACCACGTCGTGGACGGCGGCCGCCTGCTCATGTACCAGCCCTACCGCGCGCCGGAGGCGAAATGAAAAGGAATCATATTTAAGACTGTCGCGTTGAGGGTGGCCGGTTGCAGGGGACGGCTGAATTTGGTATCATGTTACCATCATGTTGAGAAGCGAACGCGAGAAGTTCATTGACAGCCACCGTGCGATGTTCTGGTACACGCCGGAAGCGTCTAAACGTGATGTCAGCGACGAGTTGCTGGTCGAGACGACGCTGAACGACGGAACTCTGGCAGACTACCGCGAACTCAGGGACATCCTGACGCCGCAGAGGTTGGCGCATGTCTTCTTTTCGGCGACAGGGCGAAAGGCTGGAAATTACTATCCGGAAATCCGCAATTTCTTCTCGCTGGTTCTGAAGCCATATGCATGATGAGATACTGAACGCGGCACAGCGAAGTCTGTTGCCCTTGATGGCCAAATTTCGACGAGAGTTCTATCTTGTCGGAGGAACGGCGATTGCCTTGCACATTGGACATCGACGGTCGATCGATTTCGATATGTTCAAGCAAACAGGTCTGAACCACAAGAGAAATCTCGACAAGATTGTCTCGGCTGGATTTTCGCACCAGGTCACGCGCCGAGTCGAAGACCAGATGAACTTGATTGTCAATGGGGTCAAGCTGACGTTCTTCCAGTATCCGTTTCCCGTAGCTTCAGAGGACAGGTTTGAGGATGTCTTTCGCATGCCGTCGCTTCTTTCTCTGGCGGCAATGAAAGCCTATGCGTTGGGACGGCGATCCAAATGGAAGGATTATGTCGATCTGTACTTCTTGCTGACGGGGCATTTTACTGTCGCAGAAGTGTCGGCAAAGGCGTCTGAACTGTTCGGCGAGCTGTTTTCCGAAAAATTGTTCCGGGCGCAGCTTTCGTTCTTCAGCGACATCGACTATACGGAACAGGTCGATTACTTGGTTCCGAATCCGCCGACGGACAAAGACATCAAGGCAGAGCTTGTGCGTTTGGCCATCAGCGGCGTATAGAAGGGTCGCAGGACGCCGCAAATGGGGGTCTCATCGCAAGGGCGACGGCTTCGGTGCGGTTCGCCGCGCCGAGCTTGCGGCAGATGGCGCCGAGGTGCTGCTTGACCGCATCGGCGGAGATGGACAGCGCCTTGGAGATGTCCTGGTTCGTCAGGCCGCGCTTGACGAACGACAGGATCTCCTGCTGACGCGGGGTGAGCGCCGGGACGGCGGAGATTTCCGCGCGCGTGCTGCGGATTTCGGGCGAGAGGGTCGTCTCCCCGCGCGCCACGGCGCGAATCGACTCGATGAGCGCGTCGTTCGCCGTGTCCTTCACGAGCGCGCCGCTTGCGCCGGCGCGCATCGCGTTGGCAAGCTCGGCGGACGTGCCGAAGGTCGTCAGGATCAGGATGCGCGTCTTCGGCAGGAGTTTGTGGATCCGACGCGTCGCCTCGGCGCCGTCCACCTTCGGCATCATCAGGTCCATCACGATGACGTCGGGTACGAGCGCCTGCGCGCGGCGGACGGCCTCCTCGCCGTCAGCGGCCTCGCCGACAACCTCAAGGTCGGGGTGGAAGGAGATGAGCGTGGCGAGCCCCATGCGGAGCAGCCGGTGGTCGTCGGCCAGAAGTATGCGGATGCGTTTCATTCCCGTTCCTCTTCACAATGCAGGGTGACGGCGATGCGCGTGCCGTGTCCGGGGCGGGACGCGATCTTCAGGTCTCCGTCGTAGTGCCGGATGCGCTCGACGATGCCGTCGAGTCCGAAATGCCCCTCCCGTGCCGTCGGCCGCCGTTCGGGCGCGAAGCTGACGCCGTTGTCGGTGACGGAGAACAGGATTGCGCCGTCCTCGTGCGCGCCGGCCACACGGATTTCCGAGGCCTTTCCGTGTGTTCGGCGCGCCGACGACTTCGACGGCCTCATACAGGTCGGGGCGGCCAGGTTCGTTCAGCGTGACGGCCACGGATTCGCCGGAGGCCGTTCGGATCAGCATCGCGTCGTCGCCCCAGCGCGCGACGACGGCGCCCTTGACCGTGCGCGGCCCCGCCGTCAGGATGGCCTCCCAGTCGGGGTTCTCCAGTTCAAGCGGCGGCGCGTCAAAGACGTCGTGCGCGGATTCCCGGCGGATGCGGATGCCGTCGGGCGAGATTTCGTCCAGCTCGACCGTGAGGGCCTTTCGGTGGTCGGATTGGTCGCATTTCCGGCAAGCCAGGCTTCCTCGCGCGTTCGATTTCGCCGGCGGACGGCACGAGCTTCTACTTCAACAGTTCACGCGACCAGTACACCCTGTTCGTCTACACGATGTGGCGGGTGTGGTCAAGTCCGTTCGCGACGTCGGCAATGAAGGACGAGATTCGCCGTGCGCTGGTCGACATCGCGCGCTACGCCGAGACGTGCGTGACGCCGGAGAACGGATTCGAGCTGTTGCGCTACGACGGCCGTCGCGGACAGGTCTCGCAGATGTGGACGGCGCATCCCGCCGCGCCCGCCGTCCTCGACTGCTGGAAGATCCCCGTCGTGGGCGGCCTCTCGCCGCACGAGTCGGAGCGTCTGCCGATGATTTACGCGGCGGCCTACGCCATCACGGGCGATCCGCACTGGCGGGAGCTGGAGCTGCGCTACGCGGACGCGGCGATCCGCATCGCCGGCCTTGGCCTGCCGTCCGGCATGCCGGGCTTTACGCTCTACCAGATGCAGGTCTCGCAGCGGCTCCTGTGGGAATGCGAGACGGACGCCGTGCGCAAGGCGAAGTATCTCGGCCTGATGCGGCAGACGGCGGACGTCGCGACGAACTGTTTCGTCCGTGTCAGGAAGCGACTGGCGGAACTCGGCGGCGACCTCGCCATGCCCGTCGGCGACTGGCGCACGTGGAAGCGGATCGAGAAATGTCCGGGCGGTGTCCTGAACGGACTGCCCTATCGCGCGCCTGTGCGGCCGAAGCGGTTCGCCGAAGCCTACGAATGCGTCCGCGAGGCAGGCGAGCAGATCATCGTCCGCAAGCTGTGCCCCGGCCTTGAACTGATGCCGGAGGAAATTCGGGCGTTCAAGACGTTCGTCGCGACATCGGGCTTCGAGCGGCACAACTCGTCAGGCCTCGTCTATCCGCTGCTGGCGGAGGCTTTGCTGGAAACAGACGGTTCCGAAGCCTATTGGCAAGGGGAGGATTGCCCGTTTCGTTGTGAACCACGGAAAATGCGGAAACGCGTATGCGCGCGGCGCGGAATTCGTTTTTCAAGTCTTAGCCGCAAAAGGGGCGCAAGGCGGGCGCAGAGAAACATCCTTGTGTCCTTCTGCATGCGGTTGAGGGGGTCTGCGACGCTGAACAAATCGAAATCCGTATGAATCCGTTTTCGCACTCCCCAATTGGGGAGGTTGCCAAGTCGGGTCGTTTGGTGTAGAATATTCTGCATCATGCGCATGAGGAATATTTCAGGAATTCTGTCTGAAACGCTTTGCCTTGCGTTCGCCCTGACGGTCGGGGCGCGCGCGCAGGGCGGGTCGTTTTTGCAGAAGGGCGACCGGTGGGTGCTTGTGGGCGACTCGATCACGCAGACGGACACCTATCGCCAGATTCTCCAGCAAGCAAAGGACATCCACAAACGACACTCACGAGGAAACAGCAAATGAACATCATCAAGGCAAACATGAAAACGATGCGCGTCCTGTCGGCGATTCTCGGCGTCTGGGCGTACGGCCCGCTGAACGCGGCGGATGCGCTCGTCTGGAATGCGACGTCCGGCGATTGGGGCGTCGCCGCGAACTGGCTGCTCGGCGATGCCAACGGCCATCCGACGGCGGACGCGGGGCATGTGCCGACCGGCGACGATGCCGTCTTCTTCGGCCCGAAGTGGACGTCGGCGACAACGCCCTACGCGATCACGGTCGGAACGGACGCCGAAGTCACGCGCTTCCTCTTCAACCGCGCCACGGTGTCCGTCTTCGATTTCGCGGGGAAGCAGATGGACGTGCGCAGCCAGCTGCTCGTCTCGAACGGTGCGGACGTCACGCTGACGAACGGCACGGTGCGCTACCTGAACACGACGACCAGCGGCGTCAGAAACTATCATGAATGCAATTCGGCGACGCTGCGCGTGGCGGGCGCCGAGACGGCGATGCTGACCCGAAAGGGCGTTTCGGTCAAGCAGACGTCTGCGGCGCGACCCGCCGCGTTCCACGTTCGGACGGCGCGTTGCTCAAGGGGGCCATCGCGGTCGCGAACGATGTCGCCGCTTCGGACGCCGCGACGGTTGTCGTGCGCGGGAGGGGGACGCGCGTTGAGCCGGGTGCGTTCGGCTGGGACGACGAGACGTCGGTGTCCGGCGGCGGCATCCGGCAACGGACGCTTCCGCGTTTGGTGCGTCCTGGAGAACGAGCAGGGCGGCGAGGTCGCGAGCGTCTCGACCTGGCACAACGGCGGCGCCTACGACTGGTTTGAGCTGGGGTCGGACTGGACGTTCCTGCGGCGTGCTCCGTATGACCCGTACTACCCGGAGGAGCGGCGCGGTCTCAAGGTGCGCGAACTGCGGTTCGAGATCAAGGGCGATGTCGGCGAAATCTACTGCGAACCGCCGGTTCTCATGGGCGGCAACCTGTTCGACAGGTCGCTCGTCGCGACGACGCTGACGGAAGAGCGCACGAAGACGACCTATGGCGCGTATGGCGACATCTTCACGGGCGTCTACGGCGGCGACTATGAGGCCACGCTGGAACTGCGCGACGCCTTTCAGGCCAAGCCGTTCCTGACGCGCACGAAGACGTTTCGCCTGAAGGACACGACGGGCGCCGCGCGTGCCCGCCTGACGCGCCAAGGGTTTGCGCTGCCGCCGCTGAAGAAAGGCTACTACGAGTACACGATCACACGGCGCACGCTCGATTCGGGTGCGCTCGACGGGCCGCCGCGAAAGGGCTTCTACGGTGTCCTCTCGTCACCGGCGGCGGATGTGCCGCGTGAAGACGCGCGCCTGGCCAATCCGCTGTTTGCGCCGACGTCGGGCGATTTTGTGTTTGACGCGCCGCAGGTCACGGGAACGATTCAGACGCCGGACTTCTCCGCCGACAAGTTGAGCCGTCCGCCCTATCGTCTCGCGTATGCGCTGGAGGAATACTCGGCGCGCTGGCACCGCTCGAACGCCTCGCGGCCCGCGTGCTACTGGCGCAACGGCGCGGCCGTGTCGGCGGCGGGCGCGCAGGTTGCGATCGACATCCCCGTGGATCGGGACCTCGTGCGGTGCAACCGCGCGTTTACGCTGCGCATGGAAATCTTCGACGGACGGGGCCTGCGCGTGGCGGAATCGACGGCGACCGTCGGCGTCAAGGGCTGGGACAACGTGTACCGTCCGAAGAAGGGCGCGAAGCTGACGTGGCAGGAGGTCTGCGCGCGTCCGGCGATCCGCGCGACCGGCATCGCCTCCGTCACGCTGCCGCAGAACGACTTGCGCGCGTTTACGGACAAGATCCGCTATCTGGGCGGCTACAACACGTTCCTGTGCGACGGCGCGTGGTCGCTGGAGACCGAGCCGATCAAGGGCTTCCGCACCTACGACTACCTGGAACGGCAGATCGCGACGGCGACGGACGCGGGACTGGACGTCGCCATCCAGATCGGCGGCATCCACAACGACCCGGCATGGGCGAAGTTCGAGTACGAGCCGGCGCGCGTGAACGACGGGCGTTTCCTTGCGCCCCACTACAACAACATCTCCGTCTGGGCCGACGCTCCGGCGAACTACATCAAGGCGTTCATGCGCGACACGGTTGCGCGCTACGCGGGCGTGCCGAATCTCGCGTATTGGAAGTGCTGGTGCTACGAGGGCGAGGGCTTTACACACGACTGGTTCTACATGTGGATGTTCGGCGACACGGTGAGCGGCTACTGCGAGCCGAAGCGCCGCCAGTATCGCGCGTGGCTGGAACGGAAATACGGGACGGTCGAGAAGCTCAATGCCGCGCATGGGTCGCAGTGGGCGTCGTTCGCGGACGTGGAGCCGCCGCAGCCCGACGACCCGCTGCGCCACCGCGACCGTCTGCGCAATCCGCCGCCCGTGACGACGGCGGCGTATGCTGACTTCTACCGCTCCAAGCGCGAAGACTTTCAGGACTACTGGGAGAACTTCGTGCTGAAGACGCTTCGTCCGCTCGACCCCGAACGCCTGTTCGCCGCGTACTACTACCCTGACGCGGAGGGCGACGACATCGCCACGAAGGGCGTGTTCACGCGCAACCCCGGCTTCATCAAGCACAACGGCGGCATGCAGGGCGACCGCTTCTTCGGCTACCAGCCGTTCGAGTATGCGCGCTACGAGGGGATGCCGGGCTTCATCACCGAGGACGTGGCCGTGTGGAACGACCGCGTCCGGGAGTGGGACGACGAGGTCTTCGGCGCGCTGCGGCTCGCCGGCGGCGGCGCGAACTTCTTCAACTACTCGATCTACCAGACGCGCGCGCATGACGTTGAGCACGAGCCGAACGACGGCATGGCGGGCGCACTCGCGACAGACGTCCTCCGAAGCGCGGTCGCGGCACTTCCGGCGAACGTGTTCTCGATCTGGATGAACTTCTCCGGCTCGCTGCTCGCCAGCCGCTGGAGCCGCCGCGCACCTCTTGGGGGATAGATTCACACGGAACCACGGAGTGTTCCAGCCAGTCTCCTTCCCTCCGTGTGAGATATTGCATCACGCAGAGGCCGCAGAGGCGTCCGGCGGATCTCTGCGAACTCTGCGACTCTGCGCGAAAAACAGTTCGAGCTGCGCCACGCCATGCGAAAAAAAAGCGCAAATAAGGAGAATCGCAAAAAGTGCGTTTGCCCCTTTATATAAAGGGGTTGGTGCAAGTTTCGCAAAAAGAGTTTGCGCAAAATAGACGGCGATTTTTGCGCGAAATAGACGGAAGAATTTGACAAGAAACCCCGGTTTATGATAGACTTCACATTTGTCACGTGGAGGAATCGGGTGTGTCTATACGGTGTAGTCCCCCCCCCCCCCCATTAAATGCTAAAAAATACTAAAAATGAATACAAAACTAATAGTTAAAGCGTTTTTCGGGGCGGCTTTCGCCTTGACCGGCGCGCGGCTCTCGGCGGAAACGCGGGTCGTCGACAAGTTCCACGGGCCGTATTTTTCGGTTCAAGAAGCCGTGGATGCGGCATCTGAAGGCGATACGGTCTTCATCAAAAACGGCGTCCATGACGTGGGCGGCAGTCTCGACGGCTTTAAGACGTCCATGTCGAACCGCGTCTACGTCACGAAGTCCCTCACGCTCGTCGGCGAGTCGAAGGAGGGCGCGATCATCAAGGGTGCGCACGCGACGGAGGGCGTTGACGACATGGGCCTTGGCTGCGGCGCGAACGCCGTCCGCTGTCTCGGCATCAATGCGGACAACGTTGTCGTCTCGAACCTGACGCTTACGGGCGGCGCGACGCACAACACGTCGTCAGGGAATGATGAGCCCGAAAACAATGGCGGTGGCGTCTATGCGGTCAATGGCAAGAAGGGCATTGTCATCGTGGACTGCATCATCTCCAACAACGTCGCGCGACGTGCAGGCGCAGTGCGCTACGGGGCGGATGGAGCGTCCAGTCACGGCAACTGCCTTCTCGTGCGCACATGGGTGCATGGGAACAAGGCGATCGAGCAATATCCTGACGTGCGCGGCTGTCTCGCGGCATTCTGCCTTTTCACAGGACATTACAGCAGTTCCCCCCTTACTTACGCGGCGACGTTCGTGAACTGCACGTTTGCGGACGGCTATTGCTTCAACCGAAGCGGTAGCGCAAACGTGATTGGCTACAACTGCCTCTTCGCAGAAACCTGGTGGAAGGATTCGGGGGCGGCCCAGTGGTACAACTGTGCGTTCAACAAGGGGAGTGCGGACACGACTTCGACGACGAACGGGGCATGCGTCTTCAATCCCGGCTATGACCTCTTTATGGCGCCGCCGCTTGTCGACTATCGCCTCCACGAGGACGCGACGGCTGTCATCGGCAAAGGCGATGCCACGTTCCTTGATCAGATTCCCGAAGCGTATCGCAACCTTGACTTCTACGGCCATGCGGTCGATACGACATCCGTGAGCCTCGGCTGTGCGCAGGAAGTCGTCACGCCGACGGGCGGCACGATCACGTTTACCGGACAGGGTGGCATGTCATCGACTGATTCGGCAGACCGAAAATCGGGATTTGCGTCAACGACGGATTATGGGTTTTACTTCTTCAATGGCGTGTGCCTCGTGTCGTCGAAGAATCTCGGCTATATTCGCACGATGGAGGGCCACACAATTGTCACGGTCACGCATGACCCGTCTGGCGCACGACTGGTGGCGGCGCAGAAAGGGCTTCATTCGTTTGCCGCGTCGGGAGCGGACACGATGCGCCGCTACGCGAACGCGGACGGTGCGTTCGTCTTCGTGGCGCCGACTGTCGGCAAGACGCTGACGCTCAAGCCGGCGTTCAATGCCGCCGTCTTCACAGTGGATCGCGAGTCCACGGCTGAAACGCCGGATGGGACGGAAGACGCGCCGTATGCGAGCCTCCAGGCTGCGCTGAAGGCCGTGCCGTCGGGCGCATTTGCAACCGTGTACGTGAAGGCGGGCGTCTACGACAACGAGACGATGACGCAGACGAAGCGGTTTGGCAATGTCGGTAGCACGGCCTACACGCACGCCGCACGCGCCGTCGTGCCGGCGGGCGTGTCCGTCATCGGTGCGGGCGCGGACAAGACGTTCATTGTCGGTGCGGAAGATCCGTCGGCAGAGGCGGCAAACAAGGGCTGCGGGCCGAACGCTGTCCGTTGCGTCGCGCTCGCGAAAGGTTCGCGCCTCACGGGCTTTACGCTGACGGGCGGGCGCACGGATGTGGGCACAAGTTCGGTCAACAACGACGACGACTTCCACGGCGGCGGTGTCTTGGCTGAATACGGCACGGAAGCCGAACTGGCGGTCGTCACGGACTGCGTCATCTCGAACTGCGTCGCGCGACGTGGCGGCGGCGGATTCTTCGGCGTCTACAACCGCGTCCAATTCTTGGAGAACAGCATTATCCAGAGTGGCAACGGTCCGGCGGCACGCGGCAACGGTGGCGTGAGCTGTCGCCTCGTCAACTGCCTTATCGACCGCAACAAGGGATGGGCGACGCTTTACGATGCGGCGGCTCTCAACTGCACGTTCGGCGCGGACAATTCTGAGACGAACGGGAATAAGGACGGCAGTTGGTTGGTTGTCAGTGGGAAAGAGATCAGCAACTGCCTGATTCTCGGCTCGAAGACGGCCAGTGGTTCGTCGCTGGTGTTCACCAACTGCGTCCTCTCGACGAAGACGGCGGCGAATCTGGCGAAAGTTGCCGACAACAAGCCCACGGTGGACGCAAGCTGCATCACGACGGACGATCTGTCGGTTGATGACAGTTTTGCACCGGTCATTGGCGCGAACGCGGCGGTCGATGCGGCGGGGGCTGCTTTCTACGATGCGGCGAAGTGGGGTGACAAGGACGTCTACGGGAATCCGCGCGTGATGAACGGCAACCGGCTGGACGTCGGCGCGGTCGAGGCCGACTGGCGTCCGATCTACACGAAGAAGATCGGCAAGCGGTTCGTCGTCACGGCGGTTGATCCGGCGGTGGAACTGGTCGACGACGGCGTGGCGATTCCGGCAGGGGCGTCGCTTGCGGCGACGGTCGGCCGTGCGGGACGCGCGAACGGCGCCTACTTCCTGAAGGCGACGGTTGCGGACGGCGCGACGTGCGCGGTCACGCGCGATGGCGTGGCGGCGGAGTCGCTGACGGCGGGCGAGAGCGTGGTGCGCTATGTGACGGGCGAGACGGGGCTTTCGGACTTCGTCTTCACGGCGGATGCGCTCGGCTCGACGGTGCTGTCGTCGCTCAAGGCCGACACCGGCATGCTGCTGATCCTGCGGTAAGTGGGAGGCCTACGGAGAGAGGCCTGCGGCGCATAACACGGAGGTGTTGGAGAATGGGAGGCACGGAGTCTCCTTTAGAGATTGCTTGTGGTTTAAACGCAAAGAACGCAGAGGGGAGAGACGCAAAGAACGCGGAGGCCTTTGCGATCTTTGCGTCAAAAGCCTTTGCGGACTTTGCGTTAAAAGCCCCGCGAAGCGGCTCTGTGTTAAAATCTAAAGTTTAACGAGAAAGAGAGAAATACGAATGAAACGACTTGTTGCTTTCCTGTCGGGCGTGTTGATGCTGACGATTTCGACAAGAGGTGCCGTGACGGAACGCGCCGACGTTGTTCGTCCTGTGCCGTTTGAACGCGCGTTCACGGTCGCGGGCGTGACGAACATGACGGCGGGATGTTTCGGTGTTCCACCCGAGACGGACCTTCGTCCGTGGCGCGTACGCTACTCGTTCCGCTACCGCACGGCGGGCTTTGCGGGCGAGGGTCTGCGGCTCGTCACCCAGGCCGTGTTCGACGGCGGCGCACGGTTCGACAACCTCACGCCCGTCGTCCGCAACCTGAACTGGGACGCCGGAACGACCTACCGCTGCGGGGCGTCCGAAGACTGGAAGAAGGTCGATCTCGACGTCGACTTCAAGAACGCGCTGCCGCCGGAGGTGCGCGTCGTCTGTGAGGGGCAGGTCGCAACGGGACGCATCGAGTTCGCCGACTTCGCGGTTGCGCTCGTCCTGAAGCCGCGCCATCGGCTCACGGGCGGCGAGTTTCCGCTCGAAGGCGGGAACGTGCTGAAGCACGTCTTCTTCGCCGAGACGGGCTCCGTCCATGTCGCGCTCGCCGACCCGGCGCACGTCGTCCGCGCGGCTGTCCGCATCCGCGACGCCGAGGGGCGTCCCGTCGGCGCGACGCGCGCGCTCGCCGCCGTCGATGCGGTGACGCTCACGGGGCGCGGATACTACACGCTGGAGGTCGCCGCGTCCTACACCGACGGCACGAAGGTGACGACGACGGGTTCGGTCGCCGTGCTGGGGCCGAAACCCACCGCCGCGCAGACGGCGGGTTCGCGCTTTGGCGTGATGATTGTCAACGGCGGCGCGGGGGCGTTCACGCGCGCGCTCGGCAGCCGCTGGGACTGGCGGTTCTTCTTCCACGGCAAGGACAACGCTGCGTTCGTCGGCCTGTCGTTCGGCGATGGCGCGATCTACGCGGGTCACCAGTCGCCCATTTATTCTGAGGCGATGGATCCGGCGCACGTCGGGAAAGGCGGCATGTGGCCGGCGAAGGACTGGGACGTGCAGCGCGCGCTTACGCGGGCGTTTCTGGAGAAGAACCCGTGTTTTGCGGGACGTCGCCTCTGCCTCGTCAATGAGCCGGACTTCAAGTGGCACGGCACGATCGCCGAAATGGTGCGCGCCCATCGCGTCTTCGCCGAGGAGGTTCATCGCCTCTATCCGACGAGCGAGGTGCAGGGGCCCGCGTGCAGCCGCGTGAAGCCGGACTATCTGCGGGCACTCGGACAGGATGGCTTCTTTGACTGCATCGATGCCGTCAACCTCCACGCTTACGTAGACGGCACGAAGCCGGAGGGCGAGTTCCGCCTGAAGCTGCGCGAGGGAATGGACGTCATTCGCCGCGAGTTCGCGTGCGCGAAGCCCGTCTACGTCACCGAGTTTGGCTGGACGACGGAGAACGGCACGTGGCAGGAGCCGGTCGGCGAACTGACGCAGGCGCGCTACCTGACGCGTGCGTGCACGTTCGTCGCGTCCGAGGACATCCGCGCCGCCGTCTGGTTCTGCGATCTCTACGTCGCGCGCAACTACGGCGAGGGCGGGTTCTCGATGCTGCGACTCGGCAATGACTGCATTTCGCCGAAGCCGGCGGTCGCCGCGTTCGCGACGCTCGCACGCAACCTGTCGGACGTGCAGGGACGGACGCGCGCGCAGATGATTGGCCCGGAGACGTGGCTCGCGACGGGGCGGCGTGCGGACGGCTCGGCCGTCACGCTCGTCTGGACGCGCACGGGCGAACGGGAGATTCCGCTGCCGGTGCGCACCGTGCGAGCGGAGAGTTTTCTGGGTGCGCCTGTCGCGCTCGACGGCGCGACGCTGCGCGTTTCGGAGTCGCCCGTCTATCTCTTCGGCGATGAGACGTATGAGGGGCCCGCGTGGGTCGCGCCGTCGGTGGACGCGGCAAAGCCGGTCGTCGTCGCGGCGGACGAGTATCCGCTCGGACGGACGGGCGTGGGCTGGAAGTGCCGCGACAACTTGCAGACGCCGATTCTGCCCGACCGCTGCTGGACGGGCGCGACGAACCGCTGTCCGCGCGTGCGCGTCGCCTATTCGGACGAGGGGCTGATCTTCAACGTCGAGGTGGACGATCCGAAGCACGAGCAGCCGTATGCGCAGGAACGCCTCATCGAGGGCGATGCCGTCACGGTCGCGGTCGATGTCGACCGGGGGCAGGAGTGGCAGCCGAACGCGCACATCACGAGCTTCAAGGGCCACCGTGCGTTCGAGTACACCGTCGCCTTGCGGGACGACGGCAAGCGAGAGGCCTGGCGGCGAAACGCCTGGGACTTCGACATCCGCCCGAACGCGCCAGTCGTCGTCTTCAACGGCATCTCGCGCATCCGGGAGGAGAAGACGCGCTACATGATTTGGCTCACGTGGCCGCGTCTTGGACTGGACGGCCCGCCGCCGCCCGGTACGAAGCTCGGCATCGCCGTTTCGGTCAGCGATCTGACGGACGGGGAGCGGAAGACGTACGACCTCTTCGGTGGCATCTCCGGCACGCCCGATCCAACGAAGTACGGCGTGTTCGTCTGCGAAGGGAAGTGATGGGCGGAGAAGTCGAGAGGTGTTTTTCGCGCAGAGCCGCAGAGAACGCAGAGGTTCGTGTCGGTGCTCTAATGAAACGATTAATCTTGAGCTTATTCCTTGTGACGGTTGGGGCGGTGGGTGCAGTCGCGGCAGAGGCGAATTTTGCCCAGCGCGCGTTTCAGCCCTACCTCGACTCCGGCGAGCTTCCCGGCGTGATTACGGTCTTCCACAAGGACGGACACGAAGAAATCTCCTGCCTCGGCTTCGCCGACGTCGCCGCGCAGCGTCCGATGTCGCTCGATGACGTCTTTCAGCAATGTTCGCAGACGAAGGGCTTCTGCGGCGTGACGGTCGCGCAGCTCATTGAAGCGGGCAAGGTCGCGCTGGACGATCCTGTCGCGAACTATCTGCCCGAATTCAAGACGCTCTGGGTCGAGACCGCGAACACGAATGGCGTCCGCCGCCTCGAACAGGCGCGGCAGCCGCTGACGCTGCGCCACTGCCTCACGCACACGGGCGGATTCCCGTTCGAGCTCGCGAACTTCACCGCGATGGGCGGATGGTCGCACCGCATGCCGCTGCGGAGCGTCGCGGCGACGGCGGCGGCGACGCCGCTCCTCTTCGAGCCGGGCACGGGCGTGCGCTACTCGAACGTCGGCATTGACGTCGCGGCGGCGGTCGTCGAGGTCGTGACGGGACAGCGGTGGGAAGATGTCGTGTCCGAACGCATCCTGAAGCCGCTCGGCATGAACGCGACGGGCTTTCAGCCGACGGACGAGCAGCTGAAGACGCGCATCGAGATCTACCGCGTGAAGAAGGGGAAGAAGGCCGAGCATGTGCCGTTCTGCGCGTCGATGCCGCCGCCGTTTCGCGGCGACCGCGTCTTTTCGTCCGCCGGCGCGGGGCTGTGGACGACGGCGCGCGATCAGCTGAAGTTCTACAAGATGCTGATGAACCTTGGCGTGGGCGAGAACGGCGTGCGGATTCTGAAGGAGGAGACGGTCCGGCGGCTTCTGGCCGTCTCGCAGCGTCCCAAAAGTTTGTCGAAGGACGGCTATTCGCTTGGGTTCGTCGCGCCGTTTGCGGACGAGGCGGACGGCTGGTTTGGGCATGGTGGCGCGTGGGCGTCGCAGTGTCTCGTCAACGGACGGCGGAAGGAGCTGCGGATGCTGGTCGTGCAGGTTGTCGATGCCTACTGGCCGCGCACGGTCTGCGCCCAAGCCGCCGAGGCGTTTTTCCGACAGGTGGAGGAAAAGGCTTCACGTTTCCCCTCGAATGATGAGTTTGCGAGATTGGTCACTTCGGGTGGCGGTCGAGGTTTTGCCGAGATCTCAAGGTCTCACACGGAGCCACGGAGCCACGGAGTTCCTGTGCGCTATTGCGATAGAGAACGCATCGACCGATTTCATCCGCTTTCTCTCCGTGCCTCCGTTTCTCCGTGTGAGACATCAACTGAACCAACAACAGCCCGCAACGCTTCGAGGTCGGGGCGAGTGCCTTTTCGTGATTGCGCGAAGCGCAGCAATCCCGATGGCTTCCGTGTGCTTTGTGGCAACTGAAGAGGTTTGAATTGAACGAAAGGAACCATCCGATGAAAATGAGAATCATGTGCGGAACAGTCTGTGCGGCGTGTGTCGCGTCGGCGGGGGCGCTGACGACGCCGTGGGGCGAGAAGGTGACGAGCCAGAATGCGTGGCGCGAGTATCCGCGCCCCCAGCTCGTGCGCAGCGGCTGGACGAACCTGAACGGCGACTGGGACTACGCCGTGACGAGCGTCACGAACACGCCGGGGCGCCCGACGGCCTGGGACGGCAAGATCCGCGTGCCGTTCGCGATCGAGTCCGCGCTCTCCGGCGTCGGACGCCTCCTGCGTCCCGACGAGTTTCTCTGGTACACGCGGCAGATCGTCTGCACGAAGCGTCCCGGCGAACGCATCCTCCTGCACTTCGGCGCGGTCGACTTCCGCACGCAGGTCTTCGTCGGCCACCGCGAGGTCACGGACGTGCCGCATGAGGGTGGGCAGAACCCGTTCACGCTCGACATCACGGACTATGTGGCGGACGGCGCGAATGCGCTCACGGTCTGCGTGTGGGACCCGACGGAGGACTTCGTCAATTCGCGCGGCAAGCAGAGCTTCGAGCCGAAGGGCTGCTTCTACACGCGCGTTTCCGGCATTTGGCAGACGGTGTGGCTGGAGAACGTGCCCGAGACCTACGTCGCGGGCTACACGGTCGCGACGGACATCGACAAGGGGACGGTGACGCTCGCGTTCGACGTCCGCAGTCCGGCGTTCGCGAAGCCGGAGGTGACGGTCGAGGTCTCGGGCGTGAAGGGGACGACCGTGAACGGCGCGGTGACGCTCGCGCTGCCCGCGCCCGTCCGTCTCTGGAGTCCGGACGCGCCGAACCTCTACGACTTCACGGCGGCGTGCGGCACGGACGCGGTGAAGGGCTACTTCGGGATGCGCAAGATCACGACGCGCCGCGATGCGAAGGGCGTGCTGCGCTTCTTCCTTAACAACGAACCGGTCTTCCTGATGGGGACGCTTGATCAGGGCTGGTGGCCGGATGGCCTCCTCACGCCGCCGTCGGAGGAGGCGATGGCGTTCGACATCCGCACGCTGAAGGCGCTCGGCTTCAACATGATGCGCAAGCACATCAAGGTCGAGCCGGCGCGCTACTACTACCTCTGCGACAAGATGGGGCTGATGGTCGTGCAGGACTTGCCAAGCGCGAACGGCGACGAACGGTCGCCGTTCAAGGCGAAGACGGTGTCCGGCTACGGGCTTCAGCGGCGCGAGCTGAAGGGTATGATGGACGCCCTGCAGACGTTCCCCTCAATCGTGATGTGGGTGCCCTACAATGAGGGCTGGAGCCAGCCGGGGGCGTTCCTCACGCACGCGACGCTCGACTGGACGAAGCGGTACGACCCGACGCGGCTCGTGAACGGGCCGAGCGGCTGGGTGGACTTCGAGGGCGGCGACTGGGGGCATCAGCCGGAACGGCGCGCGTGGACGCGGCACCTGCCGCCGGGTGTCTGCGAGGCGGCGGACGCCATTGACCGCCACGACTACAACCGGGTGCCCGGCATGGCGCCGCTGAACGCCCGCCGCGTCTCGTTCCTCGGCGAGTTCGGCGGCCTCGGCTGCCGCGTGGACGGTCACCTCTGGACGGAGAAGTCGTGGGGCTACGGCGGCACGGGCGGCGCGAACGGGGCGGCGGATGCGCGCGCGGCGATGGAGGCGCGGTACGTCGCGCTGATGGCGCGCGTCGCCGAGCTTGCGGCGCAGGGGCTCGGCGGCGCGGTCTACACGCAGACGACGGACGTGGAGGCGGAGGTGAACGGTCTCGTCACCTACGACCGCAAGGTCGTGAAGTTCGATCCCGCCGCGCTGAAGGCCGCGCACGAGAAGATTTACAAGGCGTTTGCCGAGGCGGTGAAATGAATGAGAAACGGCAGCCTTGATCGAGGGCCTGCGGCGCTGAACACGGAGAAACATGAGAAGCGGAGGCACGGAGAGAGGGCATAGGAGAGACTGGGTTAACAAAACTCCGTGTCTCACAAACTCCGTCACCTTCGTGTTCAGCGCCGCAGGCACATTGACACAAGGAACAGATTTTCGCTACAATCCAAATCAGGAGTCTAAAAGATGAAAGCAACGAAAAGCCTATTGAACCTCGGATGCGCGGTGGTGGCCGCCGCTCTGATCGGCGGATGCTGCGACCGGCACGCCCCGAAGAAGCCCGTCCCCGTCGAGCGTCCCGACCGAACGGAAATCATCTTCGCGGCGCCGGACGTGCGGACGATTCCGCTCGACTCGGCGGCGGAGATCCGCGATACGCCGTTCGCGCTTGCGTGGGACGGCGGATGGGAGCGTCCGTGGACGTTCATCGTCTCGTTCGACTACCGCACGGCGGGCGTGACGGGCGATGCGGTCGCGCTGCGCCTTCAGCCGCTGAAGGACGACGGGAGCCGCGCGCCGACGTGGCTCTGGCCGAACACCTTCACCGGCAAGCGCGAGGACACCTACGTCCTCGGCGAGAGCGCGGACTTCCGTCGCGTCTCGGTCGGAGTCGACCTGCCGAACGTCATCCGCAAGTCCTATCGCTGCGAATGGCAGCGCCGCTTCGGGCACACGTCCGGCAAGGTCGAGGTGAAGAACTTCGAGATCCGCCTCGTGCGCCACGCCCTGCACGCGATCCGGGGCGGCGAATACGAAATCAGGCAGACGAAATACTTTCGCCTCAAAAACGTCTTCTTCGCCGATTCGGGTACGGTGACGGTCGATTTCGCCTATCCCAAACAGAAGCCCGACTGCCGCGTGGATGTGAAGGACGTCAAGGGGCGGATTGTCCGCACGGTCGAGGGACGCGACGGACGCGCGACGGTCGACTTCCCGACGCGCGGTTACTGGGCGCTGGAGGCGACGGCGGACTATCCCGACGGCACACGCATCACGACGCCGGGGCGTGTTGCCGTCTGCGGCACGCCGATTGCGAAGGAACTCGTGAAGAACTCGCGCTACGGCATCATGGTCGTTCTCGGCACGCCTGATCTCTGGGAGAAGCTTGGTTCGCGCTGGGATCAGCGGTTCTTCGCGCCCGACAATTTGAAGGTGAACTTCAGGATGCCGAACGAGACGGCTGACGCGATCTTCACGTTCCACAGCAGCCCTGTGCCGCGCGCCTTGCGCCGTCCCGCCGACCGCAACCGCCAGGGCGAGTTTCCGCCCGAGGACTGGGACGCCTACCGCGCCTATGTCGGAAAGTTCATGGACGCGCAGCCCGACATGCTGAAGCGCAACCTCTGCCTGACGGGCGAGCTCGACTTCCAGTGGCGCGGCACGGACGAGGAATATGTGAAGATGTGCCGCATCTTCTGCGAGGAGGCCCGCAAGCGCAATCCGAACGTCTTCCTCACCGGGCCGGACGCGAGCCGCATCAAGCTGCCCTACTTCCGCCGTCTGCACAAGCTCGGCTACTTCGACCTCATCGACGGCATCAACGTCCATCACTACGTGGACGGCACGAAGCCGGAGGGCGAATACTGGGAGGATTTCGTCGCGCTGTTCGACTTTCTGAAGGAGGCGAAGATCGACAAGCCCGTCTATATGACCGAGACGGGCTGGACGACGGGCAAGGGCAACTACTTCGTGCCCGTCTCCTACGAGAACCAGGCGCGCTACCTGACGCGCGGCATGGCGCTCATGTCCACCGAGGACATCCGCGCGATCATCTGGCACGTCGACTTCACGATGCTCGACGAGTTCGGCGCGATCGTCAAGGCGCACGAGGCCGCGTGGCCGAAGCCGATGCTGCAGGCGTTCGCGACGGTGACACACAACCTCTCGGACGTGCAGGGCAACATGAAGCTCCACCGCCTCGGCCCGAAGACGTATCTCGCGAGCGGCCGCCGCGCGAACGGGCGCTTCGTTCACGTCTTCTGGCGGTCGGCGGGCGAGGAGCGCGTCGCGCCGCCGGTCGCGGGCATCGTGTCGGCGGAGGACTACCTCGGCACGCCCGTCGCATTGGGCAAGACGCTGACGGTCTCGGAAGATCCCGTCTACATCCACGCGACAGGCGACTACACGGGGCCGGAGTGGACGCCGCCGCCGGGCGGCTACCGCGAGAAGCCGCAGGTAGAGCTGAAGACCGACTGCACGGCCGTAGCGCTGGAGCCGGGCGTCAAGTCCGCCGCGACGGCCGCGCCCGTGCCGGCGGCGATGTGGAGCGACCCCGCGTCCGCGCCGACGCTGCGCATCGCCTATGCGCGCGATGCGGGCTTCATCCTCGAAGCCGAGGTGAAGGACGCGCGGCACGTGCAGCCCCATTCGCGCGAACGGCTCGTGGAGGGCGACGCGCTGACGTTCGCGTTCGACGTCGACAAGACGGACGAGTGGCGGGCGAACGACATCTGGATGAACTACAAGGGGCACAGCTGCGTCGAGTATTCCGTCGCGCTGCGGGCGGACGGCAAGAGCGAGGTCTTCCGCCGCAACTGCTGGATTCCCGACATGAAGAAGTTCGAGTCCGTCGGCGCGAACGTGCGCGCGAACGTGCGGCACGCGAACGGCGTGACGAAATACTGGGTCTGGATCCCGTGGGCGAACCTCGGCTTGGACGAGCAGCTGAAGGCGGGCGCGAAGATCGGCTTCGCGGCGGTGCTCTATTCGTCCGACGGCGGCGCGGTGAAGACGAACCGCCTCTTCGACGGCATCGTCGATCCGCTCGACCCGATGCGCTACGGCGTCATCGAGCTGAAGTGAGTATGGTATAATACGGGCATGAGTTTCAAAGGGAAGAAAGAGAAGAACGTCGTCTTGGTCGGGACGTACAGGACGGGACAGCTGGAGCGTTGGCCCGGTTACTACAACTGGCCGCTTGCGGACGGGGATGTGGTCGATGCCGAGGCGGCGAAAACGGTCAACGAAATCTGGCTCTTCAGCGGCACGAAGGGAGGACGTTTCGCGGCGGAGTTCGTCGGCATGTTCACGCGCGGCGAGCTTGTGCGCGACTTCGGCTATCCGGCGAAGGGTGCGGCGCACGGTACGCGGTATCTGCTCTACAAGATCCAGACGACTGATGCGCCCGCGAATACGTCGGATGTATTGGCGGCGGAGATGGATCGCGTGATCGTGCGCGCGGCGGACTTCGCGAAGCGGTCGCCGAAGATTGCGCGCGAAATCAAGGCGTATCTCGAATCGTCTGACCGCAACAACCCAGACCTCGCACACCGACTTCCGCCGCTTCTCCTGAAGGTGCCGCGCGAAAACCTGCGCGTCTGCGAACCGGGCGTACAGATGGATTTTCTATCTTCCCTTTCAATCTCCTCCACGCATGAATGCGATAAAGTCGATTATTTTGTAGAATCAAAGAAGAACCCGATTGCCGAATTGCGTTCTATCCAACCGCTCACGGCAAATGGATTCACGCATGTTGATTGCTTTAGTGGCGTTGGAGGCTTCTGCACAGGGCTTCATGCCGCTGGATTCACGACAAAGGTCGCAATTGAGAAAATTCGCTCGTGCGTCGAGACGTATGAGGCAAACCACCCAGAAGTTCATGTGATCAACGAAGACATCTGCAAAGTTAAGGCCGAAGACATTCTCCCCTATTGTCCCAAGGGTGGAATCGATCTCGTCACTTCTGGAATGCCTTGCGAGACGTTCTCGACCGCCGGGAACACGTCGCGGAGTTTCTATGACGAACGGCAATTCCTGTTTCGGCAGGGCATTCGGGTTGCACAGATTACGAATGCCAAGTTTCTGCTATTCGAGAACGTGCCAGCCATCACGACAAAGACGACGGAAAAGGGGTCGAAAGACCTTATTGTTGATGCATTGAAGGATGAGATGGCGAAAGCCGGTTACAGAAACTACATTGAGGTCGTTCTGGATGCGACGAAATTTGGCGTGCCGCAAAAACGCAAACGCTATTTTGTCCTTGGCACGAGGCTGAAGAACATGTCTTTGAGCAAGCCACGGCCATTTGTCGCAAAGGCCGTGACTGTCGGAGAGGCATTTGACGATTTGCCGTCGGTGACACCAAATACGGGCGTCGAAGAGACGCATTACCTGTCGCGTTCAAACGCCTTCACGAAGCTGATGCGCGATGATTCGTTCTGGCGGCGAAAAGAGTCGTCCAATAAGGGACTCTCGTACCAAATGCCGATGAAGCATCGTCCGGCTACGTTGGAGCGATTCGGATTGCTTCGCCCAGGAGAAGGGCTTCGCGAACTATTTGAGCGCTACACGGGACGTGCGCGCGAAGAACTCCAGTCGCGTCGTGTACTGCCGAAGAAGATGTTCATCAAAAGGAATTATCGTCTGCCCGTCGGGATGCCATCGCCATGCGTCACGTCGCATTGCCTGGACGAATTTGTGCATCCAACGGAAGACCGCGCATTGACCGTGCGCGAATGCGCACGGTTGCAGTCATTCCCTGATTCGTATGATTTCGTCGGGGGGCCTTACATTGTGCCGCACATTGATCGTGAAGTTCAGGACAAGTATGAGCAGATTGGCGATGCCGTGCCACCGTTGTTGGCGTATGCCTGGGGGCGGGCGATTTCAAAAATGATGGAGGATGTCTCGAAATGAAATGCACTTATAAAGAATATGGCCGTTCTATCTATGACAAGACGTTCGATCATGAACTGCAAGGACTTGTGACTCGGAAAAAGAAGGTCGGTGAGAAAGAGGCCGAACGAATGGCGCAAAAGGAAGCCATCAAGGTGGCTGTCCTTGAAACGATGCGGGCGTTTCCGCAAATCGAGCCTGCCTTGATTTGGAGGGGAATTTATGAGGTGCATATCCATCGCAAGAGTGGACTGGACGACAAGTCCGTGATTGATCGCGTCGTAAGCGCTGATCAGAGTTGGAAGAAGTCGAGTGGGCATGCGTTTGAGGAAATGATCAAACTCTTGGCAAACGATGCTCTTGTCGGCACGGGAATCGAGATTCTTCTTCAGAGAGACCTCAATACGATTATCAAGGCGGGTGAGCTTGCCAATGAACCGCGTGACATCAGTTGGCTGAAGGAACAAATCAAGGGAAGCGTCTTTGATCTGTTTGCAACATGCGTAAATAAGGATGGAAAGCGGTTTTGTTACGGATGCATTCAAAGCAAGACAAGCATACGAGACCGCGTGACACGGGATCGCGAGCCATCTTTGGCGGCTATGCATTCGTTCTTCTGGAGCACGGTCATTGTCTTGGATGGCGATTTTATGAAGAATCCAAAGTTCCTCGCAATGGTCGATGGAGGGACGCACGAATATCCTGATAACGGATGGCATGGCATGTACGTGTTCTCGGATCTTTATAAGGGACAACGAGTCTATCCCATTCATGTTGATTTCAAGAGATTCGCCGAACATGCAAAGATTGCGGCTGAGTATTGGAAAACCCAGCGACAGTGGTTTGACGAGAAGTGGAAGGCCGAATAAGGCTTGTCGTGGTGTGTGTGCCGAGTGAGTTCAGAGGATGTGTTGAAGAAGAAGCGAAAGATTTTGGTTGTGCTCGGATTGAGAGGTGAATGATGAAGTGCTTGCTCGGTCGGCTCAAGTTTTTGAACGCCATTCTCCTGATTGCAGCCCTCTGGGCGGCGCAAGGTTCGGGTGCTGCCGAGAAGACGAATGTCTTCTTCGTACATGGCGCAAACGTGAGTGAACGTGAATCGCATATCTGGGCGTCGGTGATGTTCAAGCGGCTCTGGCAGTCGGGTGCGAATATGGAGTTCTGTCCCGTGGCGTGGGAGTCAGACATCGGCCCGGCCTACAACTATCATGTCAACGCCTCAAACGCCTTCGTCACCGCCCGTCGCCTCGCGTCGCTCATCAATGGTGCGTCAGGGCGCAAGGTGGTGATTGCGCACAGCCTTGGCACGATGGTTGTTGCGGCGGCCATTCAGGACTACGGTCTGCAGGTCGACAAGTTCATCATGCTCAATTCTGCGATTCCGTCAGAGGCGTTTGAACCGTCGTTGGCCGACTATTCGCCAGAGAACCATCTTGTTCATGCGGATTGGACAGATTATCCGTCTCGATGCTGGGTGGCGCGATGGCACGAATTCTTTGTCAAGGATCCGAATGATGCGCGCGCCAAGCTGACGTGGAAGGGGCGTTTTTCCAAGGTGAAGTCTGTTGCCGTCAACTTCTATTCATCGGGCGATGAGGTTGAGGAAATCTACTTGGATAGCCAGAATCCGGCTTGGTATAATGGCGTCAGCCCGTCAGGCAATTGGGGTGATCGCTACTCGTGGCACAAGCAGGAGATTTGGAAGGGGCGCAAATCACTTCTCGGCTTCATGGGCACGACGGACTGGTCTGGTTGGGGGTTCCGAACAAAAGGCCTGTTGAATACGCGTGTGTGGTCTGTCGCTGATGCGAATGCCGTCACGGATTTTGCCGTTTTCAAAACAAACACCGTGTTTTCCCTTAGCCCAGGTTCCATCTCTGACGCAGAAAGCTCGCGTTTGATTATTGATGCACATTTGGCACAAGGAATTCCTGCACTGTCTCCACCGACGGGTCGAACGAACCTGACCGAATATGGGATTCCGTCTTTTGACTTGAACACGCCGGAGTTCATGTCGAGCAAGTGGCCTCGTTGCGAACCAGGAGACGAACTTTCCTTTCGGTGGCTTCATTCGGACGTCAAAAATGTTGCCTATCATTACACGTACCCGCTTTTTCGGAAGATCGTTGAGATCGGAGGCTTGAAATGAAATTGTTCGTTCAGATGTTATGCCTGACTGTGTGCGTGTGCCCAGTTCTTGCCTATGATCTGCTTCGCGAGGGCGCTGTTGCGGATGTTCGACTTCAGGTCTTAGACGATCAGGGGACTCCAGTCGAGGGGGCTTTGGCCACAATTTGCTTTCAAAGGACATTCGAAAAGTCAGATGTCGTCACGTGTAAGACGGACAAAGACGGTACGTGTGCGGCAAAGCATAAGACAATCGGCGGCCTACGCGCTTATTTAGAAAAGGATGGCTATTATAAGACGTCCATTCAACCGTTATTTCGGCAATGGGAGTGGCGAAAAGCGCAAGAGACGCAGAAATGGTCGGCGTGTACGATGGAGTCGACGGTTTGTCTCAAAAAGAGGCGTATGCCTGTTCAGACGGCCTTCCACGCTGTCGATTTCAAGCCGTTCCCGGACACGAACGTTGTCGTGAAACTCGACTTGGAGACGTTGGCGTGGTGTCCGCCCTACGGAAACGGTCGCCACGACGATCTTCACCTTGTCTTTGACGGATGGCGCAATCCGAACGACTGGGACGATTTCCACGAGCACCTGAAGGTCGAGATGCCGAATGGCGCGGATGGGTTCTATGTGGCGAAAACCGATCCGACGAGCGCGTTCAAGTACGCCTATGCGGCTGACACGAACGCAACGTACCGTAAGTCGTTCACGTTTCGCCATGTCCACAAGGCGGAGGGCATTACGGAGTCGAAGCGGCTTGCCGCCGACGAGTATCTGATCTATCGCGTTCGGACGCAGACGAACGAGTTCGGTCAGGTGACACGGGCGCATTACGGGCGCATCGGAGAGAAATTCAGCCAGTACATCGGCCTCTCGATCAAGAGTTGGTTCAACTCGAACGAGAACGACACCAATCTGGAGGATGCGCGGCAGAGTGTGTGGTAGCTGTTCGCACGTCATTGCCATGACTATTAACCAACAACGAACGACACTAGGGAACAAACAACCATGACAACATCCATGCTTCTCTGCGCGATTGCGCTTGTGTCCGATCCGCTGGCCGGACGGCTCTGCGGAACGGGGCCGACGCCGCCTGAAGGCTACTCGCCGCCGCTGATCTCGAACGGCGACCTCAACATGCTCGTCGAATGGACGGGCGGGCAAAGCGGCGCCGAATACAACAAGATGCTCACGACCGTCTACTGGCAGGGACGGCGTGGCCCCGCGCGTGATGCGGAGCTCTTCGCGTTCGGTCGCTTCAACCCGACGCTGGCGATTGACGGCAACTTGGTCGGACTCCCGGCGGCGTGGTCGCAGACGCTCGACATCCGCAAGGCGCTCGTCACGTGCGTGGGCGCGTTCGACGAGGGGCTGGAGGCGACGACCGAGATCTTCTGCGCGCTTGACCGCAACGTCGTCGCGATCCGTCGGACGGTCACGAACACGGGCGACAAGCCGCTCAACCTGACGCTCGACCTCGACTACACGATCGATCCGCACGGCCGCCTTGTCGGCGCGTGGACGAAGCAGGATCGCTACTTCGAGACCTCGCCCTATGTCCGCATGCGCGGCATCTGGGACGAGCCGAACACCGACGTCCGCCGCGTCTTCCACGGCCTCACCTACGGACAGAACGTGATTGGCTTCGACATCGCCGTGACGGCCTGTGACGGCGGGCTTATCCGCCGCGACGTCACGCTCGCGCCGGGCGCGAAGACGTCCTACGCCTGGTTCGTCACCTACTCCGACACGTTCGAGAAGACGCCGACGGCGATTCCGCAGACCGATTGGGACGGCCTTTTCGCCGTCCATGCGAAGCTCTGGTCCGACTACTGGGCCGAGAGCTTCGTGCGCCTCCCGGACGCGAAACTCCAGCGCATGTACGACGTGCAGCAGTATCATTTGCGGTGCAACGCGACGCGCTGGGGCTTCCCGGTCGGCATCTTCCCGTTCCATTGGCAGGGCAAGTACTTCGGCTTTGACGAGATGTACATCCACGACGGCCTCGTCTCGTCCGGACACTTCTCGGTCGCGCGGCGCTGCCCCGACTGGCGTTACGCCGTCATGCACCGTGCGCTCACGCGGCAGAGCCACTACACGCAGCGCGGCAAGTACGGTGCGCGGTGGCTCTGGATGTCGCTGGAGGAGGGCGACGTCGAGACGGCCGGCATCGGCTTCTGGATGGATCACATCTTCGCGATGGGCTCCATCGCCCGCAGCGCGTGGACGCAGTACGCCTATTCGGGCGACCGGGACTATCTCGAAAAGGTCGGCTATCCGATCGTTCTCGAATGTGCGCGTTTCTACCGCAACAACTGGATTCTCGAAGGGCCGGACGGCGTTGCGTGGATCGGACGCTGCACCGATCTCGAACGCCTCGGCCCGTCGAAGGACAAAGCGTTCCTCTCGACCTGCTCGGCGATTTACGCCCTGCGCGTCGCGGCGGACGCGGCGGATGTCCTCGGCGTCGACCGGGACGAGGCGGCGGACTTCCGCGCGACGGCGGATCGCCTCGTGAAGGGGTTGCCGACCGACCCGACGGGAACGCGCTACGTCGCCTACGAGAACTGCACGGAGGAGTCGGTCGGGACGCTCGGCGGGCTCTATCCGTTCCCGATTTTCCCGCAGGGCGAGGCGCGCCAGACGAACGCGGCGTGGCACTTCATCAACGCGGGCAAGGCGGCGGGGAACATGTACCCGATGGGCAAGAGCGTCTGTCCGTGGTACGCGGCGAAGATGTCCGCCTCGATGACGGCGCTCGGCGACCGCACGGAGCCGGTGCGCTGGCTTCAGGAGGCGGCGGGGGCGATGGGCCCGTTCGGCGAGACGTGGGAGATCAACGAGCCGGGGCTGCGCATCCACCCGTGGTTCACGACGGCGAGCGGCAACTGCGTCTTTGCGGTGAACGAGATGCTCGTGCGCGGCACGGTGCCGAAGACGTGGACGGACTACGCCTTCCGCCTCCCCGACGGCCAGGGCCGCTGGATCGACCGCGAAGTGAAGGGCGGGCGCCTCGTCCGCAACGAGGTCAAGTGAACGCGAGGAGTCAAGCCTGATGCAAATGAAGAACAGAGGACGAGGGGTGGTCGTGCGGTCTTTTCTCGCGGTGTGGGCGTTCGCCGCCGCGCTGTCCGTCGAGGCGTTTGAGGTTCGGCAGGTCTTTCGGGAGGAGCGCTTCACGCGCGGCGACGTGAACCTGCGTCCGCTCCAGGCAATCGACGAGGCTGCCTGGATCTGGACGGCAGGGGCCGACTTCAAGGGCGGGAACGCCTTTCCGATCGTCCGCTTCCGCTGCGATTTCACGTCCGACGGCGCGCCGCTCGTCTTCGACGTCTCGGCCGACCCGCGCTACGTCCTGCTCCTCGACGGGCGCATCCTCTCGCGCGGGCCGCACAAGGGCTTCCTCGAACGCTGGTACTACCAGACCTACGAGGTTCGCGACTTGACGGCGGGCGAACACGTGCTGGAGGCCGTCGTCTTCCACCTCGGCAAGAACGGCCCGCCGTCGATCCTGACGAGCGGACACGGCGGCTTCGTCCTCAAGGCCGAGGGTGCCTATGACGCGCGGCTGACGACGGGCCGGGCGGCGTGGCGGGCGGCGCTCGTGCCGTGCCAGACGTATGGCGGCGTGACCGACCCGGACACGATGACGGGCTGCGAGAACGTCGTGCGCGGCACCGGCTTCCTCGACTGGAAGGATCTTGCGTGGCAGCCGACTTCCGTCGTGCGCGGCCCCGTCCGGGCGAGCGACTACGGCAACGTCTGCCGGGGCTGGGCGCTCTTCCCGACGGAACGCCCGGACGAGCTGGAGCGGCCCTGCGCGCCGGGCACGGTGCGGGCCGCGCAGCCGCTCTTCGACGAAACGAACGCCGTCTATGCGGCGGCGGACGCATCCTGCGCGTGGACGGCGCGGTTTGACCGGCTCCTCAAGTCCGGCGCGCGGGTCGAGATTCCCGCCCGCACGTCCGTCCGCTTCCTCTGGGATCTCGGCGACTACTACTGCGCGTTCCCCGACCTCGGCACGTCCGGCGGCGCGGGCGCGCAGATCCGCTGGCGCTGGGCCGAGGCGCTCTATGCGCCGTTCGCCGAGACGGGGCGGACAGGCGAACTCTACCTCCACAAGGGCAACCGTGACGCCTTCCTCGGCAAGCGCATGCTGCGCGCGATGCACGACACGTTCCTGCCGGACGGCCGCGCGTCCGCCTCGTTCACGACGCCGTGGTGGAAGTGCGGCCGCTGGATCGAGATCGCGGTTCGGACGGCTGACGCGCCCCTCGCGCTCACGCGGCTTGGGCTCGTCGAGTCGCGTTATCCGCTCGCGGTGCGGTCGTCGTTCGTTTGCGACGACGCCTCGCTCAGTGACATCGGACGGATTGCCGTGCGCGGCCTCCAAAACTGCCTTCATGAGATGTTCATGGACTGCCCCTACTTCGAGCAGCAGATGTACCCCGGCGACACGCGCGTGGAGATGCTGGTCCTCAACACGCTTTCGGGCGACGACCGGCTTCTGCGCTACGGCATCGGCATCTTCGACGCATCGCGCCGCAGCAACGGGATGATCCGCATGAACTTTCCCTCCATTCACGAACAGGACTCGACGACGTTCTCGCTGTGCTGGGTGCTGATGCTGGGCGACTACGCGCGCTGGCACGGGGGCAACGCCTTCCTCCGTCAGCGCATTCCGGGCCTCCGCCAGACGCTTTCGCAGATCGACACGTACCGCAATGCGGACGGCCTTCTCGAAGACCTGCCGGGCTGGAGCTTCGTGGACTGGAGCGAGCCGTGGGGCTGGCTCGGCCTGGCGCCGGACGGACGGCGCGGCTGTTCGGTGGTCAACAACCTCCTCTACGTCTACGCGCTTCGCCAGGCGGCGTGCGCCGAACGCGCGTGCGGCGATGATGCGATGGGGGTCTACTGGCAGGCGAAGGCGGAGGCCGTCGCGTGGGCGGTCGTTGCGGCGTTCTGGGATGACGCGCGCGGCCTCGTCGCCGACACGCGCGCGAAGGACTGCTTCTCGGAGCATGCGCAATGCCTCGCGCTGCTCGCGGACGTCCTGCCCGCCGATCGCGCGGCGCGCGCGTTCGACGGGCTCGTCCGGGAGAAGGGGCTTGCGCCGGCGACGGTCTACTTCTCGCATTACCTCTTCGAGACGTACTTCACGTTCGGCCGGCCGGATCTCTTCCTCAAGAGGCTCGACCTCTGGCGTGGCTTCGTGCGGGACGGCCTTAAGACGCCGCCGGAGGCGCCGGGTCGGCGCGGCCGCAGCGACTGCCACGCCTGGGGCGCGCATCCGCTCTACCATCTGCAGACGGGCCTCGCGGGCATCCGGCCGGACGCGGACGGCTTCGCGCGCGTGCGCATCGCGCCGCAGCCGGGCCCCCTGACGTTCATCCGCGCGACGATGCCCTCCCCGAAAGGCGACATCTCCGTGGACTTGACGTTTGCGGACGGCGCCGCCGCCGGCACGGTCACGCTCCCGCCGGGCCTTACGGGCGTCTTCGTCTGGAAGGGCGTCGAGACGCCGCTCAAGGCGGGAACGAATGCGCTGTGACGGTTCGGCGCTCGGCCGACCCGCCCGCTCCTCACGCAACGTTCTTTTGGGTTGCCAGCCTTACCATTCTCAATTTGATTACCACAGATCCTCGCGAAGCGGCGGCGTAAGCCGCCATTGGCCCGGAGGAGCCGACAGTCGCGCGAGCTGTCGGGCCGACGAACCAAGGATGCGGACGACTTACAGAGAAGGGATCGTCTTTTCATGCTGAAGCCCTGGCGGCGGAGCGTCCCTCGGCACCGCTGGGAGGCAATGTGTGGTATAATCTGCGGCATGGAAAAAGAACTTGAATTCCCCGGCTTCGTCGATGTGCACGTCCACTTCCGCGATCCGGGCGTGCCGACGGCGGAGACGACGGCCACGGGCCTCGCCGCCGCACAGCGCGGGGGCTTCGCCGCCGTCGTCACGATGCCGAACACGACGCCGGCCTGCGACGCGGTCGCCGTGATGGACTATCAGCGAAAGAAGGCGGCCGCGTTGCCGGGCGACCACCCCGTGCTGTTGACGTCCGCCTGCCTGACGAAAGGGCGTCTCGGACACGAAGTCGCCGATCTGGAGGCGCTGGCGCAAGGCGGCGCGGCGTTCTTCACGGACGACGGCAGCTACGTCGTCGAGACGAAGGTGATGGAAGAGGCGATGCGCCGCGCGGCGGCCCTCGGCCTCGTCGTCTCGCAGCACGCGCTCGCGCCGGGGCTTTCGGAGGCGGACTGCATCCGCCGCGACCTCTCGCTCTGCCGCGAGACGGGGTGCCGCCTCCACGTCCAGCACATCTCGACCGCCGAAGGCGTCGCGCTCGTCCGCGCCGCGCGGCGCGAGGGGCTGTCCGTGACGGCCGAGGCGACGCCGCACCACATCCTGCTCTGTCGGGATGACATTGTCGGCGATGACGGAAACTTCAAGATGGCCCCGCCGCTCGCGACGCGCGAAGACCGTGCGGAAGTGCGGCGCGGCGTGAAGGACGGCGTGCTGATGTTCGCGACGGATCATGCGCCGCATCCGGCCGCGCGGAAGAATTGCGGCTACGCGAACGCCGCGAACGGCATTATTGGCCTTGAGACGGCGCTTCCGATCACCTATCAGGTGATGGTTGAGGAGGAGGGGATGTCCGTCGAAAGGTGGGCCGAGGCCTGGTGGAAGCTTCCGCGCGCGATTCTGCCGCCTACCCTTGTCGACTCGTTTGCGGGCCGCACGACGTGCGTTGTCGTCGGTGCGCCGCGCGCGGTCGATTGCGCGGCATTCGCCTCGCGCGCGCGGAACTGCCCCTATCAGGGACTTGTTCTCGACGGGTGGAGCCACAAAGGCTAAAGTTTCACGCGGCTGAAGCTTCACTTTGCGCTTTCGCCTCCTTGCCCGATTTGAGTGGACGGCTGTCTTTTGGTATAATGTGCACATGAAAACGAAAACCATGTATTGTAGTGTGCCTCGTTATATTCGTTTATCTGTTGCTTGTTGGAGCCGGTTTATTTGGCTTCGTTTGCAATGCAGTTGCGGCATATGCGCAGAATGCCTATGTCTCGGTCATTTGTGACGAAGCATTGGGCGTGTATGCTGTAAACAGTGGCTTCTACGTGTTGTGTCCGAGCGAAACTACGGGTTCCTTGCATGTGCGAGTCGTGGCACTTGACCCCTTTCGTCTGGATATGCCAGACACAGGATTCGCCGAAGTTGCCCCTGGCGGATCTTGCTCTTATTGTGTCAGTGACGAATCTGGCTCGGAAGACTCGTATTCGGGCGTAATCCGTGTGCTGAAACTGGCTATTAAGCCCGATGAGACGAACGTCTGCTGGAAAGCCTCCCAGTGTACGTTGCGTTTGACAAGCGACAGCAACCCTGGGGGAAAGACGTATTGGACGAGTCGTCCGGCGGGAATTAACGGGACGGGGCGGTCGGTCACTTTCAATCCGCAAAATCTTTCACCTGGCGTATATGTGGTGACGGCTACATCTGAACTTGTATCGCAATGTTCGGATATATGCGTCGTAAGAGTGACGAAAGTCGAACTGGTGACACCCAGTGGGGATCCTGTAGGAGCACCTTCGGATTCGGGAGACGGGCAAAACGAATTCACTTATTCAACGGCAATGCCCGGTGTATTGACCATGAATCTGAAAGCACGAGTGACACCTGCGAGCGCGGCACGGGGGATTGCAAATGCCTGCGTATTTGGAGTCGAAGCCATTGGCGACTCTGTTATGTCGTGGCGTGATGCAAATCCAGCTGGATGTGCAAAGGCAAGCGACGGTACTCTGATCGCCATCGTGACATTCACGGGGTTGCCAAAGAACAATTCGGATTTTGGAAGAAAAACGGCATCAATTACGTTTGGAGGAATCCTTTGTGATGAGAAGAGTTATGAAGTGTTCTTCCCGAAGGAGGCGAAGAATCATCCGATTGGGCAGGCCGACAGTCCGAACTGGTTCTACTACTGGAAGCAGGGGGATGTCTGTGGTATTCCTCTGAAGTGTATTTATGCGGATGATGCGAGTTATGGGTACGTGATTCCTGGAAAGGATACGATTCTTCGGTTGGGGCCTGACGCGCCCACCACGAATACTGGGCCAGAAAATTATGAGGCGGGAAGAGATGGGTATGGCGCTATTACAGTGACTGGGTCTGGGAAAGGAATTCAATGTGTTGCCGAGACTGTTCAGCATGAATTGCATCATTTGGAACTGTATAACAAGTTTCATGGACAGGCAGAAGATCCGGATGAAGATGGAATCCCATCGTCTGCCGAACCGACACAGGATGGAATTAGTACGCATCCCAATGATCCTGACACATATCGCATGGGAGGTGGGTATTCTCTGTATGGAGATAATGAGATAAGATGCAGAAAGCAAGAATTGTCTCTGACAATTAGTGTATATCCAGATAAAGACTGGGCTAATCCTGGATGCCAGAGTAAGAGCCAGTTTGGGCCACGACCTTAAAGTAATGGAGTTTATTTATGCGCTGTTATTTTGTTTGCTTTACGTTGACATGTTTTTTGACACTTTGTAGTGGCGCGGCTATGGTGGTTGCCACCTCCCTTGCGGATGTCACAAATTTGTTATCAATGGCTGATTTGTACGCGCACTTTGATGATGTTAAGGTGATGGATGATGGTTTGTCATTTAGATTTAAATGGCGTGGTGTTCGCTACAAATACACAATCGGCGACGAGCATTCAAAAATCGGTGCATATGGAGAGCTCGTTCGCTTGCCACTTTCACAGAAAATGCGTGTTACGAGCCGTGACTGTCAACTTGTATTCCAAAACGTGGAAACGAATGGTCTGAGCGGTTTTTGGGTTACGAGGATTTTGGATCTTCGCTCAATAGGACACGGACGGAAGTTGCAGAATGGGTTTCTTGTTGTACGAGACCAAGAGGGGGAATATGATAAGGGGTGTTTCGTTGGGGTGAATCAAATCAATAGCCAATCAACAAGGGGCGGTTCTCATTAGAGCATTTCTATATGTGATGAAGATTCAGACTGGTCAAATCCGGGATGTCAACATAAGAACAAATTTGGGCCAAAATTAAATGGAGGTGTAAAATGATGCGAGAACTCGCTCTTATACTAATGACAATGACAGCTTTTGTTTGTTCAGCTGCGGGGAAGCGTGGCTTTGAGTGGACGCTGTCAATCTGGACTGAGACTTTGTCATGGTCGGAGGACAAGGGATTCCACTTGACGTTCCGGTCGTGGAACAAGCCCCTGTTGGCGATCCAGAGGGACGACGGCAGCTATGATTATGTTCACTCCATTGGGGTGGGCGTGTATCTTCAGCGTGGGAAGAGGTATATGCTGACGAACGGGCGGGGGCGCAGCCAATTCTTCAGAGTCTGCGCCTTGCCGCTTAAGGAGTCGGGCTTTGACGTGCCGCCGACGTTTCCGACCGAACATGAGGTTTTGACATTTGAGCATGCGGAACGGATCTCGCGCGACGGAAAGATGCAGCATGAGCGGTACGTCGTTTCGTTCGGGGGCGACGTGTATGACTGTGAGGCGCAATCGCTAACCAAGCGAACCATGCCAATGATCCTTCCGAACCCATGGACACCACCGGACATTCAGGCGCGGCAGAATGTCCGAGAGGTGGCCGACTGGAACCTGAATCTCGCGCGGGAAACGCGGGATGCGGCATGGCAGGAACTTAAACAATTGAAAATGCGAACGCCTTTGGCTGAAAATGAGACAAACACCGTCTGCTATTCGACAGCAGGACGCTTTGGCGCGGAAGAGGTTCGAAAGATGACCAAAGACGGGAAGCTGTCTCCATTCTTGGAGAAACTTGTTTCTCAGTTTGCTCCAGAAAGAAGTCGGGCGGGGAAGTGGGCGCAAATTTGCGTGGTCGATGGTGCGCTTCAGATTATTGGAATTACAGAAAATTTTGGGACAGGGAATAGGCGGCAATTTAGATTTTATTTAACCGGAACAGTTGATAAAGTGATTGATGAACATAAAGTGGCGAGAGAGAAGATTGTGCATCACTATGACAAGAACGGAAAATGGCAGTGGGAGGTCAAGATGCACGACAACAAGGCGTTCGAGTTCTGGCGGGTCGAGAACGGGCGGATAGAAGAGAGTTCCGACCTTGAACTCGCGCAGAAACTGGCCGAGCAGGCGACGATCGAGGACGTCGAGTAGCGCACGGCGATTGGGCTGACGTATGTTCAGGCGGACGATATTCCTTCTCCTTTTGCCGTTGGCAGGGTTGGGCATTTCCGCCCCCATGAAGGACGTCCGTCCGGGCTTTGGCTACGCGGGGCGGCTCGAACCCTATCCAGCTTCGACGGAGCTTCGTCTGCGGATGGCGAAGTTCGGCATGACGGCGGGCTGGTTCCGTCGGGACGAGCTGCCGGAAGACTACATGCGGTTCTCACGTCCGCAGGTCAACGAACTGCCGTATCTGCTTTTCTCGCCGAAGCGAAGCGCGACGCCCGTTCCGATGGTGGTCTACTTTGGCGGTACGGGCGAACAGGGCACGAACCTCGTCGTTCAGTTCAACCAGACAACGCTCTTTTCTCGTCTGACGGCCCCCGACTTCCAAAAACGGCATCCCTGTTACATTTTCGCGCCGCTGATGCCGAAAGGCTCCGTCATGCGAGCGGCCCTGCCAGGATCGAGCAAACTTGCGGATTTGACGTGCGATGCGATGTATACCGTAATTGCCTCCTTGAAGTCGCCCAAGGTCGACACGAACCGCCTGTATGTAACGGGGCTTTCCTGGGGCGGCGTCGCCGCGTTTGAGCTGTCGTGCGGCTTCCCTGGACGCTTTGCGGCATGCGTGCCGACGTCCTGCATTCAGAGTCCCGCACGGATTCCAAAGAGCTCGCCGGGAAACTACTGGATGCTCTACAACGAGAATTCCTACCAAGGCGAAGGATCGCGGCGGGCACTCCGCAAAATCGAGGAGATCGTCCGCAACGGCGGCGGCGACTTTCGACGTTCGACGTTCCCCGACCGAGGGCACAACGCCTGGAGCAAGGCGTGGTGCGAGGAGTCTGTCTGGGAGTGGGTGTTCGCCAAGGGCGCGTCCCGCGCGAACGCTCATGATAACCGTGTTCGTATTATCGCCCAAGCCAAGTGCACGGCGAGTGTCCCCGGCATGGACGATGGCCGTGGGCCGGAACGCATCATCGACGGACTGGATGCCACGGCCTATGTCTCAGCCCGTCCAGCGCGGCGTGGTGATCGCGTGGAAATCGTCTTCCCCGAACCTGTTCGCGGAAAGTTCCGCCTCGTGTCGGGACTGAAAAATGGCAGTCAACGGCTTGGCAACGCCGTCGTCGAGGCTTCCTCCGGAGGCGAAAAGTGGAGCCGCGTCGGCATGTTCACCGAACGGTGCGACGAGGTGCGGTTCGAGCTGCGGCGCGCGGCTGACCGTCTGCGCATCGTCTTCGTCGGCGACCGCCCGACGGTCATGGTCATCCGAAAGATCGTCCCGGAGGACGGATGAAGTTGCGCGACTGGCTTTTGGTTGGCCTTGCAGTTGCGACAGTCGCGTGCGCGCTTCCGCAGGATGTGCGACTTGTGCGTCGTGGCATCCGTTTGGCGACCTCATGGCGGGACGGCTTCAGAAGCACGGGCGAATACGTTGACGCGGCTCGGCGCATGGCAGCACGGGCACAGGCGTCCGGCAAGACAGTCGCCTATTGCTGCTCACGTGGGAATAAACTGCTCCCCGTGGATCGGTCGCGCGTCCTGGCAATGTCTTGGGCGACGGCGCCGTGCCCCGTGAAGTTCGGTGCTGTGTCGGAACTGACCGAGACGGATGCGATTGTCGCCCCGTCCGACAGTTCGCAAGCCGCTGTGGAGTTGCCGACACGGGGGTATCGCATTCTTGATTCAGGCGGCGGCCTTCAGTTGTGGGCGAGGGGGACGGATTGGTTCCCTTCGTCCATCCAATCGCCATCAAGACCTTGGCGCAGCGAATGCGTGTCGACGTTGGCACTTGGCTTTGCCGTTGTCGCGTTCGTTGCCGCCGGCGGCTTCGAAGGCTTGGTTTGGGGGCTTCTGGCCCTGTCCGTGTCGATGTTCCTTTCTGTGGCTGGGTTGCATTGGGTGGACTGGGCGAGCGCGGCTGTCTGTATTGTCATCGCCTTTGGCCTTGTCGCACGTCTTTCTTCTTCTGCGAAAGGGATCGGAAATCAGAAGTTCTGCTTGGGGGTGGCGGCATGCTTTTGCGCTGCCACAGGGGCTTTGGCCCTGACCCACACGTTTGTCGCGCCGAACGGATTGGGGACGGTTGGCGGCAAGGCAAAGTTGCTGTTGCTCTCGGCAGGATTCCCGGCGGGATTCTTTACGGATGGCGCCTTTGCTCCGTATCAGCCGACCTATCCGCCGGGGGCGGCGATGCTTGCGCTGTGGGGCTATTCGCTGGCGAACGTGAACGGCGAATGGCTGATTCAGCTCGTGCCGTGCCTCTGGATGTCCGCGCTGCTTGGTTTCCTGCTCACCCGTGCGTCTGCGTGGCCGGAGCGGTTGCTGGTGGCGGCGGTTTTCCTGACGCCGCTGACGGTTCGGCTCGCGACACTGTGCTATCCGGAATGCCTTGTCGGTCTTTGCGTTCTCGTGGGGTGGGATCGCATTCGGCACGATTCGCTCGATTGGTTGGGGTGGATTATTCTGGGCGCGGCCGGATGGTTCAAGAACGAGGGACTGATCTATTTCGGTTCTTTGGCGTTAGCGGTGCTTCTGTTGAGCCCTTCGGGTTCGCGGCTCCGGCTTCTGCCACGTCTTGTCTGCGGTGCGCTGTTGCCGGTTGCCTGGCAGTGTGGGTGTCGGTTGGCGGGCGCGTCGCTCGACGGCTATCTGCCGCTTGGGCAGATGAGCATGGCAAAAGGTTTCGCGGCTTTCGCCCGAATGGCGCGGTATGCGCTGCTGGAACCGTGGCGTTATGGCTTCGCCTTTCCCCTTGGCGTGGTTTTGCTATCCCGTCGTTCACGGCGTGAGGCGCCTGCACTTTGGATGGCTTGTCTGGGTGTGGTGTTCATGCTTGGGTGCTTCGGGGCGGTTTTCGCGTCCAGCGGAGCTGTTGACTTCGACTGGCACCTCGACAGCGTGGAGCGGCTGCTCTGGGTTCCGGCACTGCTGCTTGTGCGCCACACCGTCCGCGAACTTTTGATATAATGCGCGGGAAATGAACAAGGTCTTTCTGAAACGTGGGCGCGAGCGGTCGGTCGAACGGCGGCATCCGTGGATTTTCTCCGGCGCGATTGACGCTGAAAGGACGGGCGAGGCCGTCTGCACGGGGCTTGGCGCGGGCGAGACGGTCGCGGTCTGTTCGGCGGACGGCGAGACGCGGGGGTACGGCTGGTATTCGCCGGCGTCCCAGATTCGCGTGCGCCTCCTGTCGTTCGATCCGGCGGCTGTGCCGGACGACGCGCTCGTCCGCGCGCGCGTGGGCGCGGCGGTCGGGCGGCGCGCGGCGTTCTTCGCGAACGCCGAGACGGACGCCGTCCGCCTCGTGAACGCCGAGTCGGACGGTCTGCCCGGCGTCGTCGCCGACTTCTACGCGGGTTTCGTCGTCTGCCAGTTCACGTCGGCGGGCGCAGACCGCCACCGGGCGGCGATCGCTGACGCGCTGATGGCCTACGCGCCGTTTGCGCGGGGCGTCGCAGAGCGGCTGGACGTCGAGGTGCGCGCGAAGGAGGGGCTTCCGACGGAGCCCGCGTTCCGCACGCTCGCGGGCGAGGAGCCGCCGGAGCTGATCGAGATTGCGGAAGGCCCGTGCAAGTTCCTCGTGGACGTGCGCAAGGGCCACAAGACGGGTTTCTACCTCGACCAGCGCGACGCGCGCGCGGCGGTCGGGCCGCTCGCGAACGGCGGCGAGGTGCTGAACTGCTTCGCCTACACGGGCGGGTTCGGCCTCTACGCGCGCGCCTGCGGGGCGACGAAGGTCACGCAGGTCGACGTGTCGGAGGACGCGCTCGCGCTCGCGAAGCGGAACGAGGCGCTGACGCACCTCTGCGGCACGGCGATGGAGTATGTCGCGGCGGACGTCTTCCAGTACCTGCGCACGTGCCGCGACGCGGGGAAGTCGTTCGACCTCATCGTGCTCGATCCGCCGAAGTTCGCCGCGACGAAGGGCCAGGTCCTGAAGGCCGCGCGCGGCTACAAGGACATCAACCTCCTCGCGATGAAGCTCCTGAAGCCGGGCGGGACGCTCGCGACGTTCTCGTGCTCGGGCGCAATGACGTCCGACCTCTTCGACCAGGTGCTGGCCGAGGCCGCGCACGACGCGCAGCGCGACTTCCAGGTTATTGCGCGGACGCAGCAGGGCGCGGATCATCCCGTTGCGCTGAACTTCCCCGAAGGGCTGTACCTGAAGGGTGTCATTTTGAGGAGCCTCACATGATGAAGAAGTTGCTGTCCCTGTCGCTTGTCGCCGCCGCGTGTCTTGTCGGGTGCAAGACCGCCGAGCCGGAGGGCGATCCGTCGCACGTGAAGGTGCTGATGATCGGCAACAGCTTCTCGATTTCGTGCCTGACGCACCTGCCGCAGGTCGCGGCGGACTGCGGCCAGAAGCTCGATCTCGGCTCGCTCTACATCGGCGGCTGCTCGCTGGAGCGGCACATGACGAACGTCGCCGCCGAGCGGGCGGATCCGAAGGCGAAGGGCGCGTACCGCTATGATCGCGTGACGGATCTGGGGCCGCGCGTCATTGAGCGCGACGCGCGCCTGACGGACGTCCTGACGCGCGTGAAGTGGGACGTCGTGACGATCCAGCAGGCGAGCCACCTGAGCTGGAAGAAGGACTCGTACCATCCGTGGGGCGACGATCTCGTGAAGACGGTGCGCACGCTCGCGCCGCAGGCGAAGATCGTCGTGCAGGAGACGTGGAGCTACACGCCGTTTGATGCGCGGCTCGCGCAGTGGAAGATCTCGGCGGACGAGATGGATGCGCGGCTCGCGGACGCCTACGCGGCGTTCGCGGGGACCTACGGCTTCGAGACGATCCGCATGGGGCGGGCCGTGGCGGCATGGCGGAAGCGGCTGCCGGTCGCGTACGGCGAACACACCTTTGGCGGCGATGTCGTGGGTGGGCGCAACCAGAAGCCGGAAGACCAGTTCAAGCGCAACGCCGACCTCACGTGGTCGGTCAATTCGGATGCGTTTCACTTGAACGAGAAGGGCGAGTACCTGCAGGCGCTCGTCTGGGCGGCGAAGCTTCTGGACGCCGACCTCGCGGGGCTCAAGTCCCATCCGGCCTGCGTCACCGACGACGAGGCGCGCCTCATGCGCCAGATCGCCCAAGAATTGGCGAAGTGACGGCGGGCTTGACGGACGTCGCGTGGCGATGGCGGCGGAAGGTGCGGGCGAGGTGGCTCGCGTCGTTGAAGCCGCAGGCCTCGGCGACCTGAGAGGCCGGCATCTGCGTCGTGCGTCTCAGCAGTTCGGCGCGGTCAAGGCGGCGCTCGATGAGGTAGTCGATGGGGCTTGTCCCGAGCGCGTCGCGGAAGAGCCGCGTGAGCGTGCTTGGAGACCTCCCCGCGATGCTGTGGAGCGTCTGCATCGTAATCCTCTCGCCGAGATGCGCGTCTATGTAGTCGAGCTCGCGCGCGAGTGCCTCTTTCGAGGTCTGGGGCGGCTTCTCGTCCCTCTGCGGGCAGCCGGACGAGAGCCGCGCGAGGACGGCGGCGAAGAGGGCCCCACAGCAGGTCGGCGAGGACGGCGACTGCACACGTTCCTCTATGCGGATTTCCTCGAGAAGCCGGATGACGCGCCGCCGTTGCATCGCCGTCGTCGTGCCGAGGACGTCGGGTTGCCGGTCGTCGTCCGTCTGCGGGAAGACGTGCCGGGCGAGAGGGCTGGCGGCGACCAAGTGCGCGACGTCGCGCAGGGACGCGTTGAAGAGCAGGTTGTAGACGACGGCATCCCGCGTCAGCTCGGCATAACCGTGGCGTAGGCCGGGGTGGATGACGAAGAAGTCGCCGGCGCGGAGCGTGACGGTCGCCTTTCGGTGCATGTGCTTGAGGGAGCCCCTCGCGACGAACACGAGCTCGGCGAAATCGTGGTCGTGCCAGGCGATCGTCTCATTGCTCGGCGCGGCCTTCATGATGCGTACGACGCAGGGCAGCGGGTGGGCGTGAAAGTAGGCGTCGCTCGTGAGCGTCTCGAAGTTTCGGATTTTCATGTCAGACAGTATACTCGATTTCGGCTCCGTCCGTCAATGGCGTGATTGTCCTTTTCCCTGATTGGATTGTCATGGCGTGCGCAGCGCGGTTTTTGGTAAACTATCCGCCATGAAAAGATACTGTCCTTACGTACGGTTTAACGAGGGGGAAGTCGCACGGGCGGCAACGTCGAGGCGTGGGTCTCTACTCTGCATCATGCGCACGATACTCCTTCTTTCGGCGATTGCCGTCCTCTCGCCGTCCGTCGCCTCGTCGGCGGATTCGCTCGACGGCATCGGAAGCGTCCGGCTTCGCGGACCCTTTGGCGAGCGGCTTGATCGGATGATCGAAAACAGTCTCGCGCGACGCGATGTCGACGTCCTCACCCAGTGCTTCTTGGAAAAGACTGAGCGGCACGGCTGGTGGCAGCCCGAGTTCTGGGGTAAGTACATGCAGGCCGCCGTGCCGTTCGCCGCCTATTCCGGGTCGGAGAGGCTTCGCGCCGCCATCCGGCGCGGCGTCGACCGCGTCCTCGCGAGCCAGGAGCCGTGTGGCTACATCGGCAACTACCCCGATGAGCTCCGTTGCGGCGAGGGCTGGGACGTCTGGGGGATGAAGTACACGATGATGGGGCTGATGCATTACTATGACGCCCTCGAGGGAAGAAGTAAAAAGGAAGAAGGAAGAAGTAAGGAGGGGCAGCGCGTGCTGTCGGCGGCGAAGCGCCTCTGCGACTACGTGATCGCCGAGCTCGGGCCGAACGGACGGCGCGGACGCGAACTGTGGCAGACCGGCAATTGGTCGGGGATGGCGAGCTCGTCCATCCTCGAGCCCGTCGTGTGGCTTTCCCGCCGCGTTGCGGCGGCGGAGGGCGTGGCCGCCGCGCAGAAGTATCTTGACTTCGCGGCTTACATCGTCCGTGGGCTGAGCGAGCCGGAATCCGGGCCGCGCCTCGTCGACCTTGCGCTCAAGGGCGTCTCGGTCGCCGACCGCAACGGACACGGCAACGTCGCGGACGTCTCGGGCGGCTACGTGATCAAGCACAACCGTTGGAAGGCCTACGAGATGATGAGCTGCTACCAGGGGATGCTCGACTACGTCGAGGAAGCAAGAAGGATGAAGAAAGAAGGAGAAAGCGAAGGTGGAAGAAGTGCGGCCATCGACCGCCTTTTCCGGGCGGCGGTGATGACGGCGGAGGACATCGCGAAGGAGGAAGTCAACCTCGCGGGCGGCTGCGCCGCGTCCGAGGCCTGGTATCATGGCGCGAAACGGCAGCATCTCGCCTACGAGCGCGAGCAGGAGACGTGCGTGACGACGACGTGGATGCGCCTCTGCGAAAAGCTGCTCACGATGACGGACGACCCGAAATGGGCCGACCTCATCGAGCGCGCGTTCTACAACGCCTACCTTGGCGCGCTGAAGCCGGACGGTTCGGGGTTCGCCGCCTACACGCCGCTTTCCGGCAGCCGCTGGAGCGGAATGGATCACTGCTACCTGCACACGGACTGCTGCACGGCGAACGGCCCGCGCGGTTTCCTCTGCTTCCTCCGGCGGCTCTTCGTCCTCGACGAAAAGGGCGCGACGTTCAACTTCTACGCCTCGGCGTTCGCGAGAGACGTCCGTGCTGACGGCAAGACGGTCTCCTTCGAGATGTATACACGCTATCCGCGCGCGGACTTCGTGCGCATCGTCAGCCACACGGAAGGCGCGGGGGAGGTGCCGCTGCGCCTGCGCATCCCGGTGTGGAGCGCGAAGACGTCGGTGAAGGTGAACGGTGAGGCGCAAAAGGACGTGAAGCCCGGCGGCTACTTCGTCGTCTCGCGCGACTGGCGACTCGGCGACGTCGTCGAGATTGCGTTCGACATGCCCGTCGTCTCGCACGTCCAGGACCATCATGTCGCCTACACGCGGGGCCCTGTGCTGCTCGCGCGCGACAGCCGCTTCGCCGACGGGGCCCTCATGGAGCCCCTGCCGCCGGGCATCGTGGCGGACGGCGAGCTGATGCGATGCTTCACGCCGACCGTCGTGCCGGACGAGACGTTCGGAATGGCGTTTTCGGCGTCCCTGCCGATGGGACAGCACAAGGAGAATCAGGAGGCGAGAAACCCGACGACGGTCTTCTTCTGCGACTTCGCGTCCGCCGGGATCCCCTGGGGGCGCACTCGCCATTACCGCACGTGGTTCCCGGTCGAGCGCGGCCCGGCGGAATAGGAGGTGCACGAGATGAGCGGATTTTCTTCTTTTCGGACTTCCTTTGTTCTCTGCGTGGCGTTTGCCGTCCTGACGGCGCGTGCCGACGACCGGGGCGTCACGCTTTTCTCCGACGATTTTGGCGCGACTGGGCTCTTCGCCGAGCAGTGGGTCTCGCACAAGGGCGAGGACAACGTCTTTCCGAAGCCCGTCGACGGCAAGGTCAGATTGCGCAAGAACGGCAGTCTGACGATGCGATGCGCGACGCCGCTCGAGTTCGTCGCCGAGGTGGACGTGACGCTGGACGTCCCGTGGGGCACGAAGCTCGCGGACGGCAAGCGCGGCTGGGCGGGCATGAGCTGCGAGGGGTCGACCTTCTGCGTCAAGCCAGACGGCACGAGCTTCCTCGTCTGGCGGCTCCCCGGCAAACAGCGCTCCGAAGGCAAGTACCTCAAGATCCCCGACTACACGCCGGGTGCGCCGGTGCGCCTGCGGGTCGTTCGCAAGTCGCTCGGCGAGGGCGGGGTCCGCTACAAGTTCGAGGTGAACGGGCGCCCCTCGGGCGACTTCATCTGGCCGACGCCCGCGAAAACGACGAACTCCGACGGCGTCGAGACGTATCCGGCCGTGTCGCTCATCGGCTACCGCGAGGACGCCGAGTTCGACAACTTCTCGATGTGCACCGTCCGCCACGACGACGATTCGCCGAACATGATCGTCAACTCGGGCTTCGAATACGACCAGGACGGCGTCGTCCCGCCGTTCTACAACCTGATGGGGCGTTTCAATTGGTCGAAGGCGTCCATTGGCGACTACGAGGGCCGATACCTGAAGCGCTATGCGGTTGACCGCGAGGAGAGGCATTCGGGCAGGCAGTCGCTGCGCGTCCAGGTCAACGACGCGTCTTATGCGCTCGAGGTCCGTCCCTGGCAGGCGGGCACGGTGAAAGGCAGGAGCGGCGTCCTCTCGGCCTGGATGAAGTCCTCCGAGGCGGGCCTTCCCGTCATCCTCAGCTACGGCGCGGCGAACAGGTGGGCGAAGACCGGCTGCAAGACCGTCAGCGTCGGGACGGAGTGGGCGCGCTACGAAGTCGTCTGCACGAACCTGCCGGCGAAGGGCATCTATTCGGTCGCGCGGATCGAGGTCCCCGAACCATACAGGCACGACTGCACGCTCTGGATAGACGACTTGCAGGCCGAGCTTGTCGATCCTCCCGCAGGCGGCTTCCGTGCGGATGTCGCCTATGCGACGCCCTACAAGCCGGCGGAGACGGACAAGGGACGCTTCGGACGCAGGGCCGAGGACGACTGGAAGCCCGATCCCGTCAAGGTGCCGCGGCTTAAGCCCGGCGTGAAGCCGACCGTCGACCTCGACAGCTGGCGCGCAGAGGCCGTCGTCCTTGACCGGCTCTGGAAGATTTCCGCGCCGGCGCAGGCGAAGACGGAGTTCCGGCTCGCCTGTGATGCGGAGAACCTCTACATCGGCGCGCGCAACTTCGGCGAGAGCGTCGAGATGGCGCGGCACGAGCGCGCGACGGAGGAGACGATGAAGCCGTTCGGCCGTCAGGGACTCGAGATCCTCGTCAACCCCTACGGCGGCGAGGAGTACTTCCACTACTGCGCGGTCGGCAACGGCGACCGGACGGACCTGTTCGGGTGCGACATCCGCTGGAACGGCAGCTGGACAAGCAAGACGCGCGTCAACGCCGAGAAAGGGTCCGTCGACTACCTGCTCGTCCTGCCGTTCAAGGACTTTGCGGACCGGATGCTCGGCGACAAGTGGACGATGAACCTCTGCCGCAATGCGGGCAATCAGGAGTGCGTCTCCACGGCGAAGACGAAGCGCCTCGGCTACAACCTGCTCGAGACGTGGGGCACGTTCGAGTTTCCGTCCGACGTCATCGCGCCGTACGCGAAGGGCGAGGGCGCGGGGACGGCGCTCGCGGCCCGGCGGGCGCCGAGGCAGAAGCCGTGGACCGCCCTTTCGCGCCTCAACTACTACATGGACGAGCCGGAGGCGCGCTTCCGCGTGACGGACGACGCCGGGAACGTCCACGAGGCCGGCTATCCGCTCGACAAGGTGCCGTACGGCACGAATGCGGTGACGCTCTCGGTCGCGGGGCGTTCCGTGCCGGCGACGATCGTCCGCTATCCTTACCGCAAGGGCGCGGGGCAGGTCAACCGCTTCGCGCGCTGCCTCATGCTGAACGGCGAGAAGAAGCTCTTCACGTCGCTTTTCGTCGGCGACACGAAGTTCACGAAGCCGAATCCCATCGAGAAGATGCTGGACATCCTCGAGGCGCACGGCATCAGGCAGGCGTGCGTCTTCGCGATGCCGATGCCCGAATACGAGCAGAACAACGTCGACGTGCTGGACATCGGCGAGCGACGCGGCTTCGAGTATCTCTACTGGGGCATGTACTGGATGCCGAACCGGACGTTCCCGATCCCGATCGAGAAGTGGGTCGAGAACACCCGGAATCGTCCGAACATCCTCTCGCAGATCGTAATCGACGAGCCGGAGCTCTATGCGAAGAGCGACGACGTCTACCGGCTCCTCTGCAAGATGCATGCGCTTCTCCCGTACACGCCGGTGCAGATGAACAACACGGTGATGGGCATCCCGAACCGCTATGCCGAGCTCAACACGGACGTCCTGATGCTTGACGACTACCTCACGAACAACGAGGGCCGCACGGTCGACTCGATCATGAGGCAGGTCGACGTCATGAAGAAGGCGGGCGCGGAGAAGGGCCTGCCGATGTACTGCTTCGTCTCCGGCGGCATCTCGGCGCTCCATCACCGGCCGCCGACCTACCGTGAGCAGATCGCGCAGAGCTGGGGCTGCATCGCCGCGGGCTGCACGGGCGTCGCGTGGTACGAGGGCTTCCCGGACACGGAAGGCACGTGGAAGGCGATGGTGGACGTGAACCGCGAGGCGCAGTCCATCAAGGACGCGATCCTCTCCGAGGAGCTCTGCGGCGAGGCGACGGCCGACGTCGGCCTCGAGAAGCTGCGCGTCCTCACGCGCCGCAACGGGAGCGTCTGGACGCTCGTCGCCTGCAATGTCGACGCGAGCCCGCTTTCGTCCGTCACCTTCACGCTTCCTGCGGATGCGCCGCGGAGCGGGGCGGTCGAGGTCCTGTTCGAGAACAGGACGCTGCCGCTCGAAAACGGCCGTTTTGCCGACGCGTTCCCCGGACATGACCGCCACGTCTATGCGATCAAGGAGGCGCCGTGAACCTCTTCGCTTCGGTTTTGGCGGCGGCCGTCGTCCATGTCGGCGGCATGAGCGAGTCTCCGTATGCCGATCGGACGGCCGCGACGATTGTCCGGGAAGGCCTCGGCGACTACACGGTTCTCTTCGTGGGCCCGTGGACGGCGGAGAAGGTTCGCACGGTCGGGGACTTCTGCCGTGCGCACAAGATGCGGTTTGTGATGGACGAGGTCGTGAGCCGCCGGCAGCGTACGATCCGGGGCGCCTACAGGGGAATTGCGGACGCGTCACTGGCGGCGGCGAGAGAGTATGCGGACGTCCTTGACGGGTCTCTCCTTCTCTGCGAGTTCGGCGGCCTGATGTTCAATTGGCCGGAGTCGACCGTTGAACACGCGGCGACCAAGCCGCCGCCGGCGAAGACGTTTGCCGAGGCGGAGTTCAACACGGTCGACTGCATGCGGCAGACGATCGCCTTTGCGGAGACGAACGGCGTGCCGCGGCCCTATGTCTGCATCGAGCCGACCGGCGGCGCCATTCCCTTTGCGATGCGCGCCGGCATCGACCGCGTCGACCTGGAGGTCATCTACGGGGAGGACCTCGAGCGGCGTTACGCGGGAACGCTCGGAGCGGTTCGCGCGTTCGGGCAGCCGACGTTCGGCGTCGACATGGCGATGGTCTGGTACGGCGGCAACCAGCATGACGCGCTCTGGGAGGCGCGCTGGCGGAATTCGCTCTTCCACGCGTTCATCCGCGGGGCGAATCCGATCTACGCCGAACACGGTCTCATGAACTACCAGGCGCTTGGCAAGGACTATGACGAGAATCATCCCGACGTGCGCCGCTTCCGCAAGGCGGTCGGCGAGCTCGCGCGCTGGGCGAAGGCGCATCCGCGTCCCGACGGGCTGCCGCGGGCGGCGCTGGCGGCCGTGCAGGGCCGCTTCGACGGCTACGTCGGCGGCTGGCAGACGCATCTTTGGGGGCAGCGGCTTGACGACGCCTGGCGCATTTCGGACGCCGACCGCGCCTGGGAGCTCTTCGACGGGCTCTATCGCCGGCGTCGCTGGGAGGACCGCGACAAGTGGGGATCGGCGGATTATTCGGGCAATCCGCCGCTCGGCGTTGCGGACATCGTGCCCTACGACGCGTCCGACGCTGCGCTGGCGAATTACCAGACGCTCTTCTTTCTCGGGCGCAACTCAATGGACGACCGCCTGTATGCGAAGCTCGTGAAATTCGTGCGAGGCGGCGGGACGTTGCTGCTCGCGGCTTGTCATCTCGGGACGGCGAATGCGCCGGGGACGGCGTTCGTGCCGTACAAGGGAGGCGACTGGTCGGAACTGACGGGGCTCATGGCCGTTCCCGGCCGCGAGACCCGCATGCCCTACGGGCTCAAGTTCAAGGCCAATCCCCCGTGCGGCTGGAAGTTCCCGCTTTGGGGCGCGAACTGCGATCCGAAGTTCACGGACGGCGGCTTTCGGATGCCGGCATTGGAAAATGTCGGCGCCGAGGTGCTGGCGGTCGCCTCCGACCGTTTCGCCGACGAGACGCTCAAGTCCGACATGACGCCCGTTCTTTATGCGCACAAGGTCGGCAAGGGCACGGTTGTGTTCCTGCCGTCGATCGATTCGCCCGGCGCGCCGGGGGTGCGCCAGCTCTACTCCTTCCTTCTGTCGAGTGCGGCGGAGGGAACGGACGCCTGGCCGAAGGTCGAATGTTCCGACCGCGTGCGCTGGTCGGTTTTCGGCGACGAGAAGGTTTATCTCCTCAATACCGAGGAGCACCTGGCTCAGGAAGCCGCAATCAGGATGTCCCCCGGGTCACGGGAGATTCGCCTGACGCTGAAGCCGGGCGAAATCCGCGAAATTGCCGTCTGTGAGACGCGTGAAATCGGCCTGCCGTGCCTCCAGAATCCGACGGCCGATTCGGTCGACGTCGCGTGGAGCGTGAGCCGGCTCTCCTATGGGGCCGTGGACGTGGCGGACAATCCCGAGATGCGCGGCGCACGGCGTGTCGCCGCGCCGCCCAGCGGCCTGCAGCGCCCGGAACGGCGGCTGTTGCGCGTCACGCTCAAGGGGCTCGGGATGAAGAAGTTCTGGTACAGGACCGTGACGACGCCGGTCGTCGACTACGTCGACTGCTACAATTTCAAGCTGGGCGAGCCGACTCTTGGCAAGGTGCAGGGCTGCGAGCTGCCGCGGGCGGGCGGAAGTTCGCATTTTGCCGTCATCAACGATACGCACGATTTCCGCGAGGCGGTGAAGCGCGTCTTCTCGAAGGTCAGGGCGCTGGATCCTGCGCTGCTCGTCTGGAACGGAGACGTCGTCAGCTCGCTTGAGAGCGAGGACGAGGCGGTGCGCACGATCATCGATCCGCTTGGCGCGGAGGGGTATGCGGCTGCGCGCCCCTGCCTCTACACGAAGGGCAACCACGAGTACCGCGGCACCTGGTCGCAGCACCTCGGGCGCGTGATGCCGACGGAGAACGCGGCCGTCAGGTGCGGCGACGTGGCGATCGTCACGCTTGATACGGGCGAGCCGATAGCCGACGACGATCCGGCGTGGCACGGACACGCGGCGTTCGGCCCGCTCTTCGCCGCGGAGACGAAATGGCTCAAGGCGGCGTTGGCCCGTCCCGAGATCGCCGACGCCCCGTTTCTCGTCGCCGTCTGCCATGTGCCGATCGTCAGCGAGACGGGCGAGGCCGAAAAAGGCTACGAAGACTGGGTGAAGCTTCTTGACGAGGCCGGCGCGCAGCTCGTCATTGCGGGACACACGCACATTCCGCGTTATGACGCGCCTGCTGCGACGCACCGTTTCGCGCAGATTGTCGGCGGCGGGCCGATTCTCGGAGAATTCGAAGGTGACAGGGGGCATATGGATCTCCCTGACTATTTCCCGACGGTGGTTGATGTCGAGGTGAAGGACGGGCGGCTGGTGGCCGAGGTCCATGACCTGTGGCGCAATCGCCTGTTCGGGTCTCATCGTTACGAAAGAATACGAAAGGAGTAGGCAAAATGAAAAAATGGTTGACTTCCCTTTGTCTGGCCTCGGGGCTTTCGCTTCAGGCCGACGTGTCAGGCTACGCCCATCGCCTTGACTTCTCGGTCGTCGGGTACAGGGGAACGGAGACGCTTGTCAACTTCCCGCTTGGCGTCCGGCTCTCCGAAGGCATCCAGGGTTTCAGGTATTCGGACTTCCTCTCGGCTGGCTCGGACCTGCGCTTCACGCTGGCGGACGGAACGGAACTGCAGCACGAGCTTGAAAGCTGGGACACGACCGGCACCTCGGTCGCCTGGGTGAAGGTTCCCGCTTTCGCCAACGGGCTGAAGTTGTCCATGCACTACGGCAAGGCGAACGACGTCGCGCCGGAGCAGGCGGTCTTCAAGGACGCGGGATACTGCGCGGTCTATCATCTTGACGAGCAAGATGGCGCTTATGCGGATGCCACGGGCAACGGCTTCGGAGCCGAGAATGTCGCGACGGCAGACGAGATGGCGTCAGAGAAAGGCGTCTTTGGGCGGTCTGTCCGAATCTCGAACGGAGCGCAAGGCGCCAAAGGCGGCGCTGTCAAGTCGGATGGCTTCAAGAATGCCGGGCTGACCGATCAGGCGACGGTTTCGTTTTGGGCCAAGTACAGCACGCCTGGCCAGGCCGTTGGCGATGACGTCTACTTTTCATTGGGACAGAAATGCAAAGTCAGTTCCTATTGGGGTTCGCCGAGGAGTGTCGTCGTGCTGGATCCCGGCTGCTGGTGCCAGGAGTACAATTGGCGCGGAATCAACCATGTCAACGCGCTCGCCGCCGCTGTCACTGACGGGGCCTGGCATTTCATGACCGTCGCGTTCAGCGGACGCGACGTCTGGATCTACGAGAACGGCGCGCTCCGCTATTCGGCAAGGGACTCCGCGGTTTCCGCCATGAACGTCGCCAATCAGGCGTTTGTCATCGGAAACGCCCATGATGCCAACGGGAACAGCTTCAAGGGCATGATTGACGAAGCCCGCATTCATCCGGAAGTTCTGTCGGCGGACTGGATTGCCGCAGAATATGACGCGGCGACGGACGAAGCGGGGACGTTCCTGTCCCTTTATCGGAAAACGGTCTACGTCGTCCCGCCGTCGACCGTCGGTCATGCGCCCGTCGCGCCGTATTGCACGTGGGAGACGGCGGCGACAGACATCCAGACGGCGGTCGATTCCAACGTTCAGGGCTTTGATGTCGAGATTGCGCCGGGCGTCTACCCGATTTCCGCGCCGATTTCGCTGAACAACGCCGGCGCCACGTATACGTGCGTCGATCCGGTGACGGGCCAGCCGGTTGCGAACGGCGCCGTGATTGACGCGGGAGCGCAGCCTCTGGCGGCGTGCGCGGTCGTCCTGGACGGCGCGTCCATGCGTGGCTTTAAGATCGTCGGCGCGACCAACGCGACGGACAAGGCGCTTGGAGGCGGATTGCGCGTGATGGCCGACGCCGACGCCACGCACTTCGTGGCGGACACGACAGTCGAAGGCTGCTGCATCCTGACGGGCGGAAGCGGCGGAGGCGTTTACGTCGATGCCAATTATCGTGGCTTCCTGACCAACTGTACGGTTCGCCAGTGTGCGGCCGCGAAGGGCGGCGGACTCTATTGCGCGAACACGGCGGCGGCGGCGCTTGAGTCGCACGCGACGGTGATGGACTGCAGCTTCGACGAGAACGTGATGAACGGCAGCTGGGGCAATGGCGGCGCCGCCTATGCCGCAGGCCTTCGGTTCGAGCGGTGTTCGTTTGCCGGCAATTCCGTCGGTCCCGGACTGAGTTCCTACGCCTCCTGCCTGTATTTGGGCGGACGCGTCCAGCTGATCGACTGCCGGCTCTCCGGCAACAAGGGCTGCTCGCATGGCGCGAGTGCCGTTTTTGCCTTGCAGTCCGCTGGCGCCGACGTCGTCTGCGGCTGCACGTTTCTCGGAAACGAGTCAAAGGCCTATTCGGGCGAGGGCCTGGTCGAGAGCTCCGTGTTCTCGAACAACGCCGACAAGGTCGTTCACGGCAGCCCGAGCCTGCGGAACTGTCTCGTGTGCGACAATGCCGGCACGGGCGTCGTCACCGAAGGTAGACCGACAAAGCTCACGAACGCGGTCGAGAACTGCACGATCGTGCGAAACGGCAGCTATGGTTTACAGGGGGCCGCGCACAACAACGGCAGTCGCACGATTATCGTCAACTCGGTTCTTTCCGGCAATGCCGCCGGCCAGGCGGGGGCCTACGATTACGCGACATGGTCGGCGAACGACTGCATCATCAGCAATTCGATCGTGAGCTCCGTCTACCGGAATGGCAGTCAGGACGCGCCGCAGGGGAAAAACCATTGGACGACGGCGTTCGACGCGCTCAAGATGGTCGACCCGGGCAATGGAAACTATCGGCTTCGGCGGAAGAGCTTCTGCCGCGACAAGGGCCTTGCGCTCGGCTGGATGACGTCCGAGGCGACGGATCTCGACGGCAAGGCGCGGGTCTTCGGCGGCTCGCCTGATCTCGGCTGTTACGAGGCCGACGAACCGGCTCCTGGGCTCGTCTTCACCCTGAAGTAGGCCGGCAGCATGCGCAAAGGCGTTCTTTTCGGGGTGATCGTCGGCCTTGCGCCGATTGCCGTCGAGGTCGGCTTCGGCGACGTCGTCTGCCCGCCGCAGTGCGGCTATGCGGCGTACAACGTCTGCCCCTCGCCGGAGAAGCACATTCATCACGGCATCGGGCAGGGACATGCCGTCTACGGCGAATTCTACCGGCGGCTCGCGGAGTGGCGGACGAGTCCGGCGGCCTCCGCGCGGTTCGTCTCGGTTCCGGGCGGACTTGCACATGAGGCCTGCGAAGTCGAGGCGCGGCGTGCAACGGAAGCCAAAAGCGTCATTTGTCCCGCATGGGGCGAACGGATCGTCTGTCGGAAGGGCTGCAAGCGGTGAGCGGACTCCTCTGTTCTGTTCTTTTGGCGGCGGAGTCCCTGTTGACGCCCTTGCAGAAGGCGTATCTGGACTTGCCGCGCGAGAAACGGACGGCGCTCTTTGCGGATTCCTCTTATCGGAAGCGGCTGGCCGAGGGGAAATGGCATCCGCGGGGCGTGGAGGTTTTCTGGTCCGAGACCGAAGGCTCTGGAGACTACGTCCTGTCTGTCCGCCGACGTTCAGACGGCACGGTCGTCTGGAAGTCGTCAACGGCAGTGCCGTCGGCTGTCGTTGACAACCTTGAGATTGCCACGGGCTATTCGTGGGATGTCTTCCGCAGCGGACGGAAGGTCGCTGACGGACGGTTTGACACGTCGGGGGATGCGCCGCGGTTGCTGCGAATCGACGGTCTCTACAATACGCGGGACATCGGCGGACGCATCGGACTCAACGGACGGCGCATCCGACAGGGGATGATCATCCGTTCCGGGGCGTTTAATGCCAACGCCGAAACGGTCTGGTCGACGCGGGAGGAAGTGCTGGCCGGGGATCACGACGGCAGTCTCCGCCGCGAGGCCGAGCGGCTCGAGAACGAAATAGCCTGGTGGCGCAAGAGGGAGACGGACGGGGGCAAGTTGCCGATGATTGCAATTGATGTCGGTCCCGTGTGGGATGTCGTGACGGTCGGGGAATCAGGTTCCCGTAAAATTGAGACGAATGACAGGGGGTCGTATGCCTTTCCGTTCGATACGACGGAGGAAATGAGGCTGACGGCGGAGTTCGAAGCGTCCGGAGACGGCCTTGCGGTCATCGGGGCGAGCGGCGATTGGTTTTGGAGCCTGGAGCTCAATGGCACGATCGTCGCGGATTATCGGGACGGCAACGAGGGTGACGCAGGGGATGCCGCGACACATCCGATTCCCGTCCGGGTGAAGAAGGGAACGAATCGGCTTGTTGCACGCATCCGTCCGGGAACGGCAGGTTGCGTCTGGAGCTGCCGCGCGCTTCCGATGTCGGACGACAAGGCTGTGGTGTCCGCAGCGATTCGAGAGCAGGGGCGCATCCTCGGACGTCTGTTCAAGGTCGCCAAAGGCAAGCGGCCCGGCAAGGCCTTTGTGACGGAAGAGGGGCGTCGCTGGCTTCTTGAATCTGTCGGCTTGAAGACCGAACTTGATCTGCGGTCGGATGACGAGTGCTGGGGCATGACGGGATCTCCGCTCGGATCTGCCGTGCGCCGCGTGCAGGTTCCCATGGTCGCCTATACGGGCATGCGCACGAAAAGGGGGCGGGAGGCTTTCGCACGGGCGTTCCGTGTTTTCCTCGATTCGTCGAACTATCCGCTGGACTTCCACTGCATCGCAGGGCAGGACCGTACAGGGTGCCTTTCGTTCATCCTGCTGGGGTTGCTCGGCGCAGAGGAGGATGAGCTGTACAAGGATTGGGAGGCGACGGGCTTCTGGAGCCGCAAGACGAGTTTTTGCCATGCGAACTGGATTGACCCGTTTGTCGGCGTTCTGAACGCATACCCGGGAGCGTCTCTTAACGAACGGATTTGCGCCTATGTCCGAGGATGTGGCATCTCCGAGGCGGAGATTGCCCGCTTTCGCGAGCTGATGCTTGAGCCGTCCGCTCCGGACGGCCTGACCGTCGAGCGACGGAAGGATCCTGTCGGCATTGATTCGCAGAAGCCGAGGCTCGGCTGGCGTTTGCCGTCGGGAGTGCGCAGGCAGACGGCTTATGAGATCGAGTCCGACGGCTGGTCGTCCGGGAAGGTCGTTTCTGATCGCCAGACAGACGTTTCCTGGGGTGGACGCGAACTGGAGACTTCGCAGCGCGTCACATGGCGCGTGCGGGTCTGGGATGAGAATGATGCGGTGTCGGCGTGGAGCGCGCCATCGACATTCGTCTGCGGCGTCATGCGTCCTTCGGACTGGCGGGCTCGGTGGATCGGTCCCTCGGAGGATTCTTATGCACCTGTCGACATGGCGAACGCGCGTTGGATCGTCTCTGATGTGACCAATGCGTTTTGTCGGGCGTTTCTCCTCGCTTCGGCGCCTACGGGCGTGTGCGAGCTGGCGTTTGCCGCCACGGGAGAGTATGACCTCCGGCTCAATGGCGTCCCCGTGGCGCAGACGTACTTCGAGCATTTTCACGAGTGGAAACTTCTTCGGACAATCGACGTCGGTGCGCAGCTGAAGGAGGGGACGAACGAGTTGGTTGCCGTCATTCGCCAGGATGCGGGGAGACGTCCGGCCTTTATCGCGCGGCTGGATCTCCCGGGTCCGGACGTGCTGACAACGGGAGCGGACTGGGGTGATGTGCGCGAACTGGGCGGCTTGCGTGAAATCGAGGACGGAGCGAAGATTGTCGCCAGATACGAGATCAAGCCGCCGGCGTTTCTCCGCGCCTTTGCCGTGAGCGGGTCGGTGGCCCGTGCGACATTGCATGCGACGGGCCTTGGGTTCTATGAAGCGTCGCTCAACGGTGTGCGCATAGGAGACAAGGTGCTCGATCCTTCGCCGACGGATTATGACAAGCGAGTTCTGTATTCGACTTATGTTCTCGACGGCATGCTTCGGGAGGGGGCGAACGAGCTGAAGCTGGTGCTGGGGCATGGCTGGTACGACGTCCGCTCGATAGCCTCGTGGAACTACGACACGGCTCCGTGGCGGGATTTGCCGCGGGCGATTGCGCAGCTGGAGATCCAGTACGCCGATGGGCGCCATGAGACCGTTGTAACGGATGAGACCTGGCGGCAGGTTGGAAGCCCTGTGGCTTACGACTGCATCCGCGAGGGGGAGATCTCGCGCGGCGAAGCGCCGAAGTCGTCCGGACAGCCCGTTGCAGTCCGGGCCCCGCGCGGTCGTCTTGTGGCTTCTGGCCTGCCGGGCGCAAGGAAGCTCCGTCGCCTGAAGCCGACGTCGATTCGTCGCATTGGCGAAGGCGCATGGATCGTTTCATTTGCCGAGAACATTGCCGGCTGGGTGCGTCTGCGGATGCGAGGGCTGAAACCGGGAGACGTCGTGTCGCTGACATATGACGAGCGGCTGGCTCCGAACGGCGGGCCGGCACAGGTCTTCGACTGGCATCAGGAGCAAAGCATTTGGGCGAGCCGCCCGGGCGTCTGCTACCGGGACATCGACCGCTATCTTGTCGAAGGCCAGTCCTATCGCGTGCTGCCCGGGCCGGGAGTGCACCAGCGCGACCGCTACATTGCCGCCGGATGCGGCGTCGAGGCCTACGAGCCGAGATTCATGTATCACGGTTTCCAGCATGTCATCGTGAGGGGACTTGCCGAACGGCTGGCTGTGGACGACATCGATGCGTATGTCGTCGGAACCGATTTCGCGGACATAGGATCGTTCAGGTGTTCGCACGAAACGTTCAACAGGATGATGACTGCCGCATCGCGGTCCTATCGCGCGAACTTCGCGGACGGCTTCCCGACGGACTGTCCCCACCGCGAGAAAAACGGATGGATGGGCGATGCGGTCGTGGCGTCAACGTTGGCGCAGTTCATGTTCGAGAATACGGCTGGCTACGAGAAGTGGCTCGGAGATATCGTCGATTCCCAGCGTGCGAGCGGGGAGCTCCCGGGAATCGCGCCCACGAGCGGATGGGGGTTCAAGTGGGGGAATGGCCCGGTATGGGACATGGCGCTCCCCCTGGTGGCCTGGAATCTCTGGACCTATCGGGCGGATCGCCGTGCGCTTGACAGCGCCTATCCGGCTCTCGTGAAGTACCTGTCGTTCATGCGCCGCGAGAAGGAGCGGCAGGGGCTGGTCGACTGGGGGCTGGACGACTGGGTGCCGGCAAGGGATTCCGCCAAGCCGTCCCGGGAGTACACCGTGAGCTGCTACTACCTGAAGGCGCTGGAAATTGCCGCGGACATGGCGAGGGTGAAGGGCCTGGACAATGCGTCGGAGGACTTTGCTGTCCGTGCCGGGGGTGTGCGAACGGCCTTGCGGGCGAAGTTCGGACGTGGAAACGGGATCTGGGACAACGGCGGTGAGACCGCGCAGGCGCTGGCCCTGGAGTTTGGCCTTTGCTCCGGCGAGGAGGAGCAAAGGGCGACCGAAAGCCGGCTCGTGCAGGCGTTCCGCGAAGCGGACGACCATGTCACGATGGGGCTGGTCGGCATGACGCACGCGTTCAGGGCCCTCTCCAAGGCCGGGAGAACCGACCTGGCGTTCCGGGTCCTGACGCAGCCGACGCGGCCTTCGCCGGCGGCTTGGATCCTGGGTGGAGCGACGACACTGCACGAGGGCTGGGACTCCGACACGTCGCTCAACCACGTCATGTTTGCTGATTTTGCCGCATGGGCCTATCAACATCTTGCCGGCATTCGTCCCGTCGCGCCGGGCTTTAAGGCGATTCTGCTGGCGCCCGAACCGATTGACGACCTGGATTTTGCGGAGGCGGAGACGGAATGTCCGTATGGGACGATCCGGTCCTCATGGACGAGGAGCGGGAAGGCGATCCGCTATTCATTCGTCGTCCCGCCGGGGACGTCCGCGCGGATTTGCGTTCCCGGCCGGCCGGCGGAAAACGTCGGTCCGGGACGGCATGATTTCGAAGTGGTCGCAAAACGACAAGAAAGGCGGGAAAGATGAAAATCCAGAAGACAATTGTCAGCCGTCCCCTATCTCATCTATTCCGGGTCCGGCAAGCTCAGGGGGAACGTTGAGCGGGGGCTCGAAAGCGTCCTGTCCAGTCAGGAGCCGTGCGGCTATATCGGCAACTATCCCGACGACGTCCGCTGCGGCGAGGGCTGGGACGTGTGGGGCATGAAGTACACGATGATGGGACTGATGCACTACTATGACGCCCTCGAGGGAAGAAGTAAAAAGGAAGAAGGAAGAAGTAAGGAGGGGCAGCGCGTGCTGTCGGCGGCGAAGCGCCTCTGCGACTACGTGATCGCCGAGCTCGGGCCGAACGGACGGCGCGGACGCGAACTGTGGCAGACCGGCAATTGGTCGGGGATGGCGAGCTCGTCCATCCTCGAGCCCGTCGTGTGGCTTTCCCGCCGCGTTGCGGCGGCGGAGGGCGTGGCCGCCGCGCAGAAGTATCTTGACTTCGCGGCTTACATCGTCCGTGGGCTGAGCGAGCCGGAATCCGGGCCGCGCCTCGTCGACCTTGCGCTCAAGGGCGTCTCGGTCGCCGACCGCAACGGACACGGCAACGTCGCGGACGTCTCGGGCGGCTACGTGATCAAGCACAACCGTTGGAAGGCCTACGAGATGATGAGCTGCTACCAGGGGATGCTCGACTACGTCGAGGAAGCAAGAAGGATGAAGAAAGAAGGAGAAAGCGAAGGTGGAAGAAGTGCGGCCATTGACCGCCTTTTCCGGGCGGCGGTGATGACGGCGGAGGACATCGCGAAGGAGGAAGTCAACCTCGCGGGCGGCTCGTCCGTCGTCCTGACGGGCACGCGCAGGGGCAAGCGCGCGATCGTCGTCGTGCTCGGCTCGTCGACGTCCGCCGTGCGCGACGCGCACGCCGCGCGACTGATGGCGGACGCCCTCGGCGCGCTCGCCTGGTAGGGCTGAGGGCATCGCCATGCAGGAATTCGCGGCGATCGACTTCGAGACGACCGGCTATGAGGGCGGAAACGCGAACGAGCCCTGGCAGCTGGGGATCGCGGTCGTGCGGGACGGCGCGATTGCCGAGACGCGCGAGTTCTTCTTCGACGTCGAGGGGGCCCCGGCGCGCGCGCACGAGCGCGACGCCCTGGGGACGCTCCAGAGCGCGTTCGAGACGTGGTTTCCGCAACTCGCGGGGCGGCGTCTCGTCGCGCACAACATCGCCTGCGAGCGGACGATCCTGACGCGCGCGGCGCCGCTCACGAAGTGGGGGCCGTGGGTCGACACGATGAAGCTCGCCAAGGCGCGCTACCCGCGTCTGCCGTCCTATGCGCTCGGCGACCTCTGCGCGATGTTCGGGTGCGTGCCGCAGATGGACGGGCGGACGTGGCACGACGGCCTGTATGACGCCGTCGCCTGCGCGCAGCTGGCCCTTTTCCTGAGCGGCGTCTGACGTGGCGGCGGCGTCTGCCGCCCGCCGGGGCCGTCAGCGCGTGGCGCGGTGGCTTTTGCGGTAGGCCGCCGGGGACTGGCGGGCGTGGCGGCGGAAGAAGTGCGAGAAGTACCAGGTCGAGTTGAAGCCGAGCGCGTCGGCGATCTCCCGAACGGGAAGGTCGCTGGACGCCAGCAGGTTCTTCGCGCGGACGAGCCGCCGCTCCAGCTGGTATTGCAGGGGTGACAGCCCGACCTCCTTGCGGAAGAGGTAGCGGAAGGCGCGGTAGGTGAGGCCCAGCGACTGCGCAAGGGCCTCGAAGTCGACGGTCTTGCGCAGGTGGTCGGTGATGTGCGTCTGCGCCCGGAGGACGAGCGCCGACTGCGCCGCGCCGGCGGCGCGCGCGGACGGGGCTTCGAGGATGGCGGCGGCGAGCGGCGGTACGCAGGCGGCCGCCGCGAAGGGCGTCTGCCGGGCTGTCGAGAGCAGGTCGGCGACCGTCGCCGCGAAGGTCTGCCGGATGGCTGCGTTCGCGCCGAAGACCCGGACGCCGCCGCGCCCGAACCCCGCGCCGCCGATCAGCCGGTCGGCGAGGTCGCCGCCGAAGCCGATCCAGTCCGTCGTCCAGCCCGTCTGCGGGTTCGGGCGGTAGCGGTGCCAGCAGCCCGGCGGCAGGCCGATGAGCGAGCCGGAGGTTGCCGTGACGGTGCCGTCCTTGAATTCGACCTCTCCCTCGCCCGCTTCGAGCAGGATCAGCTGCCATTCGCGCAGGGTGCGGCCGCGCTCCCACGTGAAGTAGTACTCGTCCGGGTGCTGCGGCGAGGGGAAGACGTCGCCGGGCCGGACCGTATGGTGCCCGGCGCAGGTCACGTACAGCCCCCAGCTCTTCTGCGCGGGCGTGACGGGAAAGTAGCGGTAGGTGTTCTTCATGCGCATATTGTATCAAAATCTCGTTTCTGCGGCTGCGGCGTCTTGCCTCGTTTTGTCAAAAAGCGCAACTTTTGTCAAAATGAGGCATTGCTTTCGCGATGTGCGGTGTGATAGAATACGCGCCATGAAACTTGGGAATGGTCTACGCATCCGCTGTTACGCGCTTCTCGCGGTCGCGCTGTCGTTCGCCGCGTTCACGGCATCCGCCTCCGGAACCGCCCTGCGCATTTCGCGTCGCAAGCCGCTCACGGCCAACGTCGGCCTGGTCTCGGTCGGCCTCGACACCTACTGGAAGCAGTGTCCGGGACTCCTTGACGACATGAAGAGGAAGGAAGACGTCTTCGCCCGCAAGGTCGAAGCGCATCAGGTGAAGGTGACGCGGTTCGGCATGAGCGACAATCCGCAGTCCGCCAAGGCGATGGTCCCCGCGATGAAGGCGGCCGATCTCGACATCCTCTTCGTGGACATGGTGACGTACGCGACGAGCTCGACGTTCGCGCCGTTCGTCCGTGAGCTGAACGTGCCGATCGTCCTCTTCGCGCTCCAGCCCGACGACCGTCTCGACTATGAACACGCGACGATCTACAGGCAGCTGCTGAACGACGACCTCTGCTCCGTGCCGGAGTTCACGGGCGTCGCGATCCGCTACGGGAAGCCCGTCGCGGACGCAGTCATCGGAAAGCTGACGGGCGATGCGCGGGCGGACGAGGAGATCCGCCAGTGGTGTGCGGTCGCGCATGTCCTGCATGACCTCCGCCGCGCGCGCATCGGCCTGATGGGCCATGTCCTGGAGGCGATGTACGACCTGCAGGTCGATCCGACGGCGGTTTCGCGGACATTTGGCTGCCATGTGGCGCTCTGCGAGCCGGACGAGATCCTGCCCTACTACCGCGAACCCGTCGCGGCGGACGTCGAGGCCATGAAGAAGCGCATTCTCTCCTTTTTCGACACGCCCGACCCGGTGAGCGACCCGTGGACCGAGAAGCTGTCCGAGAGGGACCTTGACATCGCGGCCAAGGCGGCATGCGCGCTGGAGAAGTTCATCGCGAAACGCAACCTCGACGGATTCGCCTACTATTACGAGGGCGAGGAGGGGTCGCTGACGCGCGAGCTCGTCACGAATTTCATCGTCGGCAATTCGCTTCTGACCGCGGCGGGTTTCCCGATGTGCGGCGAGTTCGACCTCAAGAACTGCATCGCCATGATGATTTTCGATCGTCTTGAAATCGGCGGAAGCTTCGCGGAGTTCCATCCGATCGACTTCGCGCGCGACACCGTCTTGGTCGGGCACGACGGGCCGCACCATCTCAACATTGCCGCGCAGAAGCCAATGCTCCGTTCGCTCAAGAAATACCATGGCAAGCCCGGAAAGGGCGCGGGCGTCGAGTTCAACATCAAGGAAGGTCCGATTACGATGATGTCGCTCGGACTCAAGGCGGACGGCTCGTTCAAGTTCGTCGTCGCCGAGGGCGAGTCGCTGAAGGGGCCGATTCCGCCGACAGGGAACACGAACACGCACGGCCGGTTCCTGCCGGACGTGCGCACGTTCCTGCGTCGCTGGTCGCTCGCGGGGCCGACGCACCACTTCGCGCTTGGCGTGGGCCACCACGCGGCGGAACTGAAAAAGCTCGGCAAGGCCCTCGGCGTCGAGGTCGAGGTCGTCACGCCGGAGAAAGAGGACATGTCAGAATGATGCCATTGTCGCTACTCGCTATTGTCTTGCCGCTGGGTGCAGGGGACTTGCATCTGCCAAAGAATGTGACGAAGGACACGCCTTGTCTGTTGCTGATCCACGGCGGCGGCTGGACAGAGATGAATCGTCGTGACGTCGTGGGCGTTGCCGATTATTTCTCGAGAGACTTGGGCTTCGCCGTCTACAACATTGACTACCGGCTGGCGACGCAGGAGCATCCGTGGCCGGCTTGTGGCGAGGACTGCGTAGCGTCTGCCAAGTTCATGTTCACTGAGGCGTTTGCACACACGGCAGGCGTCCGGCCTCAAAAGATTTGGATTGCTGGAGCCAGCGCGGGCGGGCATTTGGCGTTGTGGACGGGGCTTTCCCTGCCGTCCGACTGGGTTGCTGGCATCGTGTCCATCTCGGGCATTGTCGATCCGATGCCTGACTTTTCTCGGAATCCGGAACGCTATCGTGCGCTCTTCGGTGGACAGGACCCGACAGCGGCGCGGCTCGACGCGATGAACCCGTTGCGGTTGATCCGCCCGAATGGCCCGCCCGTGCTCTTAACGCACGCGACGGGCGACAAGGTCGTCCCGATTGCTTCGGCCCGGAATTTCGAGAAGGCGTATCGCGACGCCGGCAATCCCGTTGAATTCTACGAATATCCTAGCGAAATCGAGTTGGGACTTTCCGGGCATAGCATCTGGCGGTCGAACGGGAAGCCGCGCCGTCTGATCACCGCGCTGGAGCGGACGATTGCCGATTTCGTCCTGCCGCCGCGCGTGCCGACGCCGCAGCCTGTCAAGGGCGCGGTCGAGGTGCATGCATTCTACTACCCCGGCACGGAACAGCGGTGGGAATGGGATCTCCTCGAACGGACACGGCCGCATCTCAAGCCACTGCTCGGTTGGTACGATGAGACGGATCCCGAAGTCGTCGATTGGCAGATTAAGTGGGCGGTCGAGCATGGCATCTCGGCGTTTTGCGTGGACTGGTATTGGAATCGCGGCGAGCGGCGACTGGAGCACTGGGTGCGGGCGTATGATCGTGCCAAGCACCGACGTTTCCTCAAGTGGTACATGATGTACGCGAACCACAACGAGCCTGGCGCCCATGACGAGGCGGACACACGGCGGCTCGTGCAGTACTGGATCGAGAACTACTTCCGTACGCCCGGCTACTACCGCATCGAAGGAAAGCCCGTCGTTGTGATCTGGGCGTCCGACCGGTTCGGCGAAGATTTCGCGGAGGAGGCGGCCCGACGCGGCGAGAAGATCACGGCCGAAGAGGGGTTACGGCGGGCGATTGCGCTCATGCAGTCGTTGGTGTGCGCGGCGGGATTCCCCGGCATCCATTTCATCGATATGTACCATGGCGGATCGTATGATCCGCGTTTGGTGAATGTGCCGCGCGAGGCCGGCTATTCGGCACAGATGATCTACAACTTCGACACGATCGCGTGGAACCTCGCGCCCGAGGCGCGGCAACCAGGTGACCGCAAGGACAACTTCGGCTATTCCCTGATCCGTCCGGCTGTCAACCGCTGGTGGGCGATGACAAGCCGTGATCCGGCGTTCCCGTTCTGGCCCATCGTCCCCACGGGATGGAACGACCAGCCGCGCTCGTTCGAGAAGGCCCGCGTCATCCGCAACCGGACGCCAGAGGCGTTCCGCGAGATCCTCTCCGACTGCCGCGCGTTCTGCGAGACGAACGGCTTCACGCGTTGCATCATCGCCCCGATCAACGAGTGGCAGGAAGGCAGCTACATCGAGCCGAACGAGGAATACGGGTTCGCGATGTATGACGCGATCCGGGAAGTCTTCTGCGAGAAGCCGACTGGCGGGTGGCCGAAGAACGTGCGTCCGCAGGACGTTGGGTGCGGCCCTTACGATTTCCCGGAGATTGTTCGCCCGTCCGTGACGTCGTGGAACTTCGATGCGGGTGTTCAGGGGTGGTGCCGAAATCCCTATGCAACGGCCTCGGTGCGGAACGAGGCTGGCGCACTTCACTATTTCCGTAGCGAGAGCGGTCTCCCGGCCGTCTGCACGAAGGTCGCGCCGTTCAACGCGCAGACGTACGCGCGCTTACGCTTCCGTGCGCGTATCTTGCCTGACCCGCGCGGCGTGCCCTCATGGTTTACGCACAAGTATCCTGACCGCAAGCGCGGGGGCTCGCTGATCTGGTCGACCCCAGGCAACCCCATCATTCATGTGAATGCCGCGAAGGACGAGATTTCGGTGACGAAGACGAATCGGTTGTCGTTCGAGACGATTCCCGATGGCGCGTGGCACTCGTATGACATCGACCTCTCGTCCGCATCCGGCTGGCGGGGGGCAGTGGACGAGATTTGGTTCGACGTGGACAATTTCGTCTACACCAAGGTGTGGATTGATAATCTTGAATTTGTAAGTACGGACAAGTAAGGACATCAACAGGTGTCTGTAGAACATCACAAGCAAACATATCACCAAGAAAGGCAAAAATCATGAAGAACTGCAAGATCGGAGTGTTCGTCCTCTGCACGGGCTTGGCGCTGAGTACGCAGGCGGTAATTGACTCGGTCGAGAAGCTTGTTGAGGCCGTTCAGAAAGGAGAGCGTTGGGTAGACATTTGGCCCGGAACCTACGATCTTAGCGGCCAAGAGCCGATGACGGCGCCGGACGGAACCAAGGCTTACCTCGTCATTACGGCGGCGAATTGCAGATTCCGCAACGGTTGGTACACGGATGAACACTGGAGCGCACGCGATCCAAAGCATGAACTCGTCATCAAGGGTGGTACAGCCGCGCGGCTCGTCTATTGCTATGGCAGCGGGCGCGGCACGCAGTTTCAGCATGTCACGTTCGAGGGCGGCGATGCGGGTGAAAACGGCAACGGCGGCGTTATTGCGTTCTCTGGCATTGGCAAGGGTTTTGCCACGAACTGCGTCTTCCGTGGCGCGGCGGCGGCGAACGGCGGCGCAACCTACGGATTGACGGCCTACGACTGCCTGTTCACGAACAATACGGCGCGCGCGAACGGCGGCGGCGCCGTCGGGTTCACGGATGAAGGTTTGACGAACATCTTCGTGAAGTGCGTCTTTGTCGACAACCATGCGGCAAACGGCGGCGGACTCTACTGTCAGAACTATTTTCAGAGCGTCAAAGACTGCGTCTTCAGGGACAATGCTACGACGGCGAACGGCGGCGGCCTTTATGCCTTAGCGACGATTGACGTGATTGAGGGGACGGATTTTGACGGAAATCGCGCTGTCGAAAAGGGCGGATGCCTGTATGCGGCGTCGGGGCTGGAGACGGCCATGGACTGCACCTTCAAGAATGGCGTCAGCGACGGAGAATACGGTGGTGTCTACTTGAACAGTTACGGCGGCGCGTTCAAAGGTTGCCTCTTTGAGAGCAACACCAACAAGACGGCGACGGTGAACGGCTCGCACGTCAACAACGCGCAGTCCGCCACGGACTGCATCTTCCGGGGCTGGGGCGACATGCGCGTTCAGCGGTTCAGCCGCTGCACGTTTGACCGTTGCGTCTACTTCGCGGGCGAGGGATCTGCCGAGGACGGACTCGTCACGTTCGTCAGCTGGCGCGAATCCGGTTCGATCGAGAACTGCCTGTTCGCCGGCTGCTCGACAAGCGTGCTCATCTACAACAAGTCCAACAAGACGGTGCCGATCGTCAACTGCACATTTGCCGACAACACGCTGCGCCACTGGGGCAAGCATGACGGCTTCCTGTTCTTCGCGCACCGCGCCGATGCGGGGTTGCCGTCCACCAACGTCATCGTCAACAGCATCTTCTCGGGCAACAGGGTCGCGACGGAAGCGAGCGCCGCGTCCGGCGAATCCGTCCCCTGTGACTTCATGGCGAACGCCACGACCTACAAGGTCGAGTCAAGCCCGTGCCTGAATCTCGTCAGCAATGCGGTCTATGTGACATACGACGCCGTATACAGCAAGAACAATCCGACGCAGTTCAGCAAGTTCCGGAAAGTCGCAGACGTCGGTTTTGTCGGCATGTCAGATCCGGCGCTCCCGCCGTACGCGCTGCGGAAGGGCTCGCGCGCCATCAATCGCGGACTGAACGCCGGCTGGACGGCGGAGGACACGGATCTGGCTGGAACTTCGCGCGTTCAGGGGCAGGCTGTTGACCTCGGCTGCTATGAAAGCCCGTTTGACCGGGGGCTTGTGCTGGTTGTGCGCTGACGGAATTGCCTTTGGAAAAGGAGCTTGATTGATGACGCTGGCTGCATTAGGGGTGTTGGTCACCTCCGTGACGCTGTTTGATTTCGACGGCGTCCCCGGCGACTATCGGGTGGGGCGTGGCCGCTATCTGGACGAGGCGGCTGCGCGTGAGCAGGTCACGGTCGAGCCGGACGGCGTGCACGTGCGGCTCGACGCCGAGAAGATGAGCCCGAAGGAGTCGTTCTGGTGGACGTCGCTGACATTGCCGGAGCGCTTCCGTTCGGCGAGTCCGTGGCTCGGCCGCCGCATGGCGCTCGTCGTTCGCCGCGAGCCGTTCATTCGCGTCCGCAAGTCCTGCTACCTGCAGTTCACCGACCGTGACGGCGAGTGCTTCCAGTACCGCGTCAGCCGCATCCGGGAAGACGCCTCGAACGCGGTCGTCCGCTTCGAGTTCGACCTGAAGGCCGACGGCTATTCGGGCAAGTGGGGCACGTCGGCGAACGGCGTCATCGACGCGCCGCTGCGGCTGACGGCCCTCTCCTTCGAGTACAGCGCGAATACGGGGCCGGGCGAATACGTCCTCGTGCGGATGGAGGACGACACGCCGCCGCCGGTGGTCGCGCCGATGGTTGTTTCCCTCGAACGAATCTCGACCGATGTCACGTTCCCCGGCGCGCGGCCGTTTCCGCCCGCGCGACGGCTGGCGTTCAGGCTGGATCGTCCGCTTGCTGGCGAGATGTCGCTCGCGTTGACGTGCAACCCGGACAACCTCTCGCGCAAGGGCTTCTCGACAAACCTGACGGCCGTGGCCACGAATGGCCTCGTGCGCTTCACGGACCCCTTGCCGGCGGGCCAGAGCTACCAGTTCCAGAAGCTGGCGTTCACGGGCGCGGCACCCGCTGAGGAGTGGAAGGTCGTCGAGGCCGCTGGCGAGTTCGTGCAGACATCGGCGGAGGCGTTCCGCTTTGACGTCGAGACGGGGAACAGGTTCCATGTCGTGCGTTCGGAACGCGCGGAGGAGCGTCCTGTCGCGGTCATCCGCAACCCGTCTTCGGACGTGCGGACCTGGCGGGCGATCCTGCGGTTCCGCGATGTCTTCGGCCATGCGTTCGAGATGTCGTTCGACCGCGCGGTGCGGCCGGGCGAAACGGTGCGTCTGCCGATCGCGTGGCCGCTTCCGGCGAAGGGCCTGTGGTTCGCCGAGGCCGAAGTCCAGGGCGAGGACGATTCCGTGGCGACCAAGTCTTCGCGCTTCGCGTGGATTGACCTCCACGAGGCCGGGCTGCGCCTGGAGAAGCCGAAGTTCCGCATGGGCATCAATTTCCACGGACAGCGCTACCAGCCGAATTGGCTGAAGCCCGCGTTCGAGGCGCTGGTCGCGTCCGGCGCCAAGTTCTGCCGCGTGGACGGCGGCTTCATGCTGGGCTCGGTTCGCCCGACTGAGGACACGTGGGACTGGACATACGCTGACGCATTCATCCGCATGACACAGGAGGCGGGAATTGCCGTGGACGCGATCATTCAGGGGACGCCGGAGTGGGCGATCGACAGGGATGTGCTCAAGACGGTGAATCCGACGCGCCACCGCTACAAGATGGCCGCCACGCCGGGGGTGTTCCGCGATTTCTGCCGTGCGCTCGCGTCGCGCTACGGCACGCAGATCGACTACTACGAGATCGGCAACGAATGGGATCTCACGCCCGCGCACACGCTCAGCCTCGAACAGGCGGAGCGGACGTTGCGCGAAGGGTACGAGGGCGTGCATGCCGGCTGTCCGACGGCCACGGTCACGACCTGCGGCTGGGCGACGATGACGAGCCGGACGCTGTTTGACTGGCCGAAGCCGCTTGTGCATGAGGGCGTCATCGAGCATTTTGCCGACCGCCCCGAACTCTATGATGTCTGGGCCCTGCACGGGCACGGCCTGTTCGAGGCGTATGTCGAGCGTCTGCAGGGGGACTTCCTGCCGTTGCGTGAAAAGACCGCGCTGGCGGCACGGCCGTGGTCGAGTCACGAGACGGGGCTGAGCTGCTGGTGGAGCGGTGAGCAGGATGTCGCGCGGACGGTGTGGGCGAAGATTCTCTACGCCTGGTCGTGGGGCGCGCGGGACTACATCTGGTACAACCTGCGCGCGACCGGCTGGCGGGACGGCGAGGAGTCCGGCTACGGGCTGCTGACCGCCGACCTGCATCCGCGCGCCGGCTACGCCGCCTTCGCCGCGCTGACGGCGATCTTTTCAGGCCTCGACGCGGATGGGCGGCTCATCTCCGAACACCCACGGCACCTCTACCGCTTCAAGGGCGCGAAGCCCGGCTTCTGCGGCCTTGTGCTGGCGGGCTGGAACTGGCATCGGACGGAGAAGACGCCGGTTCGGATTCGGACGGATGCCATCCGTGCGGAACTCGCCGACCACATGGGCAACCGCACGTCCGTCCCCATCGAGGGTGGCGTGGTCGAGCTCCCGCTGTCGCCGATGCCGCGCGCGCTGATCCTTCACGCCGCGACGACGGCCGATCTCGCGGCGGCGGATCTGGCTTCGTGGGTGGACGTGTTCACGGGGACGTCGGGGACAGGCCACACGCACCCGGCGGCCGCCGTGCCGTTCGGGATGGTGCAGGCGGGGCCCGACACGGGCGCGGGCGACTGGGCGCACTGTTCGGGCTACCAGTACGGCGACACGTCGGTTCTCGGCTATTCGCTCAATCACCTGTCCGGCACGGGCTGCCCCGACTACGGCGACGTGCGCATTCTGCCGTTCACGGGCGAATTGGGCGCGGAGCCGGCCCGGCGCGCAATCGACAAGGGGCGCGAGTCGGCTTCGCCCGGTTACTATCGCGTCGCGCAGCCGGACGACGGGCTTACGGTCGAAGTCGCCGCCGCGAAGCGCGCCGCAATCTATCGGATCTCAGGCGGCCGGGACGGCGAAGTCAAGGTTCTCGTGAATCTCTCCGCCGGGCTGGGCGACGATCGGTGGCATCCTGTCTCCACGGAGGCGATCGACGCGCGAACGGACGGCTCGGACACGCTGCGGGCCGATTTCTGGCGAAGCGGTTGGGTTTCGCGTCGCCGAATCGGCTGCGCGATTCGGTTCAGTCGTCCGTGGACGCGCTTGGATCGTCTGCCCGTGCGCGGTGCGCCGAACGATGCGTCGCGTTTCGTGGCCGTCTTCCCGGCTGTAGATCAGCCGCTTCTCGTCAAGGCGGCGTTCTCGACGGTCGATGCAGACGGCGCGGTGGCGAACGTGGCGACATCGATTCCGGACTGGGACTTCGATGCCGTGCGCGCGGCGGCCCGCGCCCGGTGGAACGAGATTCTCGCCCGCACGACCTGCGAGGGGACGGACGACCAGAGGCGGAACTGGTACACGGCCCTTTACCACCTCTACCTCCAGCCGAACGACTGGGCGGATGCCGACGGACGCTACCGTGGCGCAGACGGCGCGGTCGGCGTTTCGCCCGACGGCACGTACCTGACGACGCTTTCGCTTTGGGACACGTTCCGCGCCGCCCAGCCGTGGTACGCGCTCGCGGCGCCAGAGGTCATCGAGCCCGTGGTCCGTTCACTGCTCGCCCATTATCGGGCGTTCGGGCGTCTCCCCGTCATGACCTACGGCGGCAAGAACGTGGACTGCATGATTGGCAATCACGCTGTCCCTGTGATTGTCGATGCCTACCTGAAGGGCTTTCGGGGCTTCGACGCGACGCGCGCGTTCGAGGCCATCACGAACACGCTCACGGTTGCGCATCCCGGCAAGCCGAAGGAGAACTGGGATCTCTACGACCGCTACGGATACTTCCCCTGCGATGTCATCAAGGGCGAGTCCGTTTCGCGCACGCTGGAGTGCGCCTACGACGATGCGTGTGCCGCACGGTTCGCGGACGCGCTCGGACAGGCGGACGCGGCGGCGTTTTTCGGGAGGCGCGCGCAGAATTGGAGGAACGTCTTCGATTCGACGATTCGGTTCGCACGCGGCAAGACGACGCAGGGCACGTGGCGCACGCCGTTCGACCCGTACGCCTTCGGACACGGCGGCAGTCGCGACAACGACTTCACGGAAGGCAACGCCTTTCAGTACACGTGGCACGTCATGCAGGATGTCCCCGGCCTCGTCGCGGCGATGGGCGGACGCGAGCGGTTCGTGGAGACGCTGGACGCGCTCTTCACGCGGCGCGCGGAAACGGCGAACGCGACGGATGACATCTCCGGGATGATCGGGCAGTACGTGCACGGCAACGAGCCGAGCCACCACGTGATCTACTTCTACCCGCAGGTCGGGCGCCCGGAGAGGGCGGCGGAGCGGATCCGCGAGGTCTTCGACACGCAGTACCACGTCGGGCCGGAGGGGCTCTGCGGCAATGACGACTGCGGGCAGATGAGCGCGTGGTACGTGTTCTCGGCGATGGGCTTCTACCCGTTCGACCCGTGCGGCGGCGAGTACGTGATCGGCGCGCCGCAGGTGCCGCGCGCGACCCTGCGCCTCGCGGACGGCAAGGTGTTCACGGTCGTCGCGAAGAACCTGTCGCGTGAGAACAAGGACGTGAAGTCGGTGACGCTCAACGGTCGACCGGTCACGGACTGGAAAATCAACCACGCCGACATCGTGAAGGGCGGCGAACTCGTTTTTGAGATGACTAGCCGTGCGAAGTGAAGGAGCATGTTCATGAGAAAGGGAATGTTTTTCGGCAACGCGGATATGTTGACAAGACGGAATTTTGTGGTTGGGGCCGCCTGCGCGGCCGGGACGGTTGGACTGTCCGCGTTCGCGTCCGGACGCCCCAACCTGCGCGTCGGGATCCTCTCGGACATCCACGTCAAGCGCGACCACTCCGCCGAGATCTGGCGCCGCGCGCTGGAATTCTACCGCGACCGGAAGGTCGATGCGGTGCTCGTCACGGGCGACCTTGCCACGTGGGGGCACTACAACGAGTTCGCCGACGTCGCGCGCATCTGGTTCGAGGTCTTCCCGAATGACCGCCGCCCCGACGGGGCGCACGTCGAGCGGCTGTTCCTCACGGGCAACCACGACGTGGACGGCTTCTGCTACGGCGGCGGACAATGGCCCATCGAGACGATCGAGGAAGCTCGGCAGTTCGGCTTCTATTTCAACCGCGAGAAGTTCTGGCGCGAGCTTTTCCACGAGGACTACGCCCCGATTGTCGTCAAGAAGGTCAACGGCTACACGTTCGTCCTGCGCAACTGGGTGTCGATTGTCGGGGATGAGGGGCGGACGCTGCCCTTGGCGCGTGGCCTCACCAACGACCCGAATCCGTTGCCGGCGTGGTTCGCCGCGCACGGTGCCGAACTCGACCCGTCACGTCCGTTCTTCTACTGCCAGCACGAGCACCCGCGTGGCACCTGCTCCGCGCCGTATGCAGATACCGCGAGCGACGACGGGACATCGACGCGCATCCTGTCGGACTACCCCAACTGCATCGCCTTTTCGGGACACTCCCACCTCTCGCTCCTGGAGGAGCGGACGATTTGGCAGGGGGCGTTCACGTCCATCGGGTGCAGTTCGACGAGTGGCTGGGAGTTCACTTTCGCGGGGCGCGAGAACGGGCATGCGTGGGATGACCGTATGTCGCCGTCCAAGGAGATGCCGTGGCTGGACTTCGGGAAGTGTCGACAGGGGATGGTGATGGAGGTTTTCGACGACCGGATCACGCTGGAGCGACGCGACTTCGAGTACGGGCTGCGGCTGGGGCCGGACTGGGTGATCCCGCTCGGCGACCCGTCGGACCGGCCCTACCTTCTGGAGCCGCGCGCTGCGGCATCGCGTCCGCCGCAGTTCGCGCCGGGTGCCACGGTGTCGGTGCGACGAATTGCTGCCGGGAAGGATCGCGCGGGCCGCGAACATCCGCAGGTCGAGGTCGCGTTCCCGCCGGTGAACGGGTTGGACGGCGGCGTGCGGGCCTTCGACTTTCAGGTGGACTGCGAATCGCGCATCTCCGACGTCGTCCGCACCGTCGCGTCGAGTCGGGTCTATTCGCCGAACGCGCTTCTGCCGGCGGTGAAGGACGTCGAGCCGGTCGTCTGCCGCTTCGCGGCGGAGGCGATTCCCGACTGCGGCGAAGTCCACTTTGTCGTGCGCCCGGTCGGCGAGTGGGGCAAGTTCGGTGAACCCCTCGCCACCGACTGGACGCCCGTTACGTATGCCCTGCGTTCATGCGCGGTCGATGCCGAAAAGCCTGTCAAGGAAACAATAATGATGAAAGGGAAGCAAAGCATGAAAAAACTGATTGTCGGCGCCTTGGCGGCTGTCTTGTCAAATGCGCTGACGGCGGCACCATCGCCGGATTACGCGACGCGCGACATCTTCACGGACGGCGAATTCTTCGTCGGCTGCAACTACTGGGCAAAAAACGCGGGAATGTACATGTGGTCGTCATGGAGTCCGGAGACGGTTGAGAACGAGATTGCCGCGCTCGCGAAGTACGGTACGCGCGTCATGCGGGTCTTCCCGCTCTGGCCAGACTTCCAGCCTCTGACGGGTGACTGCCATGGCGGCGGAAGTTACCGCTCATTCAGGTTTAGGGACAACTTGCCCCTGCCGAACTCGGCGGGGGTTGACGACGAGATGATCACTCGCTTCCGTTTCCTATGTGATGTTGCGGCGAAGAACAACATCAAGTTGATTGTCGGACTCATCACGGGCTGGATGAGTGGACGACAGTTTGTGCCGAGCGTATTTGAAGAGAAGAATGTCTTGTCTGACCCAGAGGCGATTCGTTGGCAGACGAAGTTTGTGCGGTATTTTGTCTCAAGACTAAAGGATCATCCGGCCATTGCGGCATGGGATTACGGTAATGAATGCAATTGCCTTGGCGCGTCTAAGGCGGGACAGGCGGCGTTCTACAATTGGATGGACCATCTTGCGATGGCGATTCGGGCGATTGATCCTTCTCGTCCGATCGTTTCGGGGATGCACAGTCTTTCGACACAAGAGTCTTCGGCTTCCAATCTGCGTCAAAACGGTGAGATATGCGATATCCTTTGCACGCATCCGTACCAGTTCTATGTGTCGGGCTGTGGAAAGGAAGCGTTTAACACGATGCGCACGATCTTGCACCCGACGGCAGAGTCCGTCCTCTACCGAGACCTCGGCGGCAAGCCTTGCTTCGTAGAGGAGATCGGCAATTTGGGGACGAGTTGCGTTTCCGACGAGCGGACGGCAGCTGGGTTGCGCGCAACGATGTTCAGCGCATGGGCGAACGACCTCAAAGGCGTTCTTTGGTGGTGCAACTCTGATCAGGAGGTGCTGGACTTCCCTCCCTACACGCTGACGCCGTGTGAGCGGGAGCTGGGCATGCTTCGGCAGGATCTCTCGCCGAAACCCGTCATGCTGGAGATGCAGGCGTTCCAGAAATTCCGCGCTGCTCTGCCGTTTAGGAAACTGCCGAAGGCGAAAACCGACGCGGTCATCATCGTGCCGGAAAAGACGGCGGGCTGGGAGGCGGGCTTTGGGGCCTATCTCCTCGCACGGCAGGCGGGCTTTAACCCGTCCTTTGCGGGCGCGGAACGGGAACTGCCCGACGCGGACTTCTACATCCTCTGTTCGGGGGAGGCGGATATCAGCTATTCATATCCCGCGCAAAAACGTTTTTACGACAGGATTTCCAAAGGCGCAACAGGGCTTGTCCTTTACTGTGGAGAATCACGGCTGACGCACCTTCGAGAGCATGCGGGCGTCAAGATCGACTACTGCACGCGTTCGTCGGTCGTGCGCACGTTTACGTTGGACGCCTGGCCGGATCGCCCGATGACTTGTTCTGACAAGACGACAGTGCGTCTTCTGCCCGCCGAGGCCGAAGTCTTGGGAAAGACGGCGGACGGCGAGCCGGCGTTCACGCGCTTCCGGCTCGGCAAGGGTCAGACGCTCGTCTGCAACGCCCCGCTTGACAGCCAGACGGTTGCGCGCACGGACGTCCTCACAGGGGAGGCGATTCAGCCTTATTACCTGGTTTTTCGTGAAGCGGCGAGATACGCGGGTGTGAGGCATGTGGTCGAGAAGGGCGACTGCCCGTATGTGGGGCTCACGGAGCATCCGACGGCGGATGGCACGACGATTGCCGTCGCCATCAACTTCGAGCCACGCACAATGGAATGCCCGATCAAGATAAACGGGACTATCGGTTCGGTTTGGCGCGGTGATGTGACGGTTGGCCGCATTCGGATCGGCCCGAACGAAGCAGCTGTTTTTGAAGTGAAATAAGGTCGAGGTCGTCACGCCGGACTTCGGCATGCGGACGGCATTCGGTTCGAGAACGTGACGATGAGCCTGATGGCGGGTGAATCGGACGAGCGACCGCCTTTCTTCGCGGACGACGCGACGGCGACGGTGTTCGACGGCTGCGACTTCGCGGCGCCGGCGGCCGGCGCGTGTCGCGCAGGCAGTGGAGCGCGTCCGGGGCGAGCGGCTTGACCCAGAGCGTCTTGGGCCTGTCGTTCGGGACGTAGAAGTCGCACGCCTGCCGGTTCGTCCGGGTGAAGCCCCTCGTCATGCCGAGCGGAATCCACCCCGCGGCCCTGTAGCACGTCCCCGCCGAGCGCTCGACGTCGCAGAACGTCTCGGCGAGGAGCGGCCGGTAGCGGAACTTCCGCATCCACTGTCAATGGGGTGGGGTGAATCCAACATCTGCGGGCTGCGAGCGTCTTGAACTGAATCGCCATGCCCGACTGGCACATTACGTTGTAAACAATCCGCCGTCTGCTTTTTTGGTATAATACGCGAATCATGAGCAAAGTCATTTTGAAGTGCGGATGCGGACGGCCGAGCGGGCGGCGGCATCCGATGGCGTGCGAAACGAGGAAGGAGAGTGAAAGATGAGCGTCGTTGCCGTTGCGCTTTTGCTGGCGGCGGAGATTTCCGTGCCGGTGTGCGAGGTCGTCGAGCGGGCCGACCCGAAGGCCAGCGTCTACCCCGGACGCATCGTGCCCATCGCGCAGGTCGACGTCATTCCGCAGGTCTCGGGCGAAATCCGCGAGGTCTGCTTCGCCAACGGACAGGTCGTGAAGGAGGGCGACGTGCTCTACCGCATCGACCCGATCAAGTACGAGGCGGCGGTGAAGAACGCCGAATCGAAGCTGCAGGAGTGCAAGGCGAACGTGCAGTACGCCGAGCTGAGCTACGAGCGGCACAAGAAGCTGCTGGAGACGCGCGCCGTCTCGCTCGACGCCGTCGACAACGCGCTCTCGCAGCGCGACAGCTCGCGCGCGGCGCTCGCGGCGGCGCAGGCCGAGCTCATCGCGGCGCGCGACGACCTCAACCACTGCAAGATCGTCGCGCCCATCGCCGGCAAGGTCGGCTCGACGGCGAAGACGCGGGGCAACTACGTGGCGGCCGGGTCGCTGACGCTCGTGACGATCGTCCAGATGGATCCGATCCGCGTCCGCTTCGCCGTCTCCAACCGCGAGCTCCTCGACATCGCCGCCTCAAGCGGGCGCCGCCAGCGCGATGACGTCGAGATCTCCGTCACGCTCGCGAACGGGACGCCGTTCGCGGGCGACGGCTCGGTCGAGTACGTCGACAACCTCGCGGACGAGGCGACGGACACGCTCGCGATCTACGCGAAGTTCGCGAACGCAGAGGCGCGGCTCGTGCCCGGCGGCGTCGTGGCCGTCTCGCTGCGCGCCAAGGCCGGCATCAAGCGTCCGGCGATTCCGCCGACGGCGATCCTGCAGGACACGCAGGGGCCGTACGTCTGGGCGCTGGACGCGAAGGGCGTCGCCGAACGGCGGTCGGTCGCGCGCGGCGACCTCGTGGGCGACTGGCTGTTCGTCGAGAAGGGCCTGAAGGTCGGCGAGCGCATCGTCGCGGACGGCGGCCACCGCGTGAAGGCCGGCATGACCGTCAGGCCGTTTGGGAAATGACAGTGCCATGAGGAAGGAACTCGGCTCCCTTGCCGCGCATCGCGCCTACCTCGGCCTCCCGCCGAAAAAAGGCCCGGTGACGCCGTTCCCCTGTCGGCCCTCCGCCGTCTTTGCAAAGCAGGTCGCGGGGCTTGCGCGCCGCCTGAAGGCGATCCGCTGCCGCGATGTCGTGATCGGACTTTCGGGAGGCCTTGACTCGACGCTCGCCCTGCTCGTCGCGCACGCCGCATTCGAGCGGCTCGGCTACGACCAGAAAGGTCTGCACGTCCTGACGATGCCGGGCTTCGGCACGTCGTCGCGCACGAAGGGCAACGCCGACCGGCTCTGTGAAGGGCTGGGCCTTCGGCTGGAGACGATCTCGATCGCGAAATCGGTGCGCCAGCACCTGAAGGACATCGGCCACGACGGCAAGACGCCCGACGTCACCTACGAGAACGCCCAGGCGCGCATGCGCACGCTGATCCTCATGGATCGCGCGAACATGGTGAACGGGATTGTCCTCGGCACGGGCGACCTCTCGGAGATTGCGCTCGGCTGGTGCACGTTCAACGGCGACCACATGTCGATGTTTGGCGTCAACGCGGGCGTTCCGAAGACCGTTGTCCGCAAGGTCTGCGCCTGGTGGGCGGAAGAAGCGGAAAGAAGGAATAAGGAAGAGGGAAGAAGGAAGAGGGAAGAAGGAAGAGGGAAGAAGGAAGAGGGAAGAGGGAAGACGAGCGAATGGGGGATGGGTGAGGCGGCGGCGGCCGTGCAGGACATCATCGACACGCCGATCTCGCCGGAGCTGGTGAAGGGCCAGGTCACGGAAGACAGGATCGGCCCGTACGAACTGCACGACTTCTTCCTCTGGAACTTCATCATGAACGAGATGGGCCCGGCTGACTTGCAGACGGCCGCCGAGCGCCGTTTTGCCGGACGCTTCGACGCGGCGACGGTTGCGCGGACGCTTCGGACGTTCATGACGCGCTTCTTCACGCAGGCCTTCAAGCGCAACTGCGCGCCGGACGGCATCCGCGTCTTTCCGTTCGAGCTTTCGCTGCGCGGCTGGTGGATTCCGTCCGACCTCGGAATCCCGCGTCCCTTTGCGGGTGTGGTGCGTCCGCGCGGCGGCGCGCCCCTTCGGACGAAGGGACGCTGACATGACGCTGAGGCTGAACGGCATCGAGGTCCTCTGCGTCATCGGCGAACGCGCCGACGAGCGGCATCGGCTGCAGAAGCTGCGCGTGGACGTCGAGCTGGCGATTCCCCCGACGGCGGCCGAAACCGACCGGTTGGCGGACACGGTGGACTACGCCGCGCTGACGGAAGCGGTTCGCGCGGCGCTTGTCGCGGCGAAATGCCTGATGATCGAACACGCGGCGAAGCGGGCCTTTGACGTCTGCACGGCCGCGTGTCGGTCGGTCGCCGGGGCGCGGTGCGTGCGCGTGACGGTGACGAAGGCCGGCGCGATCCCCGGCCTTGAGTCGGCCGCCGTCTCTTATCCGTGACATGACGGCATCTGCCGTTTGGTTATAAAAAACAATCTTCATTGGAATTTGCACTTTTTCATCTTGCGCTTTCGCCGCCTTTTTGAGATAATACGCGCATCTTCGTCGCAAAAAGGACAATGGCCATGAATAAAGTCTCACATCTGCTGATGCTCGCGTGCGCGCTCTCTCTTTCGCGAGTCGATGGCGCGGTAACGACAACACTCAACGAATGGAAGAAGGGCGACGGCGGCTACGACGGCGCGGTGAATGAGCCTGACCGGTGGTCGCTCGGACATGTTCCGCAGGCTCAGGAGAAGATGTCCTTCTGGGATCAGGGGGCCGACTACATCGTCACCTTCCCGTCCGTCGGTTTCACGTCGTCGGCGAATTTCTGTCTCGCGCCGTCGAAAGGCAAGGTCGTGACGATCTCCGGCACAGGCGCGACATGGACGATGCCTGGCACCTCTTCAGGGGGGGGGGGGGGGGGGGGG
>CAKTZA010000003.1 GCA_934635045.1 uncultured Kiritimatiellota bacterium | reverse complement strand
CCCCCCCCCCCCCCCCCCCCTGAGGGATGCCGTCGGGAGCTTTTCTCGTTTCGTTGTCCTTGTTGCCATGGAGTCTTCCTTTCTCTGGTTGTCAGGCGCATGTCATGCGCTTTGCTCCTGTCAATTCCGCGCGTTCCTCACCTCTGCCACGCGAGGCGGCAGAGACCGCAGCACGTCATTTTTATTTACATGCGTAGTTTACCATTTTGAAGCGTCACGTGACGAAAAATTCCTTTGCAAATTTCATCGTCGCGATTTGCAATTTCCAGACGCACGCTTGTTCTTTCGGTTCGAGCCGTCTCGTGCAGGCTCGTGGACAACTTCCTGCGTCAGCCCCGCGCGGACGAAGGAATCGCCTCTCTTCGAGGAAACGCCGTTCAGCTTGCCGCGCGCGCCTCCTTCACGAGGAAGTCGAACCCGCCCGGGAAGCGCACGAGGTCTTCCTTCCAGAAGTCGGGGCCGGCCGCCCAGCATTCGAGTCCGTCAAGACGTCAACGACCTTGAGCCGCATCCCGGACGATCTCCTTGACCGTGTGCCAACGGACGGACGCGAGCCGCTGCACGTCCAGCGACAGCCGCATGCGCTCCATTTCCGCCGCCGCGTCGCCGACGGCCGGCAGCGCGCCGCGCCGCCGCTTCAGCGCCTCGATCCAGAGCGTACGCACGAAATCCTGCAGGATGTCCGTCGCCGAGAGCGCGCTCGCCTGAGACCGGTCGGACGCAAGCAGCATCGCATCAAACCACGCGCGTTCGCGCGCGGGCAGGGCGTCCGCAAACGCCGCGAAGAGGTCTTCGCCTTTCGCGCATTCCTGCCGCCATGTCTCGACGAACCGCGCCGTGAAGTCGTGCGCGAAGACGGACGGCGGCAAGAACTCGCCCAGCATACCGTCGAGCGTCCGATCGTACTCGTGTGCGAGCAGGAATGAACCGAGCGCCATTTCGCGCGGAGGCGGCGGCACAGCCTTCGACGCATCCTCGCCCGGCAGTGCCGCGCCGTCCGCCGCCGCCTCGGCATCCGCATCCACCGCCGCTTCTGCCGCCACGTCGTCGAAATCATCTGCGTCCGTACGGTCATCGGCCGGCGCCGGGCGCGGCACGCGCTTCGGCTCCGCCCTGACCTTGCCAAGCTCTTCGGCGAGCGCCGTCGTCGGCAGCCCCAAGAGCTTTGCCGCCTCGCCCGTCATCGCGGCTTTCAGCACCTCGTTCGGACACGCCGCAATCGTCATCAGGATCTCCCGCGTGATGCGCGCGACGGCATCGACCGAGCCGGGATCGCGCTCCTTCGCGCGCTCGACCCGCACCTGAAAGGACATGATCGACTCGGCGTTGTCGAGCAGCCGTCGAAAGTCGTCCGCCGGATGCGTCCGCAGGAACGAGTCGGGGTCGTCCCCGCCCGGCAACGAGACGACGCGCACAGGCAGTTCCGCCGCGAGACAGAGCCGCGCGGACTTGATCGTCGCCGCGTGTCCCGCGCCGTCGTCGTCGTAGACGAGCGTCACAAGGTCGGCGACCTTGCGCAGCATCGCCACGTGCTCTTCGGTGAACGCCGTGCCCTGCCCCGCGACGGCGTTCGGAAAGCCGCACGTCTGCAGGCGGATGCAGTCAATCTGGCCCTCACAGACGATGACCTCGTGGTTCTTCTTGTCCTGCGCAATCGCGCGCATGGCCTTGTCGAAGCCATAGAGGATGCGCTTCTTGCTGAAGACGGGCGTCTCCGGCGAGTTCACGTACTTGCCGGAGTTCTTCGACGCGACGAGCTGCCGCCCGGAGTAGCCGACGACGCGCCCCTGCTTGTCGCGGATCGCGAACATGAGGCGTCCGCCGAAGCGATGGTAGCCGAGGTCGCCGGGACGGTTCCCGCGCTTGATGACGCCCGCCGCCTCCAGTTCCTCCGGCGTGTACTTGTACTTTTGCGCCCACGTGAGGATGTGCGCGACGCCGTTCGGCGCGTAGCCGATCTGGTAGGCCTCCTGGATTTCGGAGCCGAGGTCGCGTTCCGCCAGATAGGCGCGCGCCGCCGCGCCCTCCTTCGTCTGAAGGAGGCACCGATGGTAGAACTGCGTCAGCTCCGCCAAGAGCGCGTAGAGCCGCTTGCGCCGCCCGGCGGCCGGGTCTTCCGTCGCCTCGATCTTCACGCCGCACTGGTCGGCGAGCTTCTTCACCGCCTCGACGAACGTAAGGCCGTCCATCTTCTCGACGAATTTGATCGCGTCCCCGCTCTCGCCGCAGCCGAAGCAGTGGTAGTAGCCCTTCGAGTCATTGATGTGGAAGCTCGGCGTCTTCTCGTGGTGGAAGGGACAGCACGCCTTCTTGGACGCGCCCGCGACCTTGACGGCGATGCCGTACGAGGCGATGAGATCCGCAAGGTCAATCCGCGCCTTGATCTCCTCGACCGTCGATTCTGTGATGCCCTTCGCCATGTGGCCGCGTATTATACCAAAAAGGACGCGGCGGGAACCGTCGCGTCCTTTTCGTGGTGTGCGGCCCCAAGGCCGCCCGTGTCGCTTACGCGCCGAGCTGCATGCGGCAGAAGCGCTTCACCGTGACCGGCGCGCCGACTTCCTTCGCCACGTTGTCGAGGTACTTCTCGACCGTGATCTCGCCGTCGGCGACGTAGTCCTGCTTCAGGAGGCAGATCTGGCTGCAGAACTTCGCGGCCATGCCCTTCTTGATGCCGACGAGCGCCTGCTCCGGCGGAAGCTTGCCCTTCTGCTCCTTGAGCGCGTTGAGCTTGATCTCCAGCTCCGCGTCGATCTCGGCCTGCGGGACGTCCTCCGGCTTCAGGTACTTCGGCGCGTTCGCCGCGATGTGGAGGCACACCATGTGCGCCGCCTCGTCGAGCTTCTCGCACGGCTTGTCGCAGCCGAGCTCCACGAGCACGCCGATCTTGCCGCCCATGTGGATGTAGCCCGACAGGCAGCCCGCGCCGTCCTGAACGAAGCGCTCGCTGCGGCGGATCTTCACGTTCTCGCCCGTCTTGGTGAGGAGCATCTTGTAGTCGTCGTTCAGCGTCGCCTCGATGTCCTTGCCGTCGAGCGCGACCTTCGCCGCCTCGTCGACGAACTTGACGAACGCCTCCGTCTTCGCGACGAAGTCGGTCTCGCAGTTCACTTCCGCAAGCGCCATCGACTTCTTGTCCGCCGCGACGGCGAGGGCGACGATGCCCTGCTTCGACTCCTTGTCGACGCGCTTGGCGGCGACGGCGAGGCCCTTCTCGCGGAGGTACTTGACCGCCTCGTCCATGTTGCCGTCGGTGGCCTTGAGCGCTTCCTTGCACGCCCCCATGCCGGCCGCAGTGGCCTCACGGAGCTGCTTGATCATGTCAATCGTGATGTTCATTGTCTGAAAAGTTTTAGTGTTTGTGTTGTGGGGTTGAGGCCCGGCCACCGTGGCGGCCGAGCCTCGTGTTCGGGCTTAGGCCTGGGCCGGGGCTTCGGCGGCTGGCGCCGGAGCCGCAGCCGGCGCGGCGGCGGCCTCGACGGCGGCCTGGGCCTCGGCGACCTTGGCCTGGCGCTTCGCGGCGAGGTCGGCCTTCGCCTTGATCTCGGCGGCCTCCTTCGCGGCGCGTGCGGCGGCCTTCACGTTTGCGGCGACGACGCCCTTCTTCGCGGCCGGACGCTTCGCGCCGGAGCCCGGATGCGATGCCGTGATCTTCGCCTTGCGCTCGGCACGCGCGGCGCGCTCGGACGCCTCGCGGTCGCGGCGCTCGGCCTCGCGCTTCGCGTTCGCCTCGGCGGCCTTCGCGCCGTACTCGGTGTTCGCGTCCTTGATCACCTTCACGATGCCGTTGAGAATGATCTCGACGCCGCGCACGGAGTCGTCGTTGCCGGGGATGACGTAGTCGATCGGCTCCGGGTCGGCGTTCGTGTCGACGATCGCGACGACCGGGATGTGCAGGCGGACGGCCTCGCGGACGGCGTTCGCCTCCTTGACGCAGTCGACGATGAAGACGGCGCCGGGCTGCTCGGCCATCTCGGCCACGCCCGTCAGGTTCGTCTCAAGCTTCGTGAGCTCGCGGCGGAGCATCGAGTTCTCCTGCTTGTGCTCGGACAGCACGCCGCCGTTCGCCTTCGCCGTGGCCTGCAGCTGACGCATGCGCTTGACGCTCGAGCGGAGGGTCTTCGCGTTCGTGAGCGTGCCGCCGAGCCAGCGCTCGGTCACGTAGAACTGCTCGGCGCTCGCGGCGGCCTCCTTGACCATCTCGGCGACCTGCTTCTTCGTCGCGACGAAGAGGATCTTCTTGCCGGCGAGGATGACGTCCTTCACGAACTGGGCAGCCTCGTCGAGAAGCTCGACGGACTGCTGGAGGTCGATGATGTGAATCCCGTTGCGCTTGTCGAAGATGTAGCCTTTCATCTTCGGATTCCACCGCTTCGTCTGGTGACCGAAGTGGAGGCCCGCGTCAAACATGTCTTTGAGGGTGACGCCCGTGAGGGCGGAGGTCGGCATATCCATTTTTTTGTTTCCTTTCGAACTTAAAGTGTGTTGTTCAATCCGCTTTGACCGTGGGATGGAGACCTCGGTTCATTCGCTTCAACCCGCCCACCGTGGGCGAATTGGCGTATAGTATATCAAAAACGCCCGTTGCCGCGCAAGTGGGTCACCCGATTCTCAAGTCGCCTGCGCGACAGGCGCGTTCGCATCTTGGCCCGTCGGCCCGACAGTCGCCCGAACCGTCGCTCCGGGCCACAGGCGACTCGCGTCGCCGCTCGCGACTCTGCGCGAAAATAGGCTTGGACGCGCGACCGACGGGCCGATGGGCCAAGATGCGCACACGCGGCGGCGAACGCCCTACTTCACGTCCATGATGTAGACCTGGCGCGAGCCCTCGTGGACGGAGTTGAAGCCGACCTGCCGACCGTCGGGGCGCCAGCGCGGATGGAGGTCGCAGCGACAGTAGACGTCGCGGTAGGGCTCTGGCACGAAGAACGCGCCGACGTCCCGCACCGCGCCGTCGGCGAGGCGCACCATCTTCCAGTGGCGCATGAAGTCCCCGTCCCAGTAGCCATCGCCCGAGACGAACCGCCCGTCCGGCGAGTAGATGCAGTGCCCGTCGAAGTCCATCGCCCGTCCGCCGACCTGGCGGGGGTAGTTCTCCTCGCCGACCGTGAACTCGACGTGCGTGTAGATCCTGTCGAGCCACTTGCAGGTGACGACCATCGTCCGCGCATCGCGTTCGGAGAGGTTCGGCTTCCAGTTGAAGTGCGACGCGCCCCAGCCGTCCGGGAAGCAGCGGCGGATCTCCGTGCCGTCGGCGCGGCAGGTGAAGGCGGTCGTGTGCCAGTTCACGCCCTGGAAGCTCTTCACGCCGGCCATCGACTGGTCGACGGAGCGCGACAGGAAGAAGACGCGCCGCCCGTCCTTCGAGATAACCGTGTGGCAGAGGTAGCTCAAGCCGTCCCACGCGACCTTCGGCACCATCCACTGCACAGCCGCCGTCGAGACGAGCAGCCGCGCCTCGCCCGTCTTCAGGTCGACGCGCCAGAGGCCGTCGTCCTCCGGGAAGACCGTGCCCGCGCGCGCGTCCTGCCCGCCCCCCGCATAGCCGTAGTCGGGGCGCGTCAGGTAGAGCCGCGCGTAGTTGATCGAGAGCGCCCACGTGCCGTCCTCGCTCACCGCGCTCACGGGGAAGCCGGGGATGACGCGCTCGGCCTTCGTCCGCCAGTTCATCACGACCGCGCAGAACCTCCCGTCGCGCAGGTCGTTGAAGACGAACGTGTCCTTCTCGCACGGCAGCCAGTGCGCCATCGCCGCCTCCTGGAAGTTCCAGCAGCGCGTCGTCGTCACGGGGATGAAGCGGTTGCCGTCCGCCGTGTCCACGAGGCCGATCGTGCAGGGCGCGCCGTCGGGCAGCCTGTCCCGGATGTCGGTCTCGAGGACGAGCAGATGGCGGTTGTCGGGGCTCCAGGCGTTGATGCCGAAGTAGTTCGCGAGGAAGTGGTCGTGCGGTCCCCGCGTGACGGCGCGCGGCGCGGCGAACTCGGGGAATGGGGCGGGCCCGGCAGCAGCGGCGGCGGACGCGGCGGCTGGCCCGGATTCGCCCCCGCGCTCGGAAAAGCCCGTCACGTCGTCCAGGACGAGGCGCGGGCGCGCATCCGGCGCGGCGAGGCGCAGGCGCACGTTGTCGAGCATCACGCCGTCCGCATGGCGGACGTAGAGCCCGTAGGCCGGCAGCGCCTTGTGCCCGAACATGTGCGCGTCCGGGTAGGCCGTCTCCAGCTCCGGGACGGGACGCCGCGCGTCCTCCTCCGTCCCGCCGCCCGGCAGCGTCAGGTCGACGTTGCGGAAGGTGATGCCGCTCGGCCGGCGTCCCGGCACGCCCGTCACCGACGAGGCGATCCGTCCGTCCGCGACGCCCGTCACGTTCTCGAAGAGGACGTTCCGCAGGTACGTCTCGCGTCCGGGCGGCGGGTCGTGCCGCCGCTGCACGCGCACGAAGATCGGCGTGCCGTAGCCCTCCACCGTGAGGTCGCGCAGGGCGACGTCCTCCAGCGTCCCGCCGTCCACGACCTCCACGGCGACGCCCGCGATGCCCGAGACGCGGTTCGTGACGCCGGGGTTGAGCCGGTGCCACTCGAACCCGTAGCATCCCCGCGCGCGCGCCAGCCGGCAGCTTTCGACGCGGATGCCGCGCATCGCGCCGTAGGTGCCCGTGCCGAACTTGACCGCGTTGCAGCAGCTCGCGAGACGGCAGTTCCGCACGACGACGTTCGTGACCGGGAACGACGGGTCGCTCTCCGTCTTGAAGCACAGCGCGTCGTCCCCCGTGTCAATGTCGCAGTCTTCGACGGTCACGTTGCTGGACTCGATGTCGATGCCGTCGTTCGTGTTGTTGACGTGGCTGAGGATCCTGAGGCCCCGCACGCGGACGCCGTCGCAGTTCCGGAGGTGGCAGCTCCACGCCCCGCCGTTGACGAGCGTGAAGCCCTCCAGCCGCACGCCCCGGCAGCGCGAAAACCGCATCAGCACCGGCAGGGCCTGCGGCTGGCTCTCGCCCGGCAGCGCGGTCAGCTGGCGGAAGCGGTAGCCATGCCCGTCGATGAGCCCCCGCCCGACGACCGCGACGTTCGTCGCGCCCTCCGCGTAGACAAAGCACCGCCGCCCCGGCCTGTCGGAGTAGTCCGCCGGATCCTCGCTCGCATGGATCTCGGCCTTGTCGTCGAGCCGCAGCGTGACGTTGCTCTTCAACTCGAACGGCTTCACCAGCCACTGCCCCGCCGGGACGAGCGCCTCGCCGCCGCCCTTCGCCGCTGCCGCATCGACGAGGGCCTGGACGTCCAGCGGCCTCCTGTCCGGCCCCGCGCAGTCCCATCGCTCCTTCGCGAGGGCCCTTTCGCCCTCAAGCCGGAACGTCGCGACAATCTCGTTCGCCTCGCGCCGCGCCGTCACGAAGTACGCGCCCGGCGCATGCTCAATCACGTCCAGCTCGACGAAGCGGCCGTCCTTCCTGAAGTCGCGGACCCTCTTCCCGTTCTCCGTGAAGACGAGGTCGCCGCCTTCGATCGCGACGCGGGCCCGCGTCGCGCCGCAGGCGTAGTCGAGGCGGTCGACCGTCCGCGTCAGCGTGCCGCGCGGAAGCGGCCTCGCCGACAGCGCGACCGGCGCGGCGTTGACGCCCTGCGCACGCAGGGCCGCGTTCCGAGCCTCCATGCGGCGGGAGAAGCCGGCGAAGTCGCGCGTCCCCGAATACGACCAGAGGACTTCCGCGAGGGCCGCCGCGCGCGGCCAGAGCTTCCACTCCAGCTCGGCGGGCGTGCACGTCATCTCCGTCCAGCAGTTGCCCTGCGCACCGAGGACGTGGCTTGCCTGTTCGGCGGGGATGCCGCGCAGCGGGTCGAAGGAGTAGACCTTCGCGAGCGGCAGCGGCACCGTCCAGTTGAAAGGATACGGCATGGGGTCGTCCGCGAGGCACTGTTCGTAGTCGAAGTAGCAGTACTCGTTCGGCGTCATCACGACGTCGTGCCCGCCCTTCGCGGCGCGGACTCCCGTCGAGGTGCCGCGCCAGCTCATGACCATCGCCGAGGCGGGCAGCCCGCCCTCCGCGATCTCGTCCCAGCCGAGAAGCCGCCGCCCCTTTTGGGCGAGATACTGGCAGAGGCGGCCCGTGAACCACGACTGGAGCTCGGCGACGTCCTTGAGGCCGTGTTCGCGCATCCGCGCCTGGCACTTCGCGCAGCGTTTCCAGTTCGCGCGGTCGCACTCGTCGCCGCCCACGTGGACGACGGGGCCGGGGAAGAGGTCGCAGACCGCGTCCAGCACGTCCTCGCAGAACCTGAGGACGTCGTCGCGGCCGGGGCAGAGGACGTTGCGCACCTTGTCCGCCGGGCCGCCGCCCGCGAACTCCTGCGTCGGAAAGCAGCCGAGCCGGTGCTCGACCGAGAGGACGGCCGCCGCGTGGCCCGGCAGGTCGACCTCCGGGACGATGCGGACGTGCAGCTCCTCCGCGCGGCGGACGATCTCACGGATGTCCTCGCGCGTGTAGGCGGCGGGCGGCACGACGCCCGTGCCGAGGTCGCGGAAGTTCGTGCGGTTCTCGACGAGGCGGACGGTGCGCGTGAGCTCAGGGTAGCCCGGCACGGGCAGCCGCCAGCCCTGGTCGTCCGTCAGGTGCCAGTGCAGGACGTTGAGCTTGAACGACGCCATCGTCTCCAGGAGGCGCAGCACGGCCTCCTTGCCGAGGAAGTGCCGCGCCTCGTCGAGCATCACGCCGCGCCACGGGAACCTCGGCGCGTCGGAGATTGCGACGTGCGGCACGCGGCCGTCCGCCCCGCGCAGCTGGCGCAGGGTCTCGCCCGCGTAGAACGCGCCCGCCGGCGACGACGCCCGGATGCGGACGCCCGAATCGCCGACCGTCAGGTGGTACCCTTCCGCCGGAACCGCCGCGGCGGCCTCGTAGGACGCGACGGCACGCGCGATCGCGGCGTCGCTCACGGGGCGAGCCCCCTCCGACATGGAAACCTCCTGCGGCCACGGCACGAGCGGCAGGGCCGCCAGCAAAAGCGTCGTCATCATCGAACCGAACTCCTCTTGTGCGTCAAGCGTTGCGTTACTGACATGATGCAACAAGTATATCACACGACCTCACGCCTCCGCAATTCCCTCACATGAGGGATTCAACGAAAATCTCCTATTCAGCCAAAACGCCGAACGAAATCGCGCCAAAACGCCGAACGGTTGACGAAATGCGCATGAAAATCGTATAATTTTTAAAAAAAACAGTTGGAAACTGAATATCTCACACGGAGACACGGAGCCACGGAGAAATGAGCGGATTTCAAGTAGATTTGAGCAACTACCCCGTCTGGCGTCTGTCTGTTCACCCAACGGATGAAAGTGTATATTACGCCACGAAGTGCGATATCTTGAAGAAACTCCGTGTCTCCGTGCCTCCGTGTGCGCTTATAAAGATTCGGATGAATTTCAACTGCGATTTTTAGGATAGTATCAACCGCTATGACAGACTATAGATTATGCATGACCGATGCGGTTTTGGACGAAAGACTGGCGGGGGCGTAGAGGAGACGCCCGAACTCATCGCCGGCGACGTCCTGGTTCAGGCGCTCGTGGCGCGGCACGCCGTCTTGCGGAGCCTTCGGCCACGCAGCGCCCGTCGCCGGGCGGCGCACGTAAATCCATGCCGGACGCCTCGCGCGGTCCCGATTCCACTTCCATGAGTCCAGCGTCAACGTGAACGACCAGCCTCCGTCCGCCTCCGGGCGGATCGTGCAGACGGCGCGCGTCTCATCGGGAGTCCTGAATGCCGACAGCGGCGCCAGCCCGTCCCGCCGAATGTCGTAGAAGTCGGCGAATGTCGTCCCTGACACGTCGAGAAACGCGACATGCACGGCATCGTTCGCGACACCCGGCGAACAAGTCCCCTGCACGGTCAGCCCGCGCGCGTCTCCCGTGACACGCCAGGACAGCCCCTTGTCGGCAAATTCCGGTCCATTCACGCGGCAGACAGGCGCCGTCTTCTCAAACGTCGACTCCGGATACGGTTCGCCGCGCGCACAGACAGCCCGGATCTCGTCCAGGCGACGCTCCGCTTCCGTCAGGCGTTCAATCCGCCAGTCAAACAGCGCCGGATAATACTTGTAGCGTTCCGCTTCGGGGTGAAAGCCCAGCCGCGCGTCGGCGGACGACAGGACACGCATTTCGGCGGCGACGGCCTTTTCCGCCGACACGAGCGCGCGCATGCGGTCGATGGCCGCAACGGCCGCCGCCGCGTCGCCGTCAAGGCGGCTGGCCGTGAGCGCGCGACGGCGCTGCCAGTAGAACTCGTAGACGTTGCGCCCGCTCTCGAAATGGAGCTGCACGGCGCGCAGAAGGCCGATTTCACGCCTTTGCTCGGCCGTCTCGGCGCGCAGGCCGCGCAAGTCCGGCAAATCGCACATCCGCTCCATCAGAAGCAGGGCCTCCTCCAGCGTATGCGTGTCGAGCGCATCGCCAATCACGTCTCCCGAGACCGGGAAGTGTGGCTTCCAGGAGGCCCAGATCGGCTTCATCTCGACATCGGGGTACAGCGGCCACGCGACGCTTTCATTGAACGGGCCGTAATACTGCATGTTGTTCGACAGCGGATAATACGCATACGCGCGCGAAAAGGCCTCCCAGACCTTTGCCACGGCCTCCGCCTGATCACCCCAGGTCGGCGCCGCCAGCCGACGGAGGAACGCCGGCTCGTCGCCCGTGAAGTCCTCAAACGCGAGTTCGCCGGCCGCCTTGTTCTGCACGCCCGGATAGCTTCCGACGAGCCAGCACTGCATGACGGAGTCGACGCCCAGCTCGCGCATGGCCCGGTACTTTCGCCAGAGCAGCCCCGGCACCGGCAGGTAGGGCACGGTGGCGATCTCGAAGCCGCAGCCGGTCTGCGTCTTGGCGGCTAGACGCCCGCCGCCGTCCCGGACAGAGGCGGCGATTTCGCGGAAAGGCTCGGCCGGGCCGGCGTTCGCCAGCCAGTAGTCGCCCCCTTCGCGCAGACGCCCGACCTGCTTCTGGCAGACGCCGGACTCGAAGTTGTAGACAAACGTCACGCCGTCCGGCAGCTGCCGCGCCACGTCCTTCACCCACTGCGCGCGCCACGGCGCCGGCTGCGGATGGTAATACCAGCTGAACATCTCGGCCTTCGGATTGCCCGCCCGCATGCCCCTGACGAACGCGGCGCAGACGGCGGCGTGCAATTGCGCGGGCGCGGCATCCCGGCAGCGCGGACAGGGCTCCGTCACGCTCGTCATGTAGCGCCGGGCACCCGTCGGATGAAGCGCCGAGAGACACGTCGTGTCGCGTTCGCCGTGCGAGATGTTGACAAGGCCGGCGAGCTTCGGCACGCGCGTGAAGATGTCGCGCATCGACTCCTCGACATAACGGCGCGTGTCCGGCTCGGACGGACACATCACCCAACTCTTGGCAGAGGGCGAGAAGCGGCGGAAGAGTTCGGGATGCGCCCGCCGAAAAGGATCGTCTTCCGGGACGCGGCGCGGCTCAATGGCGAAGAGCCACAATCCGATGCCGTAGCGGGAAAGCTTCTCCGCCGTGCGCGCCAGTTTCGCGAGGCGGCGTTCGGCGTCCGGCGCGCGCGCCGTGAATGACGTTTCCGCCAGGTCGCGCAGCATGACGGTGATCCAGATCGCATTCACCCCCTCGTGCGCGAGACGGTTCAGGTAGGCGTCAGGATAGTAGTCGACGTCATCCGTCAGCTCGTCCGTATAGAGCGGCGGACGCTTTGTCGGCGCGAAGAAGCCGCGCGAGAAGCGGTGCCGCAGCCACGGCTTGCGCATCACGGACGCGAGGTCTCCGGCCTGCACGCGATCCTCGAAATGGTAAATGGCCCGCCGCAGACCCTCGTCGTCCTCGGCCGTCAGCGTGACGCGCGCCGGCGTCACGTCGACCCGGTAGGACTCGCGACCGTCCACAGGCCCGCGCGCGAGCACGAGTTCGCGCGTTCCGCCCAGGAAGTCCGCCAGGTCTTCACGCGCCGACCGCAGGGCCTCGCCACATCCGTAGCGGTCAACCAGCGCAAACCGCTCGCGCGGCGCGCGTTCGGGAGGCGTCGCGAGATCTTTCATGAAGCCCCAGTCCTTCTTTGCCGGCGGCGGGGGCGGCGACGGGGCCGGCACGCGCCGCAGCAGCAGACGGTCGATGAACAGGCCTTTCGACAATTCTGCCGCGCGCGCATCGCCGTTCCACTTCACCGAGATCCAGTACTCGTACCAGTTGGGATCCTCCGCAAGCCCGTCACATTCGACATACTGCCCGTCCAGCCTGAACCCGACATGCACCGGCACGTAGACGTCACTGCTGCGGCCGACGCGGGAGACGCCAAGCCGGTACCAGCGATACGTCTCGCTCCGTTCGAGCGCCAGCGGCAGCCTGTCCGCCCGCTTCGTGTCGGCATCGCGCGCCAGAACCCAGCCAATCGACGCCTCGCCCGCGTCGGGCACGACGCGCAGGGCCTTTCCACATTCAGAATCGGGATCCGCCACGCGCCGCTGCTCCCTCGACCAAATCCCCGTGTTGGTCGTGTCAAAGCACTTCAGGTCAGACGACGGGACGCCCTCAAGAGCCTTTGGCAGACGGGCAAAGCGGAGATTTGCCTGCTGGAACTTGCGAACGGTCTTCCGGTAGGCCTCCTGCCGCTCGGACGGATGGTAGAAGCCGCCGTCCCGCACGGCTGCGGCGCACGCCAAGAACTCTTCGCGCAGACGCGCCTGCCCTTCCGGCGTCCGACCGCCCCCCAGCCGATACAGCTCCTGATCTACGGTCTGCAGGGCCAGCGCGATGCGCGCACGCATCTTCGGGCGGTCTTCCGCCGCGTAGGCCAACCGCACGGAACGACGGAAGCCCTCCATCACGTCAATCGTCCGCCACGGGAGCCCGCGCCGATGCCACGAGTCGACGCTCTTCGGCGGATTCTCGGCGATGACCTTCCGCAGATAGTCGATCGCACGTCGCATCTCCGCCGCGCCGCGTCCGTAAACGGCGCAGTATTCGTCAATCGTCCGTTCAAGGTCGGCGGTCGGATCCAGGTACATTCTCGACAGCACATAGTACTCCAGTTCCCAAAACGCCTGCCCGCCCATCTGGCTTTCGTGGTAGATGCGGTCGATTCCGAGCGCGTGGAAATACCGCGCGTCAGCCGCCAGCGCATCAACCGAAACCTGGGGGAAGTCGTCTTCCGTCAGCATGTAGTCCCACAGCTCGAAGCTTGGCGCAATCGCCTTCCAGTCGCGCACGAGGTCGTGGCGTTCGCGGTTGAACGGATGCGTCAGCGGCAACTGGTGGTCACTGCGCGAATAGAGGTCGCACAGCCAGATCATCACGTTCGGTTCGGGACGGATTCCAACCGGTATCTTCTCGGTCGAGACATAGGCGAAGATCCGAATGGTCACGTCCGGATGCTTCTCGCGGACACGCCGGGCGAGCGCATTGACGAACGTGAGCTGCAGCCCCATGTCACCGCCATGACGCTCCGCGCGCGCACGGCAGTCCGCGCAGCGGCAGATGAAGTCGCAGCAGTCCGGCTGGCTGAAGTCATAAAGCGTCGGCGCCTCCTTCCCGTACTTCGCACGATCCTCGGCGATGCACGCCAGCATGCGAGACGTGACGATCTCAAGGACATCCGGGTTCGACAGGCAGAGCATGGTCGGCGCCGACGTATGGCGCGTCCCGTCGTCAAACAGCGAGTAGTATTCGGGATGCTCCTTCGCGTACTTCTCCGGCGGACAGTAGCGCAGCCACGTATGGCAGTAGCCGCCGCACGCAACCGACGGGCGAACCTGCGGCTCGACCTCAGGCGAGAGCTGAAGACCCAGCCGACGGAGATAGGCCGGCAGATAGGCGAGCGACGTCTTGGGATGATTGCGGTCAAACGACGAGAAGTGCCGCGCGTAAATCGCGTGATGACGGCGGAAGTCGCAGACGGGAACAGCCGCATCCGGGCGGACTTCAAACGGGTCATCACCGTCAATCGTCAGGAACCGATACCCGGCGTAGCGCGACAGGAAGTCCGTTACGCCATAGGCCACGCCCATGCCCGTCGACGAGCAGATGAACGCGCGCAGGCCATCGCACGCGATGCGCCATTCGGCCTTTTTCATGTCCGCAGACGCAAGGCCCGCGTCTTTCGCCGCCTGCGTCTCGCCCAAGTGGAGAACCGGCCCCCGGAAGGCGTGCGCGGCGCTTTCCCTGACCAGCGCGACTGGCGCGCCCGTCACTTTCGTCAGGGCGTTCGTCAGGTCCACCGCCGCCGCCAGGCCCCAGTTCTCGTTCATCTGAAGCATCTTCAGCAGGACGGCATCCATGCTGCTGCAGAACGGCGGCTGGCGCGTCGGCTTCTGCCAATAGGCGTCTGGCGCGACGACCGTCACGCCTTTCAGCGGCATCGCACGGCCCTCGACAGGCTGCCCAAGGCCATCGCCCAGCAGAGCCAAGCCGACGAACAACAGTACCATCTTCCCCGAATGTCTCATTGTCGAGATTCCTTATTTGATGATGATCGCCAAGCCGCGCGGAAGCACGCGCAAGACCAGCGCATTGCCGACAGCGCGCAAAGCAAGATCCTTTGAGAGGCGTCCGCTGACAAGAGAGACGCCCCACGGCGCATCAGTCTTCAGGCTGTCGGCCGTCAGCAGGACGTGATCGCCCGCCGAGAGACGACGCACGGCGCCATCCAGCCGAACCGTTCCGCCCGCCGTGAGATCGGCAGTTCCCGACACCGAAAGGCAGGGCACGGTGCCATCGGCGCCCACCGTCACATCCAACGTTCCCTCGGACGCAATCGTCAAATCTCCGTCGATGGCGCCCGAACCGGAAACCGCCGAAGCCGTCAGCGGATTCCCGCGAACGGCCAGCGTCGCACCAGACGAAACGCAGACCGAACCGAGGCGGGCCGGACGGCATCCGGGCGTCCCGACGCCCAGCCACTTGCCCCGCAGGTACGCCTCCACCCGCGCCACCTCATTCGACGACAGCATCTTCGGATAGATCAGCGCCTCGGCGATCTCCTGTCCGCCGCAATAGTGGTTGTAGTGATTCCCGGCAAAGCCGCCCGCGCCAAACGTCCCGACCGACGCATAGGAGACGACATCCCATCCGCCGGAAAGGCCGTCCGTCGTCACGTTGACGGGTTCGCCATTGACAGCGGCACGATAGGCGCCGACCGTCATCAGGCCTTTCAGGCTTGCGGCCGACGCGAAGAACAGAGGTTCAGAGGCCGAGGCGCCATGACCGCTGCCGCCACGGAAAAGGCCATAGCCACTGTTGTAGCTGTCGTTTCCGGGCTTTCCGACATTTCCGGCGACAAGCGAACCGCCGCCGTGCCGACTGCCCAGAAGCATGATGACCGTGCGCAGGCCCTGTGTCGGCTCAAAGTACATGGACGTCGCCGCACGGAGACTGCTCCAGGACGGATCCGACTCCTTCGCCAGCAACGGGCCGAAATCAACGACAGGAAGCCCCTGCAACGCCTCAGCCGTCTTCAAGGATGGAAAATTCGTCGTGTCCGCGAAGGTCGAGGCGACGGGATGCCCCGCGCCACGGCGGTCTGCCCACAACGTGACCGCCGTGCCGCCGTCACGCGCCGCACACACGAGCGAAGCCGCATCCGAGGCATCGACGTGCAGATAGGAACCTTCGCCGGCCTCATCCGCCGTCATTCCCGACCCAAGGGAAAGCGTCCCCTCCCGAACCTCCAGACGGCCTGCGGCATCCACCCAGTCTTCCACGTAGAGCGTCCCCTTTCCAGCCTTCACGAACGCATTCTCGCCTTTGACCGCATCCGCCCATTCGTTCTCGCCCTCGGCAACCGAAACGCCGCCAACCACGGCCGTGTCGACAGTTCCCAATCCGCCCCCGGACACGGGCCCGCGCACACACGAGATCTCCGCCCCCATCCACTTGTTCATCAGGTAGCGCGTGACGGCCCTGCGCTGGACGGCCGTCAGCTCGTTCGTATAGATCACGCACTCGCAGAGCCGCTGATCGCCGTTTCGTTCAACCGCAGAATGCTCAAAGGCAAAGCAATCTGCCGCCGCACCTTCGTTGATCGGATCGACCTCAATCACCATCGGCAGCTGCTGATAGGCCTCCGACAGCGTTCCGCCGCCGGAATACGGATGCCCCTTCGTCCAGTCGGCAGATTCGCCGTTGACGAACAACGGCCCTTCCTTGACGTTCTTCGCGCCCCTTGTGTTATTGTTCGCGTAGAAGAGCGGCTTCTCCCATGTCAAGCCGCCCGGACGCATGAAATGGCCGAGACCCTGCAACCGATCCGTCGATCCTAACAGCTGGCCACCCCGCCCCATCGGGTCCTTCACCACGAACACGGTGCGGATGCCGGAGATCGGGCGATCCCAGACCAGCGTACGCGTCAGCGCCACATCGGTCGAGACCGTCGAGACATACTCGAAGTAGACATGGCCAAGGCTTCCCTGCGGAATCCAGGCCGGCGCCAAGACGACATTGGTCGCACACGGATAGCCGTCCTCGCCGCGCACGTCAAAGACCTTGCGGACGCGCCACGCGCCGTCCTCTTCGGACAGCTCCATGCGGTTGGTCTGCGACATGTCCATCCACAGCGCCGGGCTGCCGACCTCATCCGGCGCCAAGGCAGGGGACGGCGCAAACGCCACCTCGCCGACACCTCCGGCCACGCGGACGCAAACGCCGGCGGCGAACGTGGCCTTGACCGACGAAAGTTCCGTCCCGGACGGCAGAACCAGCGTCCCCATCCCGGCGACGCGCGCGCCCGCTTCGCAGAGGAACGTGCCGCACGACAGCTCCGTGGCGTCCAGTTCCAGCGTCGCGTCCGCGCCAAGCGAGAGCGAACGCACACCCACCGAAGTTCCCGTGACACGGAGCACGCCGCCCTGCACGGAAAGAGCGCCCGTGTTTTCGGCCTCCGTGCCAACCGCTCTTGCAACGAGCGTGCCGGAACCGTCTTTCACGAGGCGCCCCACCAGATTGGAAAGCGTCCCAATCTCTGCGCAGATGCCGTTCGTCACGGTCAGCGTGGCCACGCTGCCTGCCCCTTCCATAAAGACCGTCGAGGTCGGCACACCCGCCGTCTTCCCTTCCGAAACCTCGCCGAACTCCAGCGAACAGGTCTTGAGACGCAGCATCAGCGGACGGGTCGCGGCATCATGAAGCACCAGCGTCCCCGGAAGATAGGCGGACGACTCGACATCCAACGAAAGGAACGCGCCGTCCTGATTGGCGATGAGATTCCCGACCTCGATGCGCACGTCGTCTTCCGCACGGCTTTTCTGGATCATGAGCGTGTCCGCCTGGGCCGCGCCGCCGCGGACGAACGTCGCAATCCGCTGAACGACGCGCTGGGCGATCGGATCAAAGGCGAGCGAATTGGACGAAAGCGTCTCTTCTACCGGCTGGCTCAGCTCGACAGCCGAATCGGAGAATATCCGCTTGACGAAAGTCCCCTCGCGCACGCCCGACCCCCGCACAAGCGTGCCGACGGGAATCGGATGAGCCTCCCCGGTGCGGAACACGAACGGCGAACCGGCCGTCTGATCCCACAGGCCCGTCACTTCGTCCGACGATCCGACCGGCGCATGAATGATCAGCGAGCCGGCGCCAAAGTACAGCCTGTCGGTCACGCCGGGGTTCTGACGCTCGCCGCCGGCGGCATTCGCATAGAGATCCAGGCGGTGGCGAACCCGGTCACCGCTGACGGTGAACGTGCCACCGCCGATATCGCCGCAGAAATTCGCGTCCGTCCCCGCCAGCAGGTCGCGCGCCACGGAGACCGGCGCATAGAGACGTATCTTGCGGATGTCCGCACGCGACGTCCCATTGTCCATCGTCAGCCGATGGTCGCCATAGAGCGAGACGACATTCCCCGACGCAAACGTGCCCGTCAGTTTCGCGAGAGTAATGTCCCTGTCGAGGAGGATGTAGCGAGAGCCTTCCGCCCCCGTCAGTTCCGCCGTCCACGTCGAGCCGTCCGGCACACCTGCCGTCCAGTTGCCCGAATCGGAGAACCGCGCCGCGTCCGCAGAGGGGACGGTTCCCGTCACATCGAACTTCCAGGCGGTCGTCTCGGCAGACGCCATGCCGCTCGCCAGCCCCAGCAGGAGCAGGGCAACGCGGCGCTTGCTCACGGATTTCCGTTCAGACGACCTTCTCTCTAACGAATTTGTAGACATGGATGTGATCCTCTCGTTGCTTGCGGACTTGATGCAACAAGTATATCACAAGACCTCCCGCCGCCGCAATTCCCTCACATGAGGGAGGGCGGTGAGGGGGGGCCGACACATGCGGCGATTTCAACTTCTCGCGTTATGAAACCCGCGCAAGACGATCCTTGACAATATCCAAGATCTTCCCGTAGACGGCGGACGGATAGCGCGCATTCATGTCACCAGCAAGAGCCGTTGCCGCCGGCATGAGCTTGTCGGCGAGCGCATGTAGCCGCCCCAAGACAAACGCCGGCGCCATTCCAACCTCGTCAGCAAAACGCACAAAGCTCTCGCGGGATACCCTATCAAAGGCCGCATCCCCGCCGATGCGCATCGCGTATTCCGTCGAGAGCTCCGGATAAACCGCAGTTGTTCCGCTCGGATTCGTGGGAAAGTTGCCCGATGTACCGATCTTTCAGAAAGACATTGAGAACGCCAAACATGATTTACTCCGGCGGCAATTCGAGATTGACAGAAACTCCCAACGACGACAGAACGGACATCAACTTGTCGAAATGAACCGATGGCTTCCCTCGCTCGATGTCACCAAGAAATCGAATGCCGACATTTGACACCTGAGAAAGAACAGTCTGCGACACTTTCTGCGCCTTCCGTGTCCGGCGAACAATCTGCGCAACGTAAATAGAATGACTCTGTTTATAGACTGACGTGTGGCGACAGGTGCGATTCCTGGAGCGACCCGGATCGAGGCCGAAGGCCGACATAGACGGAGCGTAGCGAAGTCCGTTCGGGCGAGCTGGCGGGCCGACGGGCCAATGATATGACGTGTGCCCCTTGCGCAATACGCGGCTAAATGGTACAATCCACAGCCATGACGTTCGCCCTCCTCCTTGCCGCCCTCACGAATGCCGTCCAGCTTGCGGACGCGCTGCTGAGCGGCCGCGTCGGCGAGACGTTCGACCTGACCGCCGCCGTCTCGTCCGTCCCGCTGGCCACGGACAACGACTTTGCCGTGCAGGACGCCTCCGGCGCCGTCATCCTCTTCCCGCCGCAGACGAACGGCGTTCCGCCACGCATCGGCGCGCGCATCCGTGCGCAGGGCGTCCTCGAACGCAAGCCGTTCGGCCATACCGTCGCCGCCTGCCACGCAATTGCCATTCTCGGCGAAGGCGAGCCGCCTCCGCTCCGGGCCGTCGCCTTCGACACGATCCTTTCGGGCGCCTGCGACGCACGCACCATACGGACGACCGGCCTGCTGCGCGACTGGTTTCTGGACGAGATCGACCCCAAGTACCTGTTCCTGATCCTGACCCAGGGCAACCGCACGATCACGGCGGTCTCTCCCACCCACACGACGAACGACCAGGCCCGGCTGGATGCGGCGGTCGGCCAGGAACTGACGCTCACGGGGGTGTGCGATCCGCATCCGTCCGGCCTCCGGCGGAAGATCGGACGTCTCCTGCGCATCAACGACCTCCGCGACGTCCCCTCCTTTCCGCCGCAAGCCGCCAACCCCTTCGACCTCCCGCGCCTCGACAACCTGAACGACATCCAGCCGACCACCCTGCCCACGCTCGGCCGCCGCCGCGTCTCCGGCCGGGTCATCGCCGTCTGGCAGCGGAAGGCGTTCCTGCTCCAGACGGCGGACGGCACGATTTCCCGCATCGACCTCGCCGACGGCAGCCCGCCGACGTTCGACGAGTCGGTCGAGGTGGTCGGCTTCCCCGAAACGGACCTCTTCCGCATCAACTTCGCCCGCGCGATCTGGCGGCCGACGGCGCACATCGGTACGCCACCGGTCGCCGTCTCCAACATCTCCGCCCGCGTGCTGCTCGACTGCCGGGGCATGACGGCCTTCAACGCCGACCTGCACGGCCGTACCGTTCGCCTGCGCGGCATCGTCCGCAGCCTGCCGCGCCACGAGCCGGACGACGGCCGATTCTTCATCGAGAGCGACGGGGCGACGTTCCCCGTGGACGTCAGCGCCCTTGCGTCGGTCACGCCCGCACTGCAGATCGGCTGCGAAATCGAGCTGACCGCGACGTGCGTCATGGACTGCGAGAACGGGCGCCCGAACCACGTCTTTCCGCACATCAAGGAAGCCCTGCTCGTCGCGCGCACGCCCGCCGACATCGTCGTCGTGAAGGAGCTGCCGTGGTGGACGCCGCAGAAGCTGCTGCTCGTCATCGCCTCGCTCGTGCTGAGCCTTGGCGCGATCCTCGGCTGGAACCGGTCGCTCCAGACGCTTGCCCGCAAGCAGGGCAAGGCGCTGGCCAAGGAGGAACTGGAGCGCCTGGCGGCCGACCTCAAGTTCCTCGAACGCACGCGCCTCGCCGTCGAGCTGCACGATTCCGTCGCCCAGAACCTGACGGGCGTGTCAATGGAGATCGACGCGGGCCTGAGGAACTGCACCACCCTGCCGCCCGATGCCGCGCACCACTTCACGCGCGCCGTCAAGACGCTCGACTCGTGCCGCACGGAACTGCGGAACTGCCTGTGGGACTTGCGCAGCCAGGCGCTGGAGGAGCGCGACCTGAACAGGGCCATCCGCCTGACGCTCAGCCCGATTCTCAACGACGTCGACCTGAAGGTGAGGTTCAACGTGTCGCGCGACCACTTCTCGGACAACACCGCACACAGCCTCCTGAGCATCATCCGCGAGCTCGCCGCGAACGCCATCCGCCACGGACACGCCTCCGCGCTCCGCATCGCCGGCTGCCTCGACAGGGGCGAGGAGACGAAAGGCGTCATCCGCGTCTCCGTCCGGGACAACGGCTGCGGCTTCGACCCCGCGTGCGCGCCGGGCGTCTCGCAGGGGCACTTCGGCCTTCAGGGCATCCGCGAGCGCGTGGCCAGCCTCGAAGGCGAACTGACGTTCGCCCGCCGCGCGCAGAGCGGCATGCGGGCCGCCGTCTCGCTCATCGCCGAAACGGACAAGGACAAGGAACATGACTGACATGAAGAAGAAAATCAGGGTTCTCGTGGCCGACGACCACGCCATCGTCCGCATGGGGCTTGTCTCCCTGCTCAACTCGACGCCGACCTTCGAGGTCGTCGGCGAGGCGTTCGACGGCGCAGACACCGTCTCGAAGGCCCTCGCCCTTCGTCCCGACGTCATCGTCATGGACATCTCGATGCCGCGCAAGAACGGCGTTGCGGCGACGGCGGAGCTGAAGGAGCGGCTCCCCGACGCCAAGATCCTGCTGCTGACGACATTCAACTCGTCCGAGAACATCTCGCAGGGGCTTCGCGCAGGAGCGACGGGCGCGACGCTCAAGAGCATCGGCAACGATGCGTTTCTCAAGGTTCTCCAGTCCGTCGCCGAGGGTCAGGCGGTCATCACCCCCGAAGTCAAGCGGCTCCTGGCGGACGATCCGCCGCTGCCCGAACTCTCGCCGCGCCAACGCGAAATCCTCGAATCCATCGCGCGCGGCCTCACCAACAAGGACATTGCCGTCCAGTTCGACATCAGCCTCGAAAGCGTGAAGTCGCACATCAAGATCATTCTGGAGAAGCTCGGCGCGGCCTCGCGCACCGAAGCCGCCGCGCGTGCGCAGAAGAAGGGCCTGCTGTCCTAAGGCCGCAAGTCCGAGCGCGTCGCCCGTCCGTTCAGAAGCGCGGCAGTTTCGCGAGCGATTCGACGCGGCCCTCCGGCGCGCAGCGCAGCCGCCAGAGGCGGCCATGCTCGTCACGCAGCACACGAAGCATCGCCTCGTTGCGGCGGTGACAGGCGCAGTCGAGGAGGTTCGCCGCGTAGGAAATCTCCTTCGCCCAGTCGTTTCGCTCCGTCCAGCGCTCCAGCGCGAGCCGCACGCCGTGGCAGATGCCGGAAACCTCGTCCAGCACCGCCTGCGTGAGGCCCGGATGCCGCGAATAGCCGCAGTCGCCGGCGAGGATGTTGAAGAACTCGGAGGCGTCCGCCCGCCGCGCGCCGCCGCGCAGGTAGAGCGTACCGAGCTTCTGGAGAAGCCCCGCGACCGGCAGGTTCATGACCGAGCAGAGCTCCTTTTCGAGATCCATCTTCGCGGCGGACGCGCCGCTCGTCATGAGGTTGCCCGCGAGAATGATCGCCGGCAGGGAGACGCAGAGCGGATGCCACATGTAGCCGTCCGAGAAGTCGGCCACGAGAAAGCGCGTCGCCCGCCGCGCGCACAGGGCGCGTTCGCCCGCCTCCATCGCGAGGCGCATCTCCTCGATGCGTCCGCAAAGCGACTTCGCCGCAAAGGTCGGCACGGTCACGTTCTTCGGGTCAAGCAAGAGCCTCTCATAGCCGTCCGCATCAAGCGCACGAAGGTCGAGTCCCTGCATCTCGCAGTAGGCGCAGAGACGCGGCGACGGCGCGTCCGCACCGCCGTACCAGTAGAACTCGTTGTAGGAATAGCGCGCCAGCACGTCGACAAGCTCCTGCACGAGCACGTCGTTCGGACGGCGATCCGTCACGTCCAGCAGATAGGCACGGCGCTCAACCATCAGCCGAGCATCTCCTTCAGCGTTTCCGACAGCGCGGAAAGGGCCTTCGCCAGATTGTCCTTGTACTGGCCCGTCATCGCCCCCTTCCCTCGGACATCGCTCAAACACTTCACCATCCGGCACGGGACGTCGTTCGTCTCGCAGACGTGCGCGATCGCCGCGCCCTCCATGTCGCGCACGGTCGCCTCGAGGTCGGCGAGCGTCGCGTCGTCGACCGCGCTGTCGTTGAAGCGGTCGCCCGTCGCCAGCGTCGCGCGCGGCAGGCGCGGCGCAAAGTCCGCCGCACACGCGAAATACGGCGTCGTGCGCTCGTTGTGGACGCCGATGCGCGTACCGTTGACCTGTGCAAGGTCGAAGTCGTATTCGACGGCCTGGTCAATCACGTAGCACGCGCCGACGGACATCGACGGATCCAGTCCGCCCGCGACGCCGACGTTCCAGATTTCGGTCGCCCCCGCGTCAATCGCTTTCTGCGTCGCGGCCGCCGCGTTCACCTTGCCGACGCCGCAGACGTACAGCCGATCCGTCGGCTTCAGATGCGGCTGCACCGCCGCCGCTTCCGATTTCATGGCGATGACAAACGCGCGCACGGACGTTTCCATAGAATTCATTTTCGTTTTTCCTCTACGTCTTGTTACCGGCGAATTATACCATACTTTCGCCGAACGCACGTCTGTCCGTATTCGACTAAATCTCACACGGAGGCACGGAGACACGGAGTTTTGAGAGATTGCACGGCTCGCACTTTCCTCCGTGGCTCCGTAACTCCGTGTGATGTCCACTGTTTCCTGTAAGTTTCAGACGCTTTTCGCCTTACTCCTTCGTCGCTGTGGCGTAGTCCGCGTCGGAGACGGGTTCGAGCCATGTGTTCCTGTTCGTGTCGGAATGGCATTCGATGGCGAGGTGGCTGAACCACGTCTTCGGCCCCGCGCCGTGCCAGTGCTCGACGTTCGCCGGAATCTCGACGACCGAACCCGGCACCATCTTCACGGCCTTTTCGCCGCGCGCCGTGCAGGCGGCGACGTCACAGAGGGCCTTTTCCTTTTCCGTCAGTGCCATGACCGTTCCTCCGATGAGCAGCGTGAGTGATAACAGAACTTTCTTCATTTTATGCCTTTCGTCGTTTTTTAGACAGGATTCACAAGATTCACAGGATTTTCGGGCTTGTGATAACAACGATACTTGTGTCTGATTAGACCTCTTCCAGACACCCCGCACCGAAGTGGCGATGAACCTTCATCGCCAACCCAATGACGGTATGCACCAGCGGACTCATTTCCATCGGTGTTTCTCCTTCAAATCCTGTCAATCCTGTTAATCCTGTCAGAAAACTCATCCCTCGACAGAGAGGCGGTCGGTGACGAACGCCTTGAGGCCGAAGCCCGCCTTGATGGTCGCGCCGAGAAACGCCTTCGGCGGCAGCACGTTCGCGCCCTCGACGAGCACGGCGAAGTCTCGCGCGCAGTTCTGCATCCCGCCGCCGCCATGCGTCTGGAAGAGGCAGACCGCCTTCGTCTTCAGCGTCGCCGCGTTCTCGCTCACCCACGTGCGCACCGGCGGCGCCATCGTGCCCCACCAGTTCGGCGTGCCGACGAGCACGACGTCGTAGGACGCGACGTCCAGCCCCTCGATCTTCTGGATTGGACGCAGCGTCCCCGCGCGGCACTCCGGCTTCGCCTCGTCGCAGCAGTCGCCGTAGTCCGGCGCATACGGCTTCGCGGCCTTGATCTCGACGATCTTCGCGCCGCCGCACGTCTTCGCGAACGTCTCCGCCGCGTAGCGCGTGTTGCCGCTGCGCGAGAAGTAGACGACGAGAACCTTGTCCTTCTTCACTTTCATGGGCATCGGAGCCCTTCCTTCCTGTTTTGATTTCGCCTCCGCACAGGCCGGCAAGAACACGCTGGCCGCCGCGAACGCGGTTGACTGACGAATGAATTCCTTACGGTTCATATGATGAGTGTTCCTTTCTTGTTTGTAACCAAGATGTTTTCGCAAAATGTAATCAACTCCGATGATTATGGCTCTCGCTACCGCTCCGCAGGATGACATTGGCTTCGCAGAAGCCACCCCCAAAAACAATCGTTTTTCAGACCGTTTTCAGGGAATTGGTTGCCTTTCGGCGACCTATTCTGCGGAGCGGTAGCGAGAGCCACACGGATCGGAGTTTGATCTCTTCTCATAAGACACTTACCTTAACTCTCCTTGAAGTCTTCGAGGCCCGCACATTCCCTGACGCGGCCGCGCAGGAGACGCACGAGCTCGGCGGCAGCCGGGGCGAGTGCGGCGCCCTCCTTCCACGCGACGTAGACCTCGCTGAAGAGCTCCGGCTCGAACGGACGGAACACGAGCCGCTTCGCGAGCATCTCCGGCACGAGCCCGTCAATCGAGACGGCCGCCCCGACGCCCTCCGCCACGGCGTGCGCGGCGTTATACAGCAGGTTGAACGTGCCGACGACGTTCAGCTGCGCGTAGTCGTAGCCCGCCCAGCCCGCGATTTCGGACGCCATGCGCATCCGGCGCGGCATGAGGAGCGGACGCCCCAGGAGGTCGGCGGGCACGATCGCCTTCTTCTTCGCGAGCGGGTCGTCCTTCGTCAGCACGAGGCCGAGCGAGTGGTAGACGCCGAGGGACAGCGAGTCGCAGCCGTCAAGCCGCCCCGGCCCGATCAGCACGGCGAGGTCGAGCGTGCCGCGCTGAACGCGCGTGGCGAGATCCTCGCCGTTGCCCGAGACGAGCTGGAACGAGACGGCGGGGTTCTTGCGGTTGAGGTCGCGCAGGGCCGAGGCGACGAGCGCGAAGCCGAACGTCTCGGCCGCGCCGATCGTGATGCGCCCCGACAGCTTCGAGGCCGCGCACGAGACCTCACGCACCGTGCAGTCGACGAGCGAGAGGATCTCGTCCGCCCGCTTGCGGAAGACTTCGCCCTTCGCCGTGAGCTTCACGGCGCGCGCGCCACGCTCGAACAGCGTCTGCCGGAGGCAGGCCTCAAGCTCGCCCAGCTGCTTCGAGAGCGCGGGCTGGCTGATGCCGAGCTTCTTCGCCGCGCGCGAGATGTTCCCCTCGCGGGCGATCATTGCGAAAGACCTGATATGCCTAAGTTCCATGCCGCGTAGTATAGCACACGTGACATAGAACTGTCAATTATGGGAAGTCAGTTCCCATAACAAAATAATATAGATGTCGCCGTCTGGCGAAAAAGGAAAGCGCCCGGAGGTTTGCCCCCCAGGCGCCTGTTGACCCGACGCAGGAACTTGCCTTAGGCTTCGGGCTTGGTCTTCTTGAGGCCAAGGCCACGGCAGCCTTCCTTCCACTCCCCGCGCTTCTGGAGGAGGTTGACGCGCTCGAACCGCTTCAGGACGTTGCGCTTCGAGGTGATCTTGCCGGAACCCTTAAGAGATGCATGCTGGCTCATTTTCTTTTCTTCCTTTCAAATTCAATGGGTGTGTAGTATATCATTTCTCGGCGGGCTTTTCAACCGGCTCGTCCGACGGCGGCAAAAGCTGCCGATACTCCTCGGAAGCCTCGATCTTCGCCGCCCGAAGCTGCTCGAGCACGAACTGCTGCTGGAAGGCAAAGTCGTCCTGGCGCTCGAGCGCCTTCAAGACCTGCTCCTTCTCAGGGACGGGCTGGACGCCCTCATACTTGACGAGGATGTGGCTCGCCTGGACCTTTTCGGGCGTCGCCGGCGCCTCGCCCTTCGCCTCGACGGCCGGCGTCTTCTTCGTCACGAGGATGAGGTGCTGGCCGAACTGCGTCTTGACGGGGTCGGAGACCTTCCCGACGGGCAGCTTGAACGCGACCTCGTCGAACTCCTTGACCATCTGCCCATGCGTGAACTCGCCGAGGTCGCCGCCTCTCGCAGACGACGGGCACGCCGAATTCGCCTTCGCGAGCTCGGCGAACTTCGCCGGCACGTCCTTCGCGGGCGTCTTGTCGAGCTCGGCCTTGAAGCCCTTGATCTTCGCGAGCGCGTCCGCCTCGGCCGTCGCGGCCTTCTTGTTCTTCTCGACGATCTCGTCAATCCGCTTCTGCGCCTCGGCCGAACGGTCCTTCTTCCCCTGCTTGGCCTGGTAGCTCCGGACCATCTTCTCGATCAGAATGCCGCCCTCGAACCGCTTGCGGGCGCGCTCCGCGCCGAACGGGTACTTCGCGAAGACCTCCTCCATCGTCTTCGGCGCGTCAGGCATGTTCGCCACCGACTTCAGGAACTCGGCCTCGCGCGCCTTCCGATCCTCGTCCGTCACGGCAAAGCCCTCGGCCTTGGCCTTGGCGACGAACACGTTATCCTCGATGAAGCCCTGCGCAATCTGGTTGGCATACAGCTGCCGCACGTACGCGAGCCGGTTCGAGGCGATCTTGTCGCCCTGCGCGGCAACGAGCGTCTCGACCTCCGCCGCGATCTCGGCTTTCGTCAGCGTCTTGCCGTTCACCTTCAGCGCCACGTCGCCGTCTTCGGACTTCTGCGCGCACCCAGCCACCATCGCACCGGCGAGAAGCGCGGCGCCCATCATCTTCATGTTCATCATTGTCTCGTTTGTCTTTCTTGGTTTGTCGAAATCAACGCAAGGACCGTCCGCCGCACATCGGAGGCACAGTCCAAGTGGAACTGATAGAATACACCAATCACCCGTGCCGCGTCAAGGGGGATACGCGATTTTTTTTCAGTTGGCGCCGGATTCCTCAGATAGGCGGCGACTTCGGGCGACACGGGAATCGTCCGCTCGCCCCGCAGGCGAAAGGCGCCGGCCTCCGCCTCGATCTCAGGCGAAAGCCCCTGAAGGTGCAGGACGTCAAGCTCGAAGCGCAGGAGCCGGTGCACGAGCGGCACGTCCGGCGCGCGCGCCGCCAGCGCATCCAGCGCGTCCGACAGGAGCGCATACCAGTCGGCGCCGTCCGGCCCGAACGGCGCGTAGTCCGACACGAGCCGCCGGAAGTATCCCGCCAGCGCGAGCGCGCGGTAGTCGTCGCGCAGCGCGTCGCGGCGGTTCAGCGGCACGCAGTCGCGCAGCGCGTGCAGGTCGCCGCGCGCACGCCCGTAGTAGAGGATCTCGCAGGTGTAGTTGAGGTCGTACTGCCCAAGGAAGAAGCTCTTCGGGCGGACGGCCCCCCGCACGACCGTGCCGACCTTCCCCTGCGGCGTCAGCCACGTGACGATGTGGCTCGTCTGCGACCACGGATGGATCGCGAGGCAGATCGCCTCGGACTTCACCGTCTCGCCCGCCATCCCGTCCGCCTCTCGCGCCCCGCGTCAGAACAGGCCGCGCACCTTGCCCGTCTCGACGTCGACGTCGACGCGGCGGAAGGCCGGCGAGGCGGACGTGCCCGGCATGAGCTTGATCTCGCCCGCGACCGGGACGACCAGCCCCGCGCCCTGATAGAGGAGGACGTCCCGCACCGGCAGGCGCCAGCCCTTCGGCCGCCCCAGCAGGTTCGGGTCGTGCGAGAGCGAATACTGCGTCTTCGCCATGCAGACCGGCAGATGCGCCGTCTCGGGGTTCGCCTGGAACGCCGCGAGCTTCTCCGCCGCCAGCGGCTCGTAGTCGACGCCGTCGCCGCCGTAGATCTCCTTGACCTGCCTCTCGATGCGGTCCTTCAGCGGCTCGGCGAGGTCGCAGAGGTACGCAAAGTCGTTCGGCGCGTCGCACGCCGCGATGACGGCCTGGGCGAGGTCGAGCGCGCCCTCCCCGCCCTTGAGCCAGTGGTCGGAGACGGCGAACGCCGCGCCCGCGCGCTCCGCGACCTTGCGGACGAGTTCGCGCTCGGCCGGCGTGTCGGTGTAGAAGGCGTTGAGGCAGACGACCGGCTGGACGCCCGCGCGGCGGATGATGTCGATGTGCGCGAGCAGGTTGTCGCAGCCCTTTTCAAGCAGTTCCAGGTTCTCCGTCGTGTAGGCCGGGTCAAGCGGCAGCCCCGCCTTGACCTTCGGCGCGCCGCCGTGCGCCTTCAGCGCGCGCACCGTCGCGACGAGCACGACCGCGTCGGGCTTCAGCCCCGAGCAGCGGCACTTGATGTTCCAGAACTTCTCGAAGCCCATGTCGGACGCGAAGCCGGACTCCGTGACGACGTAGTCGCCGAGCGCACACGCGAGGCGGTCGGCGACGACCGAGTTCTGCCCGATCGCGATGTTCGCGAACGGCCCCGCATGGACGAACATCGGCTGGCCCTCGAGCGACTGCATCAGCGTCGGCTTGATCGCGTTCACGAGCAGCGCGCACATCGCGCCGTCGACCTCCAGATCCCGCGTCGTGACGGGCGCGCCCGATTTCGAGTAGGCGACGATGATCTTCGAGAGGCGTTCGCGCAGGTCCTTCAGATCCGAGGCCATCGCGAGGATCGCCATCACCTCCGAGGCGACGGTGATGTAGAAGCCGGACGCGCATGTGTAGCCGTCGAGCTTGCCGCCCTTGCCGATCTCGATGTTGCGGAGCCCCTGCGCGCAGAAGTCCATCGCCCAGCGGAACGGAATGCGGTTCTCATCGACGTCGAGGCGCTTCAGGCCGCGTTCGGCGAGCCAGGCGTCGTCGTGGTTGCGCTCGTGCTGCATGCGCGCGTTGAGGGCGACCATCGCGAGGTTGTTCGCGTTCGTCACCGCGTCGATGTCGCCCGTAAGGCCGAGCGAGAGCGACGTGAGCGGCACGACCTGCGCAAGCCCGCCGCCGGCGGCGGAGCCCTTGATGTTGAAGGTCGGTCCGCCCGACGGCTGGCGCACGCAGCCGATCACCTTCTTGCCGAGGCGGCCGAGCCCTTCGACGAGCCCCAAGGTCGTCGTCGTCTTGCCCTCGCCGAGCGCCGTCGGCGTGATCGCCGTCACGTCGATGTACTTGCCGCGACGGCCCGCGCCCACGCGCTTCAGGACCTTCGTCACGTCCACTTTCGCGAGGAACTTTCCGTAGGCGTCCCATTCGCCGTCCTGGATGCCGAGCTCCTGCACGAGGTCGGCGGCGGGCATCAGGTTCGCCTCGGCCGCTTCGGCAATCTGCCAGTCCTTCATCTTCGTCGGGTCAAGTTTCATGAGTTCCTTTCACTTGGTCGGCCAGAACTTGTCGGCGAGCTTGGACGGGATGCCGACCTCGCCCTTCTCGAAGTTGTCGGCGAGGATCTTCCAGCCGAGGTCGAGCGCCTGCTCCAGCGGAATGTTGACGGAGAGATCCATCATCTCGCGCTCGAAGTCCGCCCCGTACTTGAGGAGCTTCTGGTCCCACGCGCTCATCTTGAAGCCCATCGACTGCTTCTCGACCGTCTCCTTGTACTGCGCATAGAGCTTGATCATCGCGTCCATCACCGTGCGGTGGTCTTCGCGCGTCGCCTTGTTGACCTGCTGCTTCAGGCGCGAGAGCGAGCCGAACGGCTCGATGCGCCCGTTCTTCAGGTAGAACTGGCCCTCGGTGATGTAGCCCGTGTTGTCCGGCACCGGATGCGTGACGTCGTCGCCCGGCATCGTCGTCACGGCGAGAATCGTGATCGAGCCCGCGCCGTCGAAATCCACCGCCTTCTCGTAGCGCGCGGCGAGCTGCGAGTAGAGGTCGCCCGGATAGCCGCGGTTCGAGGGGATCTGCTCCATCGTGATCGCGATTTCCTTCATCGCGTCCGCAAACGACGTCATGTCGGTCAGGAGGACGAGCACGTTCTTCCCCTCCAGCGCGAACTTCTCGGCGACGGCGAGCGAGACGTCCGGCACGAGCATGCACTCGACCGTCGGGTCCGCCGCCGTGTGGACGAACATGACCGTCTTCGCGAGCGCGCCGGACTGGTCGAGCGTCGCGCGGAACTTCAGGTACTCGTCGTACTTCAGCCCCATCCCGCCGATGACGATCACGTCCGAGTCGGCCTGCAGCGCGATGCGCGCAAGAAGCTCGTTGTACGGCTCGCCCGCCCGCGCGAAGATCGGCAGCTTCTGCGACTTCACGAGCGAGTTGAAGAGGTCGATCATCGGGATGTTCGTGCGCACCATCTCGTGCGGCATGATGCGCTTCGCCGGGTTCACCGACGGCTGGCCGATCGGCGACATCTCGCCCTCGATCGTCGGGCCGCCGTCGCGCGGCACGCCCGCGCCGGTGAACGCGCGGCCGAGGAGGTCGTGCGAAAAGGGAACCTTCATCGTCTCGCCGAGGAAGCGCACGCGCGCGGCCGTGTCGACGCCGCGCGCCCCGGCGAAGACCTGGAGCGTCACGTTCGGCCCGTCGAGCTTGATGACCTGCGCGAGGGACGTGCCCGCGCGCGACTCGACTTCGGCGATCTCGTTGTACTTCACGCCCTCGGCGCGAAGCGTGGCGACCGACCCCGAGAGGGCGTCGATCTTATGGTACACCTTGTTGTTGAACATGGGTCGAATTATACCACAAATCCGCCGCCGAATTCAAACGGCCGCGTCAGAAGAACGTCATCTGCCCCGGCATGTCCGAGAGGCGGCGGCGCGGCTTGCGCACGGCCTTCGGCGCGTTCACGTCAAGCTCATTCGCCTCCAGGTTCTTCAGGATCTCGCCCGCGCGCGCGACGACTTCCGCCGGCAGCCCCGCCATCGCGCCGACGTGGATGCCGAAGCTCTTCTCGGCGACGCCGGGGGCGATCCGCCGCAGGAAGACGACGCGCCCGCCCTCTTCCTTCACCTTCACCGTGTAGTTCTTGATGCCGGGGAACGTGTCCGCAAGGTCGGTGAGCTCGTGGTAGTGCGTCGCGAAGAGCGTCTTCGCCTTCGCCTGCGCCTTGCCGTAGAGATACTCCGCGACCGACCACGCGATCGAGATGCCGTCGAACGTCGACGTGCCGCGCCCGATCTCGTCAAGGACGATGAGCGACTTCGGCGTCGCGTTGTTGAGGATGTTCGCCGTCTCCTGCATCTCGACGAGGAACGTCGAGCGCCCGCGCGCGAGGTCGTCGCCCGCGCCGATGCGCGTGAAGACGCGGTCGAGGACGCCGAGGCGCATCTTCGCCGCCGGCACGAACGAGCCCATCTGCGCCATCACGGCGAGCGTCGCGACCTGGCGGATGTACGTCGACTTGCCGGCCATGTTCGGCCCGGTGATGAGCATGATCTGGTCGGTCGTCGTGTTGAGGAACGCGCCGTTCGGCACGAACGGCTCCGCGTCCGGCAGCTGCTCGACGATCGGATGCCGCCCGTCGACGATCTCCAGCACGTCCGAGTCGTCCACGTCGGGGCGCACGTAGCCCGCCGCGAGCGCGCGGTCGGCGAGGGCGAGCGTCGCGTCGAGCGCGCCGAGCGCGAGGGACGTCTCCTGGATCTCGACCGTCTTCGCCGCGATCGTCGCCAGGATCTCCTTGTAGAGCTTCTGCTCCAGCGCGACGGCCCGGTCGTGCGCGCCAAGCACCTTCTGCTCGTATTCCTTCAGCTCGGGCGTCACGTACCGCTCGCCCGTCGTCAGCGTCTGCCGCCGGATGTAGTCCGCCGGGGCCTGCGCGACAGACGCCTTCGGGATCTCGATCAGGAACCCGAAGGCGGGCACGTGCTTCACCTTCAGCTTCGCGATGCCCGTGCGCTGCTGTTCGCGCGCCTGGAACTCGGCGATCCACTGGCGGCCCTCCGTCGCGGTCTGCCGCAGCTCGTCCAGCTCCGCCGAATGGCCGGACGCGATGAAGCCGCCGTCGGACAGCATCACCGGCGGGTCTTCGGCAATCGCGCGGTCAATGAGCGAAACGATGTCGGGCTGGGGAGAAAGATTCTTGACGTGAGCGGCAAGAGGGGCGTGAGAGACCTGAGGCCGCGCGTCGCTCTCGTCTCTCATGTCACCCAGCCGCGTCAAGATTTCCGGGATCGGGCGGAGCGACGCGGCGAGGCCCTTCAAATCGCGCGGGTTCGCGCGGCCGGAATCGACCTTGGCGACCAGCCGCTCCAAATCCCGGACGCCCGTCAGCTGGCTGCGCAGGTGCGCAAGCGCGGCGCGGTCGTCCACGAACGCCTGCACGGCGTCGAGCCGCGCGTTCACGTCCGCCGCGCGCGCCAAGGGCCGCGCGATCCAGTTGCGCAGTGTCCGCGCGCCCATCGGCGTCTTCGTGACGTCGAGGACGCCGAGCAGCGAGGCGTCTTTCGCGACGTCCCCGCCCGGCAGGAGCTGCAGGTGGCGCAGCGTCCCCGAATCGAGCACGAGCCCGTCGTCGGACTGGCGGATGCGCACCTTGCGAACATGGCCGAGCGAGTGGTGCAGGGTCGTCCCGACGTAGTAGAGCAGCGCGCCGGCGGCGCAGATGAGGTCGGGCCGCCCCGTGAGGCCGAAGCCGTCGAGCGCGAGAACCTTGAAGTGGCGCGTCAGGCAGTCCCACGCCGCGTCCAGCGAGAACGTCCAGCTGTTCGCGTCCGTCGGCTTCAGCAGTTCGGCGGGGCAGTCGCGCGCAAGCGCCTCGTCGAGCTTTTCCTGCGACGCGAACGGCTCCACGACGAACTCGCCCGTCGAGAGGTCGAGGAGCGCGAGCCCCAGGCCCGAGACGGCCGCGACGTAGTTGTTCGTCGTCTCGTCGAGCAGCCCGTCCTCCGTGACGGTGCCGGGCGTGACGATGCGCGTCACCTCGCGACGCACAAGCCCCTTCGCGGTCTTCGGATCCTCCACCTGGTCGCAGAGGGCGGCGGTCTTCCCCGCGCGGATGAGCTTCGCGAGGTAGGCGTTGAGCGCATGGTGCGGCACGCCGCACATCGGCTGGCCGTTGCGGTGCGTGAGCGTCGCGCCGAGGATCGGCGAGGCGACGATCGCGTCCTCGCCGAACATCTCGTAGAAGTCGCCGAGGCGGAACATGACGATCGCGCCCGGCGGCACCTCGCGCTTGATCGCGAGGTACTGCCGCATCATCGGTGTCAGTTCGGCGGCCATGCGACGTTCAGGCCTTGACCTTGCCGAAGATGTTGCCGTAGCGGTTGACGTTCAGCGCCTCGACGAACGAGGCGATCTTCGTCACCGTCGAGCACGGGTCGATGGAGGCGTCCATGCAGTCGCCCTCCAGCGTCAGGAGCGGCACGTTGATCGAGTCCAGCTCCTCGCGCAGGTGCTTCGAGAGCGCACGGTCGGCGAGCGAGCAGCGCCCGAACCCGTGCGTGTAGAGGATGACGCCGTTGAACTGGCCCGCCGGCACGGCGCGCTTGACGTACGAGACGCGCAACTCCGGGTCGAGGAAGCCCGACTGCAGCAGCTTCTTCGCGAGCGAGCGGTACGGGTCCTTCGGGTCGAGCGGATCCCAGCCGACGAAGTTCGTCTCCTCGAAGACGATCGGCGCGTTGCAGGTCGTCTCGATGTAGTCGAGGTGCCGCGTGTCGTAGAACGGCGGCAGGTGCAGCCAGAGGAGGCGGTGCGTGTCGTCGATCGCGTAGCGCTTCTCGGCCCATTCCTTCTTCATCAGCAGCTCTTCGAGATACGCCTTCTGGATGTCGACGAGCTCCTGCCGACCCCAGAGCTGCGAGAAGACGATCGCGTTGTAGACCGCCTCGCTGCCGCGCACGAGCGGCGGCGACGTGAAGCGGAGCTCCTGGCACTTCTTCGCGAGCGCGGCCGCCTCGTTCGAGAGGACGCACGCCTCCTCGAGCCGCGCCGGATCGAGCTTGCGCCCGAACGCCTTCTCCATCTCCGAGACGGCCTCGGCAAGCCCGTCCGCCATCATCTCGATCGCGTTGCGCGAGTGCGCGTTGATCGGCGTCTGCAGCGAGTAGAGCCGATCGGAGATCTTGTATTCGCGCGCGAGGTCGGCGAAGACGCGCTCGGCCTGCTGGCACGGCTGGACGGTCGAGACGATGAAGTCGGGCCGGTCGAGATCCATGCCCTCCAGCATGCGGAGGAACGAGCAGGTCTGGCCGTCGAAGCCCTTCTGCGCGGCGCGGCCGAGGGCCTCCTTCACCTTGTCCGCCCGGCGGCCGAAGAGTGCGGCGTACGTCTCCAGCGTCCGCACGCGGCAGTCCATCGCGTTCAGGATCTCCGTCGGGAAGAAGAGGTTGCGCCAGACGAGCGGCTTCGACGCGTCCTTCGAGAAGAAGTCGTGCTTCGTCGACTTGATGCGCAGGAGGACGGACTTGCCGCGCGTCGGCTCGTACTCGACCTTCGCGAGGTCGAGCTTGCCGGTGTCCTTCAGGCCGTCGAGCTGCTTGGCGATGACGGCCGCGCCGAGGGCGCCCATGACCTCGTGGTACTGCGGGATGATGATCTCGCTGCCGGTGAGCTTGCCGAGGAAGTAGGCGACGGCCTTGTTGAACGCGACGCCGCCCTGGAAGAGGATCTTGCGGCCGGGGGCGTTCAGGAGCAGCTGGCCGACCGAGTTGAGGATCGTCCGCGCCTGGGCCTTGCACGCGCCGGCGAGCAGGTCGCCGATCGGCACGCGATTCTTGAACTTGTTGATCGACGTCGCCGAGAGGACGGCGCAGACGGAGCTGAACTCGGTCTTCGAGTCGTAGTTCACGCGGTCGGCGACGTCCTCGATCTTCACGCCGAGCTTCTGGGCGACGGAGTCGAGGAAACTGCCCGTGCCCGCCGCGCAGACGCCGCTCATCATGCTCGTCCAGAGGTTCATCGGCGGGTTGTAGACCATGCACTTCGAGTCTTGCCCGCCGCAGTCGATGATCGCGTCGACGTCGGGGTGCAGGAACTTCGCGCCCGCGACGTGCGCCGTCACCTCGCTGACCTGGAAGTCGTAGGGGATGAACCGCTTCGTGTCCTCGACGATCTGGCTGCCCGTGACGACGATCGCGGAAATCTTGTCGAAGCTCGTGCCGGCGACCTTCAGGAACTCCAGCGCGAGGCGCTTCACCGCGCCGCCCGAACAGCAGCCGCACGCGCTGCAGCGGCCCGTGCAGGCGACCTTGCCGGCCTCGACGGGCTGCGTGCGCTTGTAGACGGAGCGCAAGACCTTGCCGTCTTCCGAGAGAAGGACGGCCTTGAAGGTCGTCGAGCCGATGTCGATGCCGAGATACGTTTTCATTACAGCAGGTTCCTCTGGATCTTGCCCGAGACGGTCTTCGGGAGCTCGTCCTTGAAGACGACGATGCGCGGGTACTTGTACGGCGCGGTGTGCGTCTTCACGTAGGACTGGATCTCCTTCTTGAGCTCCTCGGTCGGCTCCTTGCCCTTCACGAGCTTGATCGTCGCCTTGACGACCTGCCCGCGCACGGGGTCAGGCGCCGCCGACACGCCGCACTCGACGACGTAGGGGAGTTCCATGATGACGTTCTCGATCTCGAACGGGCCGATGCGGTAGCCGGACGACTTGATCACGTCGTCGGCGCGGCCGACGTAGTGGTAGTAGTTGTCCTCGTCCTTCCACGCGAGGTCGCCCGTGTGGTACATCCCCTGCCGCCAGGCGTCCGCCGTCTTCTCCTCGTCCTTGTAGTAGCCGAGGAAGATGCCGGGGTGCGGGTTGTCGCGCGGCGTCCGCACGACGATCTCGCCGTGCTCGCCGGGCGGCACGCTCTTGCCGTCCGCGTCCACGAGGTCGATGTCGTAGTCCGGCACGGGCTTGCCCATCGCGCCGGGCTTGATCTCGTCGCCGAAGAGCGTCGCGAGCGCGCAGGTCGTCTCGGTCTGGCCGAAGCCCTCGTAGATCGAGAGGCCCGTCGCCCGCTTGAACTGCGTGAAGACCTCCGGGTTCAGCGCCTCGCCCGCCGTCGTCGCGTGGTGGACGGAGCTGAAGTCGTACTTCGAGATGTCCTCCTTGATGAGCATGCGGTACATCGTCGGCGGCGCGCAGAACGTCGTGATCCTGTACTGCGCGAACATCGGCAGGATCCTCTCGGCGTGGAAGCGCGAGAAGTCGTAGACGAAGAGCGCGCCCTCGCACATCCACTGCCCATAGAGCTTGCCCCAGCTCGCCTTCGCCCAGCCCGTCTCGGAAATCGTGAAGTGAAGCCCGTCGCGCTCGACCTGGTGCCAGTACTTCGCCGTCACGTAGTGGCCGAGGCCGTAGAGGTGGCTGTGCAGCGCCATCTTCGGATAGCCCGTCGTGCCGCTCGTGAAGAACATGAGCATCGGGTCCTTGCCGCCCGGCGCGTCGGGACGCCGCCCGTACACGCGCGAGAAGCCGACGTACTCCCGGTCGAACGACCGCCAGCCGGGCCTGTCCCCGTTGACGATCATCCGGATCGCCGGCTGCGTCTCGGCCTTCTCGGCCTCGGCGGCCACGTCGCCGTCCGCCGTGCAGACGAGCGCCTTCACGTCCGCCGCCTTGAAGCGGTACTCGAAGTCGTGCACGAGGAGCTGGCTCACGGCGGGAATCACGACCGCGCCGATCTTGTGCAGCGCGAGGATCGTCGGCCAGTACTGGTAGTGGCGCTTCAGCACGAGCATCACCTTGTCGCCCCTGCCGATGCCGAGCGAGAGGAAGTAGTTCGCGATCTGGTTCGACGTCTCGGAGATGTCCCTGAACGTGAACCGCCGCTCCGTCAGGTGGTCGGAGACGTGCAGCATCGCCAGCTTCTCCGGGTACTTCGCGGCAATCGCGTCCACGATGTCGAACGCGAAGTTGAACCGCTCCGTGTTCTTGAAGCGCACGTGCAGGAGACGCCCGGCGAGATCCTCGTCGGTCTCCACGAACTTGTCCACGACGAGCGGAACCTTCTGCGACTGCGGGCGCACCGTCTCCAGGCCGAGGTGCGTGTCGCCGCCCTCGCCCGCCATCACCATCGCGAGGAACGTGACGCCGTTCGGGTCGGTCGCGACCATGCCGTGCGGCGTCGAGGAGCGGTAGTAGATCGAGTCGCCCTCCCTGAGCTCCTCGACGTGCTCGCCGACGCGAATCTTCATCGAGCCCTTCAGCACGAGGTCGAACTCCTGCCCGCCGTGGGTCGTCGTCGCGATCGGCTGTTCGAGGAGCGTCGGGTCATACCGATACGTGACCCAGTAGGGCGTGCCGAGGCGGTCGCGGAACATCGCCGCCTGGTTGCGGATGTCCATGTGCGACTCGTGGGCCGTGAGCGGGCCCTGCCCCGCGCGCGTCACCTCATAGCCGGAGAGATGGGCGCTGTGGCCCTTCAGAAGCGCATTGATGTCGATGCCGAAAACGATCGCGCACTGGTGAAGGAAGTTGAACGTCGGATCGACGAGCCCCGCCTCAACCGCCTTGTAGTCCTCGACCGAAACCTCGGTCTTCTCCGCCATCTGTTCGACCGTATAGCCGATGATCTCGCGCATCTCGCGGATACGCGCGGCCATTTCCATCAGCTTTTGCTTTGCTTCTGCGTTCATTTTCAGGATCCTTTCCTAAAATGGGCGCGTATTATAGCATAAATCGGCGATGGGCGAAATCGCCGCGCGTTGCGGGGCCGCTTAGAGCGCGGCGAGCTTCTTCGCGACGAGCGGGCCGACGAGCTTCGGGTCGGCCTTGCCCTTCGAGAGCTTCATGACCTGCCCGACGAAGAACCCCGCCGCCGCCTTCTTGCCGGCCTTGAAGTCCGCGACCGGCCCCGGATTCGCCGCGATCGCCTGGTCGACGAACGCCTCCAGCGCGGCCGTGTCGCTCACGGCGCCGAGGCCGCGCGCCTTCACCGTGGCTCGGACATCAAGGATTTGTCCCGAAAGCACATCTGGCAAGAGTTGCTTCATCGTAGGGCCATTAATCTCATTATCGCAACTCATCTCATACAAACAACTTAGAGATGGCGCCGTATTTAAATCTGGAGATTCAATGTTTTTTGCGTTGTAATAAGCAAAGACATCCCCCATTATAAGATTGCACAATCCTTTTGCATGGCAAGAATTCCGCAACCCCTTTGCCGACAACTCAAAATAGTCGGCGTTCGCCTTGTGCTGCGACAGCACCTCGGCGTCGTACTCGGCGAGGCCGTACTGCTCGATCATGCGGACGCGGCGCGCCTCCGGCTTCTCCGGCAGCAGCGCGCGCCAGGCGGCGACCTGCGCCTCGGACAGCTCGACCGGCACGAGGTCCGGCTCCGGGAAATAGCGGTAGTCGTGCGCGTTCTCCTTCGTGCGCATGGACGCCGTCTCCAGCGCCTCCGGGTCCCACCGGCGCGTCTCCTGCACGATCGGCACGCCCTGCGCGACGCACGCGCGCTGGCGCTTCGCCTCGTAGACGAGCGCGGCGTGGATGCCGGAGAACGAGTTCATGTTCTTGATCTCGACCTTCGTGCCGAGCGTCGTCTCGCCCTTCGGACGGATCGAGATGTTGACGTCGGAACGCATGTTCCCCTCTTCGAGGTTGCAGTCCGACACGCCCGCGTAGACGAGAATCTCCTTCAGGGCCGTCAGGTAGGCGATGGCCTCGTCAGCGGACGCCAAATCCGGCTCGGAGACGATCTCCATGAGCGGCGTGCCGCCACGGTTGAAGTCCACGCCCGACGTCGTCGCGTAGTGGTTGATCTTCGCGGCGTCCTCTTCCAAATGGATGTGGTTGATGCGGATGAGCTTCTTCGAGCCGTCCGCCCGCGTGATCTCCACGCCGCCGCCGAGGCAGAGGGGGTTGCCGTTCTCGGAGATCTGGTAGTCCTTCGCCATGTCCGGGTAGAAGTAGTTCTTCCGGTCGAAGGTCGCGTGCGCGTTGATCTCGCTGCCGAGCATAAGGCCGCTCATCACCGTGAGCTTCACGGCCTCCTTGTTCATGACCGGCAGGGCCCCCGGATAGCCGAGGCAGACGGGGCAGACGTTCGTGTTCGGCTCGCAGCCCGTCTTCAGCAGACAGCCGCAGAACATCTTCGTCTTCGTCTTGAGCTGGACGTGCGTCTCCAGCCCGATCGTGTTCTCGAATTCCATAGGGCCCGCGCCGCCTTACTTGTCCGCCGCCTTCGGCGCCTCGTAACGCTGGACGAGCGCCTCGGTCGCGTCGATGCGCGCCGTGGCGATCTCGTCGTCCTTGTTCGCGTCCTTCAGAGCCGCGAGACGCTTCAGGGCCTCGTCCTTCTGGCCTTCCTGCGCAAGGCACCGCACGGCGCCGAGCTGGGCCGTAAGCGTCAGGTAGCCGTTCGGGCTCGCCTGCACGAACGCATCAAACGCGGCCAACGCCTCCGGGAACTTCTTCAGGGCTTCGAGGCACTGCGCCTTGCCGACGGCCGGCACGTCCGCAAAGCCGTCGGGGGCCTTGCCGTCCAGCGCCTCGTACTGCGCCAGCGCCTCCTCGTAGCGGCCGTTGTCGAAGTAGTTCTTCGCGAGGCGCAGCTTCAGCGCGCCCGCCGTCGCCGTGCCGGAGAACTTCGAGACGGCCTCCTCGATCTCCTCGGTCGTGTAGGCGTTCACGGCCGCGTCGGACGCCGCCGCCTTCATCGCCGCGCGGTGGTTCTTCCAGCCGTACCAGCCGCCCACGGCAATCGCCGCGACGAGCAGCCAGATGACGGTCTGCTTGCCGTCCTTCTCCCACCATTCGACCAGCGGAATGAGTTCGGGGTTCTTCTTGAGATTCATGCGTTCGTTCCTTTCTCTTCTTCTGATTCCTCTTCGTACGGGCGTTTCTCCTCGTAGAGATCGGCCCATTCGTTCAAGACCTTTTCGCTCCGCCCCTCGACGCGGGCGACGATGCGCGCGTAGTCGAGCGCGTCCAGGAAGTCGCGGTTGTAGATGAACCGCTGCTTGCCGCGCGACGGCGGCTGGGACAGGCGGCGCAGCGACTCCATCAGCACGACGCCCGTGAAGAACGTGGCCTTCGGCGTCGCGAGCGGCTTCGTCAGGTACTCCATGATGCGGCGGCTCGCGCCGTCCTTCCTCTCCGCCCGGAAAAACGCCGTCATCAGCACGGCGGCGCGCAGGGCGTTCGAGACCTCAAAGCCCTTCTTCGCCATCATCCGCTCGTAGGCGTCCAGCCCCTTCAGGTACTGGAACGTCTTCGACTTCGCGCCGCCGTCGCGGTCGATGAACGCCGCAAGCTCCGGCACGAGGTCGCCGAGGAGGCCGTATTCGTACATCTGGCGGAACGCCTCCTCGCTGTGCCCGTAGGGGAAGAGGCGGAACACCTCCTCGCAGACGCGCGGCACGGCCGCCGTCAAGATGCAGCGGTGATGCTTCCGCATCGCCGCCGCCGTCTTCCGCTCGATCGTGAAGCCGAGGCGCGACGAGAACTTGATCGCGCGCATCATGCGCACGGGGTCTTCCTGGAAGCGGATCGCGGGGTCGCCGATGGCGCGGATGACCTTCTTCTCCAGGTCCTTCATGCCGCCGACCCAGTCGATGACCGAGTAGTCGCGGATGTCGTAAAAGAGGCCGTTCACCGTGAAGTCGCGGCGGTAGGCGTCCGTCTCCGGCGTACCGAAGGTGTTGTCCTCCTGCGGGCCCTCCGCCGCGTGCTCGATGATCTCGCCGACCGTCTGGGAGTTCTGGCGGAACGTCGCCGTCTCGATCACCTTCGTGCCGAAGCGGATGTGCGCGAGGCGGAAGCGGCGGCCAATCAGGAAGCAGTTGCTGAACACCCGCCGCACCTGGTTCGGCTTGGCGGACGTCCCGACGTCAAAGTCCTTCGGCTCGCGCCCCAGCAGGAGGTCGCGCACGCCGCCGCCCACGAGATACGCCGTGTAGCCCGCGTCGGAGAGGCGATAGAGGACTTTCAGCGCGTCCGGGTCGATGTTCTTGCGCGAAATGCAGTGCTCCTGTCGCTTGTAGACGACAGGGCCCTTGCTTTTGCGCTTGAGGAAACCGAACATCGACGCGAACCGCGCCCTTTCACGAGTCGCCAACGGCTCAGCCCTCGGCTTCGAGCGCCGCGTCGACCTCGTCGGTCGTCTCCATGTTGTGGTAGACGTCCTGCGTGTCCTCAAGGTCTTCCAGCATCTCGATGAACTTGTTGATCGCCTTCGCGACCGCGACGTCGGAGACCGGGTTCGTCATGTTCGGGACGAGCCCGACGTTCGAGTTCTCCTCGTCGATCGCGATGCCGGCCGCCTTGATCGCGTCGCAGACCGCAATGAAGTCGTTCGGCTGGCACTTGACCGTGAAACCGCCGTCTTCGGCGATGACGTCCTCGGCGCCCGCCTCCAGCGCGACTTCCATGACCTTGTCTTCGGTCACGCCGTCCGCCGCCGGGATCATGATCTGGCCGAGCTTGTCGAAGAGACGCGACGCGCTGCCCGGCTTCGCGAGCTCGATGCCGTTCTTCTTGAAGACGTTCGAGACTTCCGCCGCCGCGCGGTTCTTGTTGTCCGTCAGCACGCGCACGACAATCGCCGTGCCGTTCTTGATGCCCTCGTACTGGGCGTCGACCATTTCGGCGGACTCAAGCTCGCCCGTGCCCTTCTTGATCGCGCGGTCGATGTTGTCGTTCGGCATCTGCGCCGCCTTCGCCTTCGCGATGAGCGTGCGGAGCGTCGGGTTGTTGTCGGGGTTGCCGCCCTTCGCCTTCACGACGATCGTGATTTCCTTGCCGAGTTTCGAGAAGATTTTGCCCTTCTTCGCGTCCGCCGCGCCTTTCGCGCGCTTGATTGTCGCCCAGTGGCTGTGACCTGACATGTGTTGTCTCTCCTTAGTTGTTGCGGCACAGGGCCGTTTCGCCCCACACCTGAATTTTCAAATCTGACTTAATCTGCCCAATAAGACCTGAACCCAAGATTACCAAGCCCAAGAACCGGCTCTCGCCGCGCAACCTACGCCTTGTGACGATAGGTGATGCGGCCCTTGCCGAGATCGTACGGCGAAATCTCGACCGTGACCTTGTCGCCGATCGCGATCTTGATGAAGAACTTCCGCATCTTGCCGGAAATGTGCGCGAGAACCTCATGCCCGTTTTCGAGCTGCACCTTGTACATCGTCGCCGGCAGAACCTTCGTGACGGTCCCCGTGACTTCGATCGCCTGATCTTCTTCTTTCGCCATGCGTGTGCCTTATTTGGACTAAATAATTTTACGTATTATACTCTTTTTCGTTTTTCACGGCAACCCAGCCCCGGCGGAGCCACTTACGCGAACAGCTTCGCGAGCTTCTCCAGCTGCTGGGCCTTGTCTCTGTTCTCCTGAAGCTTGCGCCGCGCCTCGGCGACGACCGCTTCCGGCGCGTGGGCGACGAAGTTCTCGTTCGCGAGCTTCGCCTCGCTGGACTTGATGAAGCCCGCGAGCTTCGCAAGCTCGCCCGCGATGCGCTTCGCCTCCGCCGCCTTGTCGACGAGCCCTTCGAGCGACAGGTAGACCGTGCCGAACCGCGTGATCTTCGACGGCATCGCAAGGTCGCTGCCCGCCGGAACGAACGTCACCGACTCGGTCCGCATGGCCTTTGCCAAAACGGCGACTTCCTCCTTGGGCAAGGGCGCGGGGGCGCCAGAGCCCCCGCCCATTGTGCCCCCCTCCGTTCCGCGCGCGATCGTCACCTTGACGAACGTCGCGGGCGACACCTTGTATTCGGCGCGGAGCGCGCGCACGGCGGTGATCGCCTCGCGCTTCGCGTTCACGAAGTCGTAGTTCGCCTCCGTCACGCCCCACGCCGCCTTCTCGGCGTCCGTGTAGCCGGTGGGGAACTTCTGCAGCATGATCGTCTCGCCGTCCTTCAGGAAGCCGAGCTGGTGCGTGACCTCCTCCGTCACGAACGGCATGTAGGGGTGCAGCAGCCGCAGGGCCTTCCAGAAGACGTCGCGCAAAATCGCGACGGACACCGCCTTGTTCGGCGAATCCTTCACGTATTCGACGTAGCCGTCGCAGATCTGCGTCCAGAAGAAGTCGTAGACCGCAAGCGCGCCGTCCTGAATGCGGTAGGCCTCCAGAATGTCGTTGACCTTCTTGCAGGCGAGATCCGCCGCGTAGAGGATGTGGCGGTCGTCGGCGGAGAGACTTTCGGACGAGAGCGTCTCGAGCGGCGAGAGGGACGAGAGCCCAATGGACGCCTCTTGCATCTCCAGGAACTTCGCCGCGTTCCAGATCTTCGTCGTGAAGTTGCGGCCGATCTCGAACTTCTCCTTGTTCACCTTCGTGTCGCATTCGAGCGAGGTGATGAGCGCGATCGAGAAGCGGAGCGCGTCCGCCGAATACTGGGCGATGAGCTCCAGCGGATCGAGCGAGTTGCCCTTCGACTTCGACATCTTCGAGCCGTCCGCCGCGCGGACGATGCCGTGGATGACGATGTTCCTGAACGGCGGCTTCTTCATGAAGTGGATGCCCGCCATCATCATGCGCGCGACCCAGAAGAAGATGATGTCCTGCGCCGTCACGAGGTCGCACGTCGGGTAGTAGTACGCGAGATCCTTCGTCTGCTCCGGCCAGCCCAGCGTCGAGAACGGCCAAAGCCACGAGCTGAACCACGTGTCGAGGACGTCTTCGTCCTGCACGAGGTCGTCCGGCGTCAGAGCCGCGTCGCCCGTCTTCGCCCGGGCCTGTTCCAGCGCCGCTTCGGGCGTCTCCGCGACGAAGACGAGCTCCTCCTCGCCTCTTCCCTCTTCCTTCTTCCCTCTTCCTTCTTCCTTCTTCCCTCTTCCCTCTTCCTTCTTCCCTCTTCCCTCTTCCTTCTTCAGGTACCACGCCGGAATCCGATGGCCCCACCAGAGCTGGCGCGAGATGCACCAGTCCTGGATGTTCTCCATCCAGTTGAAGTAGATCTTCGACCAGCGCTCCGGCACGAACTTGACCTCGCCCGACTTCACGGCGGCGATGGCGGGCTCGGCCAGCGGCTTCATCTTCACGAACCACTGCTTCGAGAGGCGCGACTCGACGACCTCGTGGCAGCGGTAGCAGTGGCCGACCTGGTTGTCGATGTCTTCGATGTGGTCGAGGTAGCCGCCCGCCTCCAGGTCGGCGACAATCGCCTTGCGGCATTCCCAGCGATCCATCCCCTCGTACTGGCCAGCAAGCGCGTTCATGTGCGCGTCGTCGGTCATGATGTTGATCTCTTCGAGGTTGTGACGCTTGCCGACGATGAAGTCGTTCGGATCGTGCGCGGGCGTGATCTTCACGATGCCCGTGCCGAATTCGCGATCCACGTAGTCGTCGCTGATGACGGGAATCTCGCGGCCCGTGAGCGGCAGAATGACGTTCTTGCCGATCAGGTGCGCATAGCGGTCGTCCTTCGGGTTGACCGCGACGGCCGTGTCGCCCGGCAGCGTCTCGGGGCGCGTCGTCGCGATCACGACAAAATCTTTATAAGCCTCCATGGGCCCAGGTGCGGGGGCGCCAGAGCCCCCGTCCATTGCGCCCCCATCCGTTGGCCGCCAGTTCCCGCCGACGACAGGATACTTGATGTACCAGAAGTGCCCGTGGTTCGGCTCATGCTCGACCTCGTCGTTCGCGAGCGCCGTGCCGCAGCGCGGACACCAGTTGACGATGTAGTTGCCCTTGTAGACGAGGCCCTCGTCAAAGAGCTGCTTGAAGACCTTCGTCACCGCGCGCGAGCAGCCCGCGTCGAACGTGAAGCGCTCGCGCCGCCAGTCCGTCGAGTTGCCGAGCATGCGCTGCTGGTGGACGATCGTGCCGCCATACTGCTTCTTCCACTCCCAGACGCGCTCCAGGAACTTTTCGCGGCCGAGATCCTGACGGCGCTTGCCCTCCTTCTTCAGGGCCTTCTCGACGACGTTCTGCGTCGCGATGCCGGCGTGATCCGTGCCGGGCAGCCAGAGGACGTTGCGCCCCTGCATGCGGCGCCAGCGCACGAGGATGTCCTGAATCGTCTGGTTGAGCGCATGGCCCATGTGGAGGATGCCCGTCACGTTCGGCGGCGGGATGACGACCGAATACGGATCACGCCCGTCCGGCTCCTGATGAAAGCAACCGTTCTCTTCCCAGAACTTGTACCATTTCGCCTCTGCGGCTTTCGCGTCGTACTGCTTGTCCATTTCGTTTTTTCGTCTGTTTGCCCTTTAAGGGTGATATTATAGCATAATCTGGCCCGTTCAAAGGCGAGCCACTCGATTTCCCGGCAAAAACCTGATGAATCCCTTCAGCCGCAGCTGCATCGCCAACGAATTCACGCGCGCGACCGACAGCTTCGTCTCGCGCACCAGCTCGTCCAACGACACGCCCTCCTCGGTCACGTGCAGCATGACAAGCGCCTCCTCGACGGAATAGGGCGGCTGGTCGGAATCCTTCTCCGCCGCCGCGTCCGCCGGCTTCTTCGCCGCGCCCTTCGGCAGCAGCTCGCTCATCGCCTCCAGCACATCGTCCGCATTGCGCACGAGAATCGCCCCGTCGCGAATCAGCTGCAGGCACCCGGCGGACATCCGGCTGTCGACACGCGCGGGCACGGCCATCACCGTGCGGCCGAGGTCGGCGGCAATCGACGTCGTGATGAGCGTGCCCGACCGCGCCGGCGCCTCAACGGCGACGACGCCGCGCACAAGCGCCGCGACGACATGGTTGCGGATCGGGAACGTCTCGCGGTCCGGCGGACGCCCAAACGGGAACTCGCTCACGACCGCGCCGCCCTTCTGGACGATTTCGCGCGCGAGTTCGCGGTTCCCCTCCGGATAGAAGCGGTCGAGGCCGGAGCCCAGTACGCCGACCGTCACGCCATCCGCCGCGAGCGCGCCGCGATGCGCCTCGGCGTCGATGCCGAGCGCAAGCCCCGAGACGACCGACCACCCGGCCTGCGCGAGGTCAAAGGCCAAACGGTTCGCGAGATCCCGTCCGTACGTCGTCGCGCGGCGCGTGCCGATGAGCGCAAGCGACGGCTTCGCGAGCACGGACACGTCGCCCTTCACGTAAAGCGCGAGCGGACGCCCCGGCGCAGTCCACAGCTGCTTCGGATAGTCCGCATCCGCCGGCGTGAGAACCGTCACGCCGAACTTCTTCGCCTGCCGAAGCTCGCCTTGCCAATCGACCACGCCGCCCGCACGGGAAATCTTCTTCGGATACGCCTCCCACGCCGCAACGACCGAACCCGCCGTCTTCGACAGTTCCTCGGCGGTCGCGAACCCGACGTGTTCCGTCAGGTTGAAGGCGATGTAGGCCTCACGGTCGGTCATGGGAGATGTGCGCGCCACGCGGAAGTGGCAGCCCCAAGGAGAGTCGAACTCCTCTACCAAGCATGAAAAGCTCGTGTCCTAGCCGATAGACGATGGGGCCGTGTTCAACGGGGGCGTAGTATATCATATTCGCCGCGCTTCGCGCAAGTGCGAACCGAAACGGCTCACCCCTGCTGCTGTTGCTTCAGGGCCTGGCTCACCGCGAGCATGCGCTCGGAGAGGTCCTGGAAGCCCACGTCGCTCGAATAGACGTCCTTGTAGTACTGGTAGGCCTTCTCGAGGTCGCCCGCAGCCTCGGCGCAGAGGCCGAGCTGGTAGACGACGTTCTTCTTGAGCTCGTCCATCGTCGGAATCGCGTCGCGCGCCGTCTCGAGCTGCATGACGCCCATGTCGGTCTGCCCCTGCGCGAGGAAGCACATCGCGAGGTAGTAGAGCGCCCAGAGACGGTCCTTCGGCGACTTCTGCGCGAGCTGCAAGTGCGTCAGGGCCTCCTCGTAATAGCCGTAGGTGTAGTACTGCTTGCCGAGCTCGAAGCGGAGGTGCAGGTCGTTCGGGTAGCGCTCGACGCGCTGGGCGAGGTCATCGAAGACGAACTGGTTCTTCTCGCCCTCCATGTTGACGGCCTCCTCCTCGCGGCCTTCCGCGCGCAGGGCCTCGATCTGCTGGTCGTAGTACTGAACCTTCGTCTGCGAGAGCATGCGGTCGAGCTCCGGATCCATCGTGCCGGACGCCGCGATCGCCTGCTGGAGGACGTCGATCGCCTCGTAGTAGCGCTTGCCCTGGATGTAGATGCGGGCGAGCGCGCGGCGGGCGTTCATGTTCTTCGGCTCCGCCTCGATCTGCTTGAGCTTCTCCTGGATCAGGATCTCGGCGTCGTCGCCCGTGACGACCGCCTTGTTCGCGGCGTCGAGCTTCGCGGCCTGCTCCTTGTTCGCGATCAGGTTCTGGAAGCCGCCCTTCTTGCCGACGGACTGCTCCCAGCCCTCGTTCATCGTCGCGCGCGCCTCGGTGTTCTTCAGCAGCTGCAGGATGCGCTGGTCGCCGGGCTTCAGTTCGGAAAGCTTCTGGTAGGCGTCGCGCGCCTTGTCCCAGCGCTTCGCCATCGTGTAGTACGTCGCCACGCGCTCCAGGAGGGCCGGGTCCCTGTTCGAGCACTCGTACGCCGCCTCGACCGTGATCGCCGCGTGGTCGGCCTTGCCGGCCGCCTCCGCCGCCTTGACGGCCGCCTCGATGTTGTCCGCGTCGAGCGGATTCTGCGAGAGGAGCTTCTCCGCCTCGGCCATCGCCTCGGCGGCCTTCCCCTTCTTGATGAGGCCGGCGATCTTCTGCCGCGCCATCATGTAGCCGAGCTTCGCGCCGAAGCCGGCCTTGCCGTTCTTGCGGAAGTTCGCGATCTGCGCCGCGCGCAGGAGCTTGCGCGTCTCCAGCACGTCCGGCGCGGCCGCGACCGCCTCCATCAGCATGTCCACCGCGAGCTCGTAGCGGCCCGTCTCCAGCGCCTGCCGCCCGCGGTTCGTGAAGTTCTGGGCCTTCTGGGCAAGATCGACCGCCATCACGACACCTCCAGTCGCGAATCGTCCAGCTTGCCGAGCACGCCGCCGGCCTTGTAGGTCTTCAGCATGAAGTGCGTCGCCGTCGAGAGGACGCCGTCGATCGTCGACAGGTCCTGCGCGACGAACTGCGCGACGTCCTGCAGGCTCTCGCCCTTCACGAACACCAAAAGGTCATAGGCGCCGCTCATCAGGAAGCACGCCTCGACCTGCTCGAACTTTGAGATCCGTTCGGCGAGCTTGCCGAACCCGCAGTCCCGCTGCGGCGTGATCTTCAGCTCGATCACGGCATGAACTTCATTCGTTTCCATGTTCAGTTCTCCCATTTGAGATTGAGGACATCGTCCACGACCTGGCGCGCCAGGTCCTCGGCCAGCCGCCCGGAGGCGTCGCGCTGGGCCGTCGTCTGGTCCTGCCCCGTCGCATACGCGGCCCGTGCCGTGTACTCGCGGTTGTCGACCAGAACCTTGCCCGCGCGCTTGTCGATGACGGACACCTCGAACGTCCCCACAAGCTCGTAGCCGGAAATCCGCAGCCCCGAACGACGGTCGTAGGCGGCCGTCCCGGACGACACCGCGCGCGCAACGCCCTGAATCTCCAGCGCCGCGTCGCCCGCCGGGCGGATCTTGAACGTGCCCTCGCGCTGGAACTCGCGCAGCACCTGACGCGCGGCGATTGCCCCGATCTCCTGAAGTTCGGAGTCGTTGCGGAACGTCGGCACGGCCACCGTCCGCATCGCCGCCGGCACGGACGGACGCCACCGGTAGTTCGCGCCGCAGCCGCAGCAGGCGGCAACGAGGGAAAGGGACAACAGTATGCGGAATGCCTTCATTTCTCCGAACCTTTCAGCTCTGCCAGGCGCGCACGGGCCTCGTCGGCGTGCTCGCCTTCGGGATATTGCGCGAGGAACTTCTCGTAGGCGCTGATCGCGCTGCGCTTCGTGCGCGTCTTCGAGTCGTAGAACTGCGCGCTGCGGTACGCCTCGTCCGCCAGCAGCGTCTCGACGCGCGAGAGCATCTCGCCAATCGCCTCGCGGTCCTCCGCGCGGCACGACTCGCGCGCCAGTTGGAGGAAGCCCTGCGTGTCGCGGGCGCGCGAACGGTTGTAGGCGTGGTCGTCCAGCAGCACCATGCGCGCCTTCGCCTCGTGCAGGAGCGCGGCCTTGGCCTCGTCCGCATCCGGGTAGATGTTGCGCAGGTTCTCGTAGACCTGCACGGCCTTTTCGTACGCGCCCTCCTTCTCGCGCAGCGCGCCAATCGTCAGCATCGCCTCCGGCACCCACTTCGCGCCCGGCGCGTGCAGGACGCACGCCTCGAACGCGCGGCGGACGTCCACGACGTTCTCGAAGTGGATGAACATCACCTCCTTGCCCTCGGCCTTCATCTGCCACGCGACCCGGTAGAGTTTGTCGGCGATCCGGTCGTAGTCGGCCTGAAGCGAATAGAAGTCGAGCAGGTAGCGGTATTCCGCGAACGCCTCCTCCGTCTCGCCCAGCCGCGTCAGGCAGAGCTCGGCGAGCGCCTGCTGGGCCTTCGGGGCTTCGGGGGCCGTCGGCCACTCGCGCACGAGCGCGTCGAGCTGGCGGCGCGCCTTCGAGAAGTCGCCCGCGCGAATCAGCTCGACGCAATAGGCGAGCTGGCTCTTCGCGTCCTCCCGGTTCGGCCCGAAGATGAACGCGAACCAGCGCGGGCTCTTGCGTTCGGGGCTGACGATCGTCTTCTCGTTGTCGAAGCCGGGGTAGGCGTCCGTCGCATAGCGGATGGCCGTCTGAGCCCCCGAACCGGCGCCCGGCGTCGGGAGATCCTGCGCGCGAACCGAACCGCACGCCACAATCGCGGCAATGGCCGCAAGGGAAATTGTCTTTCTGTTCACGGCCCACATTATACCATAAAATGAGGGAAATCGGGGTCAGACGTCGATGCGGATGATCTTCCGGATCATGAGCCAGCCGATGGCGATGAGCGCGCACATCCCCAAGATGGCGAGGACGCCCGTCGGGCTCGTCAGGAACGGGATCATCAGCTTCGGCTTGATCAGCGTCATCACGACGCCGAGGAAGACCGGCATCGCCGAGACGATGAGCCCCTGAAGCCGCCCTTGCGCCGTCAGCGACTTCACCTTGCGCTCGATCTTCTGCCGCCCGCGAATCGTCTCCGAGATCTTGTCGAAGATCTCCGTCACGTTGCCGCCCGTCTTGCGGGAGATGAGGATCGCCGTCGTCACGAGCGTCAGGTCGTCAGAGCCGACGCGCGCCGACAGCGACTCCAGCGCCTCCTCGAAGCCCATGCCGATCTTCAGCTGCTGCTGGAGAATCGCGAACTCCTCGCTCACCGGCGGCTCGCCCTGCTCGACGACGGACTCGAACGCCTGCGAGAGCGAGAAGCCCGCCCGCAGTGCGTTCGACATCGTCGCCAGCGTCTCGGGCAGCTGCCGGTTGAACGCCGCGCGCCGCTTGTTGTCCAGGTAGCGAGCAAGCGGCGACTCGCCGTTCTGCCACCCGGCCTTGATCTTCACGCCAGAGGCGAAATACCACGCGAGCCCGGCAAAGGCCCCCGCGAACAGCACGACAATCAGCCAAACGGTCATTCCTGGAACATCCTCATGTCAATGTGGATGCCCCGGCTCTTGAGCTGGTCGATCCACGTCGGAATCGCCCCCGTCGGCTTCATCTCGCCGAGAATCTTCCCGTGCGCGTCGACGCCCGTCTGGCGGAACGCGAAGATGTCCTGCATGACGATCTGGTTGCCTTCGAGCCCCGTCACCTCCGTGATCGCCGTCACCTTGCGCGAGCCGTCGCTCATCCGCGACTCGTGGATGATGATGTCGACCGCGCTCGCGATCTGCTCGCGGATCGCCCGGCTCGGCAGCTCCATCCCGCTCATGAGCACCATCGTCTCCAGGCGCGAGATGACGTCGCGCGGCGAGTTCGCGTGCACGGTCGTCAGCGACCCGTCGTGGCCCGTGTTCATCGCCTGCAGCATGTCGAGTGCCTCGCCGCCACGACATTCGCCGACGATGATGCGGTCGGGTCGCATGCGCAGGCAGTTCTTCACGAGGTCGCGGATCGGCACGGCGCCCTTCCCCTCGATGTTCGCGGGGCGCGCCTCCAGCCGCACGACGTGCGGCTGCTGAAGCCGCAGCTCCGCCGCGTCCTCGACGGTGATGATGCGCTCGGTCGCCGGAATGAAGCCCGACAGCAGGTTAAGGAGCGTCGTCTTGCCCGAGCCCGTGCCGCCCGCGACGATGATGTTCTTCCGCAGCGTGACGCAGAGCCGCATGAACTCCGCCGCGTCGTGCGTCCACGTGCCGAAGCGGATGAAGTCCTCCGGCGTCAGGGCCTTCTTCGCGAACTTGCGGATCGTGATCGTCGGGCCGGAGAGCGCGAGCGGCGCGATGATCGCGTTGACGCGGCTGCCGTCCGGCAGGCGCGCGTCCACATACGGCTGGGACTCGTCGCAGCGACGACCGAGCGGCGCAATGATGCGCTCGATGACGGCCATGACGCTCGCGTCGTCCGAGAACTGGCAGTCCGAGAGCGCCAGCTTGCCGTGGCGCTCGACGTAGACGTGCGCGGGGCCGTTGACCATGATCTCCGAAACCGAGTCATCCGCGAGCAGGTCCTCCAGCGGGCCGAGGCGCATCGCCTCGTTGAAGACGTCGTCCTCCAGCCGCACGGGGTCGATGCCCTCCGGGAGGCGCCCGTTCGCGACGACCTCGTCGATGATGGCGCGGATCTTCGCGCGCGCGTTCTCCTCCAGCCCCTCGCGATCCACGCCCTGGACGGTGAGCTTCTTCATGTCCATGCGCTTCAGCAGCTCGTGCTGGATCTGCTTCTGCACGCTGCGCCGCAGCGCGCGCATCGGGTCGTCGACCGGTGCGGACGGCGGCTCGGCGGCTTCGGGGCTCGCGCCCGAAGCAAATTCAGGACGATCAGCCGACGGCTCGCGCGCCGCGTCATCGAAACCAACGGCGTCTGATTCGCTTCGACCGCCCCCCTCGCCATCAGCGGCTTCAGTCGCCGCGTCACGCGCGTCTTTATCGGGACCGGCGGCTTCAGCCGCCGGCTCTTCGCTCACGCGCAGCATGCCGCTGCCGACCTGCACGACCTTGCCACCGTCGAGCGCCTCGGCGCGGTCAATCGCGACGCCGTTCACGAACGTGCCGTTCGCGCTGTGCAGGTCTTCGATCAGCACGCGTGCGCCGCGCACGGTCAGGATCGCGTGCCGCTCGCTCACGTCAGGCGAGGCGAAGCGGATGCGGCAGCTCTCGCCGCGCCCGATGAGATAGGCGCCGTCCGTCAGTTCCCGCGTCTCGCGCACGCCGTCGATGAGCGTCGTCAGAACCATGTCGTCGTCCTCCTCGTCAGCGGTTGGTCAGCTTCTGGCTCTGGCGCTTGAGGTTCAGCTCCTCGATCTCGCCCTGGATCTTCTCGAAGTCGACCTTCGGCAGCTCCTTCTCGAACGACGTGTCGTTGCGGTTGCGCAGCGAGAGGACGAGCCGCCCCTTCATCTGCTCGGCGAACGCGAGCATCTCGGCCTCGCGCGGCGTGACCTCCAGCGTGACGGTCGAGTAGCCGGACGACAGGCCGAGGTCCTTCGCGCGCGTCTTCGCCGTCCGCGAGCCGGTCGCGAGCACGAGCACGTTCTGGAGGATCGTGCAGGTGACGAAGTTCTTCTTGCGCGCATCGCCCCGGTCGAAGTCGAACGTGCCAATGACGTCCACGTGGTCGTTCGGCTTCACCATCGACGAGACGCTCGCCGCGCCCGTGCAGTTGATCGACACCGCGCGCATCGTCCGCTTGATGTCCGCCGAAAGCCCCGTCGCCGTCGGGTTGCCGCCCTCGATGTCGGCCCAGAAGAGGACGTCGCCCGCCTTGTGGCCGAGGAGCGTCTTGCGCCCCAGCACCTCGCCGAGGCTTTCGAGCTCCAGCGCCTGCCCGCGCATGCCGATCGCCGGCACGGTCTTGAGGCCGAGGTCGCTTTTCGCGAGCACCGTGCCGGACGGCACCTCCTTCTTGAAGCACAGGACGTCCAGCGTGCCGTACTTGCTGTTGATCGCGTTCTTGAGATCCCGCACCTCGGCGTCCTTCGCCGACAGGTAGATGCGCGTCAGCACGGCGGCCAGGACGCCGGCGACGAGGCTGATGACGAGTACGATTTCACGTTTCATGCCCGTATTATAGCAAATTCCGCCCTCACCGCGCGCAGCTGCCCGTGTAGATCTCCTGCCCGTGGCGCGTGAGGCGGATCGTGCGCGGCTTCAGGCCGCCCGCCGCCTCGTCCGTCGCGTTGACCCACATCTCCAGCCCGTTGTGGAACGTCCAGTGCACGGCGTCGGGCGCGAACTCCTCGAAGGCCGTCGTGACGCCGCGCGAGAACTCGGGCGCGACCTTGAAGCAGATCTCCCACCACGCCATCATGTCGTCGAGCGAGTCCCTGTAATAGTCGCCGTTTGCGCCGTTGCGCATCGCCGTCTCGACCGCCGGCACGCCGCCGTCGACGATCGCCGAAAGCCACTTGCCCTTCTTGCGGAAGGCGTGCACCCAGCCCGACTGGTAGACGATGAGGCCGTGCATCGCGACGTTGTAGAACGGCACGTAGCGCTCGAACATCGCCTTCGTGTCGGGATCCAGGAGCCGCGAGAAGTAGACCCGGTCGCCGCTGCCGCCGTTCGACCCGTAGTCGATGTACTTCAGGGCCGGCATCGCCTGCGTCTCGGTCGCCGCGACGCCGTACTCCGACTTCATCCACTGCAGCACGCGCAGCTGACCCTCGATGAACTGCCGCTCGTCCGCCGGATGGCGCGGATCGTGGCACTGGAACAGCACCGGCATCAGCGCGTCGATGTAGTAGACGCCGGCGAAGCCGAGCCCCTTGATGCGCGCGAAGTCGCCGCCGTACCGCTGCACGTAGAGGTGCGGACAGCCGATGCGGATCATGCCGCCGGACCAGATGCCCATCGGCAGCTCCTCGCCCGCGCGCGTCCGGCACGGGATCTGGCTGTCGTAGTCGGGCGAAGCCGCGTAGCAGGAGTGGATGTTGTCATGCGGCGTGACGGCGTAGCCGTAGCCGCGGATCTTCGCGATGAGCCGCTTCAGGCCCTCCTCGCCGCCCGCCTGCGCGTTGACGGGGAAGTGCGACGGATAGGCTCCGTCGTGGCCGTCCTTGATCCAGCCGACAAGGCAGAACCAGGCCTTGTCGATGCCGCGCGCCCGCACCTCGTCGACGATCTCCTCCGCCTCGGCGAAGGTCGTCGCCGAGAAGTACGGCGAGGAGCCGTCCGGCACGAAGGGCTTCTTCAGCCCCATGAAGATGTTGACGCGCACCGCGCCGAGGATGTACTGGAGACGCTCGTTGCCCGCCGCGCGCACCTCGATCGGCAGCAGCTCGCGCTCCGTGCGCAGGTACTCGCCGTACGCGAGCGCGAGGCCCGTCCAGTCCTTCGCGCCCTTCAGGTTGCGGAAGAGGATCTCCTTCCGCTCGAAGCTCTGCACGTCGGCCGGATCCTCGCGCACGCGCACGACCGGGCTCTGGCGGCACACGCCCGTGCCGGGGTCGACCGTCGTCTCGACCCACGCGGAGAAGTCGCCGCCGTGGACGATGCCGAGCGTCGAGTCGCCGCTCCGGCTCGCGCCGAAGGCGTTGATCATGCCCATCTTCTCCCACGTGTTCTGCTGCACGTAGATGCGGTCGCGCGTGAAGAGGCGGCGGTCGGCCCGGAACGGCGCGATGCACCCGCCGTAGATCGGCAGCAGGTAGCGGCCCTCCTCGCCAACCTTCGCGTCCAACGCCGTCGGCAGGATCGCGAGCTCCATCACGCGGTACGAGCAGCCGAGCGGCTCGACGATGTCGCCCGCCTCCACGCGCGCCCGCAGGTACGTGTCGTCGAGGTCGAGGCGCAGCGGCACGTAGGCGCCGGACTCCTTCTCGGTGAAGTCGAGCTCGACGCGCGTCGCCGTGAAGACGCGGACCTTGGCCGTCACGCCGTAGGTCCTATACTTCTGGGTCGGCCGCTCGTAGCTGCGCACCTCCAGCATGTCGCCCCACGCGATCTTGCCGCGCGGCGTGACGAGCCCGTCCAGCTCGAAGCGGAATCCCTCGGCCCCCGACGCGGCGAAAGCCGCCCCGAACGCCGTCCATGCGGCGACAAGGCCGCATCCGATTGTCTTGTTTGTTTTCATGGTCATGGTTGGATGTGATGGTCTTCTTCTTTCAGCAAACGACGAATCGAGTCGATTTCCGCCTGCGCCAGGCCGAACGTCTCCCGGCAGGCGGTGGCGACCTGCTCCTGAAGCGTCGCCCCGCGATAGGCCCGGAATGCGTCCTTGAAAGCGAGAAAGTCCAGCGTCAGGTGACGGAAGCGGTTGCGAAGTCCGAAAACCTGCGCGAAGGACGTCAGTTCGTAGTCAACGTCAATGTCCGCCTCCGGGACGCCGCACAGCGCCTCCAAGATGAAAATCAGCGAACCCGTGCGGTCGGCGCCGCCCGCGCAGTGGATGTAGGTCGGGTACGTCTCCGGTTTCGCGAGCGCCTTCAGCGCGGCAGAGACGATCTGCGGATACTTGAAGAGGCCCAAATAGGAGGGGAACGCGAACGACAGCTTCGGGACGCCGAAAGCCTGCAGCTCCACGAGGTTCGTGTTGCCGTAGTCGCGGATGCCCCACGCCGAATTGCCCCGCAGGTCAAAGTCCGTCGCCAGATTCCAGACATCCCGGACAATGCGCCGCGTTTCCGGGTCGATGCCGTCGGAAAAGCCCGGCACGCGCGACAACTCGGAACCGCGATAGATCCGGCCGGTCCTGAGCCCCGTCCAGCCGCCGATGTCACGGACGTTCCGCAAGCCGTTCACCCGCCAGACGATCGGCTGATCCGGCCGCGCGCCGCCGCCCGGCTCGTCCAGGCGCGCGTCGGGCCCGAACGGATCCTCGCGCGAATACTTGCCGATCACGCTGTTCGTGCCGGCGGCATAGGCCGCCGTGCGATAGGCGGCCCGCGCCTCGCGGACATAGGCGGCGGGAACCGGCTTGCACGATCCGGCCTCCGGCGGCAACGCGCCGCCAGACGCCGCGTGCGCCGTCACCGAACACGCCAACAGGCTCCAGACGAATGTCCGCACGCCCTTCACCGAATGCCGATCATCACGTAGTCGAAGCGCGCGAGCGACACCTTCACCGCGCCGTCCGCGACGGGTAGCGCCTTGCCCGTCTCCATGTCATAGGCCGTGAAGTCCGACCGAATGCCCATCGCCGCGCAGGCGGGACGGATCGAATAGTCTCCGCCATCCTTCCAGTCGCTCACGACGACCACGGCCTCGCCGTCCGCTCGCCGCATCGCGAGCGCCGCGCTTTCGCCGCCCGTCACCGCGACCGGGAACGGCACGTCCTCGTCCCAGTAGTTCCAGACCCGCGTCGTCGGCTGGCGGTAGCCCCAGTCCGTGAGCCGCGCGTCCGCCGCGCGCCACTCCTTCACGCGCGGCCACCACAGCTCGTGCGTCAGCACCGCGCCCACGCCCGTGCGGTGCAGCCACATGAGCTTCTCGCTCTTCGGGTCCTTCGTCGCGAAGTACCCCATGACGGCGACCTGGTTGCCGAACTGGCGACCGAGGCTCTGGGCCTGGATGCATTCGCGCGGATACCGCTCCTGGATCGTCGTGTCGCCCGCGACGTCCTCCCAGTCGTAGTTCGTGCCGGCGAACGAGAGGACGGGCGCGAGCGCCGTGTTCGTCATGTGGACCCAGTTCTTGTGGTCGGTCCAGCCGTGCTCCGCCTGGAGGACGGCGCACCGCTTCACCTGCGCGCGCTGGTTGAAGATGCCCGACGCCGGCTGGATGTCGCCCGATTCCGTGCGGTACGACTCCGTGCCGACGAGGTCGAAGTTCGACTGGCAGAAGATGTCGTCCCAGTAGAAGTAGTCGACGACGCCGAGCGCGAGGGCCTTCTCCCACCAGTATGCGGCGAAGTCGAGGTACGCCCGGTTCGGGTCGAGCGAATAGCTCTTCGTGTCGCCCCAGGCGAACGGACGCTTTGCGAACGGCTCGACCGTCCACTCGTCCGCGAAGGTCGCGCCCTCCGGGTTGCCGAGCCGCACGCCGCGCCCGTTCGTGTACCAGACGGCCTTCGCCTCGCGGCCGCACAGGTTCGCCATCACGTTCATGCCGCTGTAGAAGTGCGCCTTGAAGCAGCGGTAGGTCTCCGCATAGCGCGGCGAGTTCGTCGGACAGTGGCAGACGCGCTCGGCAATCGCGCGCTCGATGTAGTCCCGGTCGATCTTTCCCGTGCGGCGCGCCTCCGCCATCTTGCGCCAGAACGTGTCCGTCCCGTCGTAGGGGTGGATGTCGTCGGACGCCGAATAGCCGCCCCAGTAGTAGCAGCTGCCGACGAGCTCGCCGATCGGCTTCGCGCGGAAGTCCTTCTCCATGCGCTTGACGGGCGTCGCCATGAAGCCCATCCGGATCGTGCGCGCCGCCGCGAGGTCAACCGGCTTCTGGATGAGGTTCAGCCGCAGGACGACCGTGCCGTCGTCTTCGCGGAAGACTTCCTGGCAATGGGCCTTCTCCGCCAGCACCCAGCCCTTGTCCGACTCGCCGAAGACGGCGATGCCGCGCAGCGGCCCGCCGATCCAGATGTACGGCAGGTAGTCGCCGATGATCGACGTGCGCGGCGCCTCGGACGAGTTCCAGACGCGCCCCGTGCCCGCCGGCACGACGCCCGCGTAGTTGAAGCGCATGCCGTCCGCACACGGATGAAACAGCTTCGCGCGCTCCGCCCGAATCGGGATCTCCAGCGTCAGCGGCTCGTAATGCCCCGGCGGCAGCGTCAGCTCCCACGTCATCAGGCCGTCGACGTCCCAGGTCGTCTTCGCGGACAGGGAACTGGGAACAGGGAACGGGGAACGGGGAGCGGGGGATGGGGACGTGGGGTGGGTGAGGCGCATGGGGCGGGCGAGGAGCGGCTTGCCGTCCGCGAGAACCTGCCGCCAGAGGCCATGCTCGCCGATCGTGTGGTCGCGCAGCACGACGCCCACATGCGCCGCGCCCGACGCATCCGTCCACCGCTTCACCGGCTCGAACATCGAGGGGACCGTGTCGGACGTGCCGCCCGTGAAGCCTTCCCAGTCGAAGACGTCGCGGCGGAACGCGCGCGTGAGCGTGCCCTTCTTGACGCCCTCGGCCACGAGCGTGAGCGTGTAGCCGCCGACGCCCGTCTTCTGCGTCACGGCCTTGAGGTCGGGAATGTCCCAGAGGACGTCCGCCACGCCTTCCGCATCCAGCGTCAGCGTCGTCTCGGCGAGAACGTTCCGCCCCCGGTTCTCGTCGTTGCGCAGTTCGACCTTGACGGTCTTCGGACGCTTCTCGATCGTGGTGAGGTCGGCCCGCAGGCGCATGCGGTTGTGGCTCGGATAGAACGCGAAGTCGAACTTGACGCCGCTGCCGTCCTCGCCGGCCTTGAGCCACTGCGGCGCGGGGCCGTTCGGACGCCAGCCGATCTCGCGGAAGAAGACCGTCTTCCCGTCCTGCTTCACGTCCGTGACGAGCGTGACCTTCTCGTCGCCGAGGACCGGGCCCGAGACCGGCAGCTCGACCGTCTCGCCGGGCTGGAGCGTCACGGTCTTCAGCGTGACGCCGGGCTGCGAGTTGACGGGGCGCCCCTCGACCTTGGCCTCGACCGTCGCGGCCGCCGCCGTCGGGTTGTGCAGGCGCAGCGTCAGGTTCCAGCGGGAGGCGTCCGTCTCGTCGCCCGTGACGAGCTGCACGGCGACCGCCGCGTCGTCGAAGGCGGACGGCACCGCGCGCCCGGCGGCGAAGAAGCCGCGCTCGTCGGGACGCATCGAGCTCTGGAAGCCCCACTGGTTCTCGACGCGCTTGAAGTTGCGGCAGAAGCGGATCGCGTGCCGCTCGGCCGCCTCCGGCGCGAAGCCGATCTCGTCCAGCGCAATCGACCACTCGAAATGCCACCAGCCGTCCCGTTCGGCGCTCTTGGTCACCATCGTCTCGGGCAGGAACGCCGCCATCTTGTTGTCGAGAAGGGCCTGCGTGCGGTACGCGCCGTTGTAGTTGACGATGACGTGACGGATGTCCGGCACGCCTTTCGCCGCATCGGGCACCAGCACGATCTCGTACGTGTCGTCGCTGAAGCAGTCGACGTTGCCCTTGCGCGCCTTGACGGCGCGCGCGAGGCCCGTCGGACCGACCTTCCCGAGCCCGGCAAGGTAGAGCCGGTCTTTCGTGCGCCCGACGAAGAACGCGCTCCGGATCGGCGCGACCGTGTCGGTCGGATACCGCACGAACCCGAAGGAGCCGTGCGCCCCCGCCCATTCGGCGGGATCGACCGTGCCGTCGATGACCGGCGCCTTCTCCATCAGCGGAATGCGCCAGGTCATCTCCTTCATCTCCGCGCACCCCGTCCACGCGACGCCCAGCGCCGCCCCCATCGTCATCAGCAGTCTTTTCATGTTCGCTTTCTTTCCTTTGTTGACATCGTTCATTTTGGGCTCACAGCGCATACGCGCCCACGTTCGTCGTCTCGCCGCCGACCTGCGGCACGTCGCCCGTACGGTCGAAGATCATCGTCTGGTTCAGGCGGCGCTCCGGCGTCAGGACGTCGAGATCCGGGTACGGCATCGCCGGGAACCGCCCGATCACGCCCTTCTCGTCCGCATCGTTGAAGATGAGGTTCGCGCCGAAGTGGTCAAGCTTCCGCACGTCGAACCGCCGATAGTCGACCAGCGACCCGCGCACGCCGATTCGCCAGACGTAGCCGTCCGGCGTCCGCTCCGCCCCGCCGTAGAGGCAGTTCGCGAGCCGCCGCCCCTCCCACGCGAGCGGCAGCACCGCCCACGGCCGCTCCAGGACCGAGAAGCAGACCATGTGCATGTCGCGGTCGAAGTTGTTGTCCGCAAACCGGTCCGCCGGCCGCAGGTCGAGCATCATCATGACGCCGTTCATGCCGGACGAGTTCATCCACGTGTCAGCCGGCGGCTTCGGGCGCGCCGGAAAGCTCGACGCGAACATCCGGCCCTCGAACCAGAGATCCGGGCCGTCCTCGCGCACTTCCCACGTGCTGACGAGCGGTCCCTCGGGACGCGCCGCCGCCGTGCGCACCTCGCCGCGCGCCACCCCTTTCGTCAGGTCGTGGACGACCACGCGCGCGCAATCGACGACCGCGAGGCGCGGACGCTCCCCCTCCGGCGTCACCGAGACGAGGAGGCGCGAAATGCAGCCGGGACGCGCGGGCAGGCCCGCCGCCGGAACGGGCAGCGTCACCGTGAGCGGCGCGTCCGCAAAGACGACCTCCTGCTCGCCGCGCAGCGCCGAGCCTTCCACGCTCCACACGAGCGTCGCCCGACACGGCTTCGGCGCGGCGACCGTCAGCGCGGGCGGCTCGTCCTTCGCCGCCGCGAAGCGCCGCGCGGCGGAAAAGGCGAAGTCGCGTTCCGGCAAGTCCGCCGCGCTGAACCCGCGCGGCTCGCCGTCCGCCGGAAACGGGGCGGACACGTTCAGGTGGTGAATGAGCGAGCGGGCGATCTCGTACTGCCCCCAGCCGTAGGGATGCACGCCGTCCGTGATGAAGTTCTGCAGCGGCCTGAGCCGGCGCTTCGCGCGCTCGAACTCGGCGGCGAGCGGGACGAAGAAGCACTGCTCCTCGTCCGCGAGCCGCCGCAGCGCCGCGCCATAGGCGGCGAGGCCGCGCCGCGTCTCGGGCGACGGCCCGAAATAGGAGTTCTCGCGCTCGTCCGTGAGCGTCGGCTCCAGCAGGACGACCGCCGCGCCGACCGACCGGTACTGGCGCACCTGCCGCCGCAGCTGCGCGACGTAGGCCTCCGCCCCGCGCGTGAAGTCGCTCGCCGCGTCGTAGTCCGCGTGAATGACGTTGTTCATGCCGAGGAGGATCGTGACGACCGACGGCTTGAGCGCAAGGCCCTTGCCGGCCGCCTCCTTCGCGAGCTGTCCCCAGACCCCCGTGTTGACGACCCGAATGCCATGACCGGGATGAAAGTGGTCAAGCGCATCCTCGACCGTCTGGCGGTAGAGGTCGATGAAGGTGATCGAGTCGCCCGACAGCACCCAGATGTCGCCCGGACGGAAGAACGACCGCGCCTCGTCGGCGTCGGCGGCAGAAACCGCCGCCGCGCTCACCGCCAGCAGGACACGGCACAGGATGTTGCGTACAGACATCGGATGAACTCCTTTCTCCTCGTTTACCGAATCAGGTAGATAAGCCCCTTCGGCACGCCGCGCACGACGCGCACCGTGCCCGCGCCGACGATCCAGTCACAGTTCGCCGCCGAATAGTCGCCGCGCTCCTGCAGCACGCCGTCGCGCGAGACCATCCGCACCTTCAGCGGCGCGTCGCCCGCCTCCGGCAGGTTCAGGCGCCCGGCGCCATTGAGGAAGAGGCTGGGCGAGCCCTTGCGTCCGCTGCCGAATGCGCCGTCGACCGAATCCGCCCGCACGAGGATCTCGCCGCCGTTGACCGTGATGTCGCCGCCTGTCCAGGCCGCGCCGCGCGCGAACGCGAGCGTGCCGCCGTCCACCGTCAGCGTGCCCGTCGCCGTCGAGACCGCGCACCCGACCGTCTGCGTGTAGGCCCCGTGCTTCGCGAGCGAGACCTGTCCGAGGAAGCGGGCCGCCACGCCGCGGCCTCCCGACGTCCCGGCGCCCGAGAGCGTCAGCGTCGCCGGCACGGCGCTCGTCACCGTCAGCGTCTGCTGGTTCGCGTTCCAGTAGAAATTCCCGACGAGGCAGGGCAGTGCCTGGTCGTGGCCGTTGAGGTCGACGGCGAAGCGGCCGTAGCTCGCGTCCAGGTAGCGCAGCTCGGCGATGCCGTCGCAGACGTTCGCCCGCTCGAACACGAAGGCTTTCATCGACTGCTCGACGACGAAGCGCCCCGCGCAGTCGCCGGCGATGTAGCAGGTGCCCGCGCCATAGCTGCCCTCGGCCCGGAAGGTCGCGCCGTCCTCGATGCGGAACCGCGCGCCGTCCAGGAGGTCCGTGCCGCCCTGCCCAAGGTCCATGCGAGAGCCGGCGGCGAGCGTCAGGTCGTTCGTGACCGCGAACCGCCGAGAGGAGGCCGACAGCCCGTGCCGCTGGGTGACGTCGTTCGCCTGCACGAAGCGGACGGACGGGTCGCGGTGCCCGACCCGGCAGCCGTAATCGAACAGGAGCGCGCAGTCGTTCGTCACCGCCGCCGGCCCGTCGAAGAACAGGCGGCTCTGGTTGGCGGCAAACGGCTGTGCCGGCGTAAACGTCGCCGGCGCCGTGCGGACGGAGCCGAGGCCGTAGCGGTTCGAGACGATGACCGTCGTGTTCGAGAAGACGAAGCCGCCGGGGCTGACGAGACCCGAATTGTCGCCGTCGAGGACGACCGTCGCCCCGTCCGTGAACACCTCGACGGACGCGCCGCCCGTGAACTTCGCCGCCAGGCGAATGTCCTTGCGCGTCGTCCGGAAGACGACCTTCGAGTCCGCGCCGCACGTCACCGTCTCCAGGGCCGCGAGCCTGTCAAGGTCCGCGTCCGTCACTTCCGCCGTGACGCCGTCCGGGACCTGCGCCTCCGTCGCCGTCCCGGCGTCCGGCCAGCCCGTCCAGTCGCCCGTGACGGACTTCGCGCCCGTCTGGATCGCGCCGCCGCCCGCGAGCGTCACGCCCGTACCGAGCGCCTGCAGCTGCTCGACCGCGTAGACCGTGCTCGGCTCAAGCGTGACGCCGCCCAGGGTCGCCGTCTTGACCTTGAGCGTGACGCCCGAGGCGATCGTCAGCGCGCCGCCACGCTCGACCGTGAGGGCATGATGCCCGGTCGCGAGCGAATCGGGCGACGCGCAGGCGAGCGCGCCGCCGGCCATGACCGTCACCGCCTCGCCCGCCCAGCTCGCCGCGTCGGCCAGCGTGACCGAGCCCTTCGAGACCGTGAGCGCCCCGGTCGAGGCGGAAGGAGCCGTCAGCGTCAGGTCCTGAACCGTGTCGTGCCAGTAGCCGAGCGCGCCCGTGAAGGCGTAGCGCACGCTCTCCGTCGCCGCCACCGTCCCGACCGCCTTCAGCGTCGCCGGCGCCGCCGACGTCAGCTGCGGCCTGTCCGTGCCCGCGTTCGCGTGGCGCAGGCGACCGATTTCCTGGCTGAAGCCGCAGAAGTCGTAATGCACGCCGCTTCCGTTGACGTAGGAGGAGAGGACGCAGTCCGGCCCCAGGCAGTTCGCCTTCGCGAACATGACCTCGCGCGCCGCGTCGGTCGAGACCCCGTTCGCCGCCCAGACGCCCTTTCCGCCGAAGGTAAAGCCCTTCGAGACGTAGATGATGGCGGCGCCCCCGCGGCCGAGATCCGCCTCCGCGTCGCCGAGAAGGGCAATGCGCGCTTTCCCGCCGTCCGCGTTCGCGATGCGCACGTGGCCGCTCATCTTGAACGTGCCGTGGATGACCTGCACGCCGTTGCGGGCCTTCCAGTAGTTCTCGCCGCTCCCCGCCACGGCAATCTCAAGGCCGTTCGCGAAGACGAGCGTCTCCCCCTCGTTCGCTGCGCCCAGCGTGACCGCGTTCGCGCTGCCGCCGGGATGGACGAGCCTCAAGGGCGCCCTGTTCGTGAAGACGCCGTCCGTCGCCGCGAACGTGAGCCAGTCGAGCGCGCCGCGCGTCTGCGTCAGGACGGCCGTCGCCGTGTCCGCGCCGCCAAGGGCGTTGAAATGCGCGACGGTGAGGCCGCCCGCGAGATCCGTCAGCTCGAAATGGCCGGGCGCGACGATTCCCGCATTGTCGCCCGCGAGCGTGAGCGGCCCCGCGCCGGCCGCCGTCACCGTGACCGGGCCGGAGAGCTTCGCCTTCAGGTCGAGCGCGGCCGTCGTCTCGATCGAGATCGTCACGCCGTCCTGGCAGGCGATCTCGTCCAGCGCCTCGACGTTCGCGATGTCCGCGTCCGTGATCGTCACCGCCGTGCCCTGCGGAATCTCGACCCGGCTGGCGGCGCCCGCCGCCGGCCAGCCCGTCCAGTGCGCGTTCTTCACCTCCAGGACGCCGCCGCCCGAAAGGAAGGAGCACGCCGTCGTGCCGTCCGCGCCCGTCGCGCTGTAGCGCCCTGGCGAGAGCGCCGCGCCGCCCGGCAGCTCGCACGTGTTGCAGGCGAGCGTGACGCCGTCGGCGAGCGCCAGCCGCGCCGTCGCGTCCCGGATCGCCACCGTGAAGTTCGCGTTCGCGCTGCCGACCTCCGCCGTCGAGAGCCGGACGACCCCCGTGCCCGACGCGACGACGCCGGAGAGGTTCGGAAAGCTGGCCGTCGCCATGACCTCCAGCGTGCCGCGCGCGGACGAGAGCGTCCCCGACGTGTCGCTGCCGGGACAGTTGAAGCGGATGCCGCCCGGCACGTTCGCGTCCGGCCAGCCCCACGCCTCGGCCATCACCTCCGGGCGCGAGTCAAGCGCGACGGACGCCGCGCCCGAGACGACGCCGGGGAAGACGTGGCGGCTCGTGTCGTCCGTCGCCGTGCGCAGCTGTCCGTACACGGTCAGCGTCGCGGGCGCGTCCGACTTCAGCACGAGGTTGGGGTTCCAGGTCGTCGTGCCATCGAACGACCCCGCCCAGACGCCGAGCGTGCCGAGCCGCTGGTCCGTGCCGCCGAGGTCGATGACGTTCGCCTCCAGGTCGGCGGGCCCCTTCGGGTAGCCGACCTGCACGAAGCAGTTCATGTCGAGCGCATTCGCGTATCCGAAGGACAGGTTTCGCCCGGCGCCGACGCGGATGTTCGCCTGCTCCTGCCCGGCGCCCGCCCCGTCTTTCGCCCGCGCCGTCGCGCGGACGGGGCCATTGACGGCGAGCGTCCCGCAGTCGGCCTGCAGCTGCGTGAGGTTCAGGCTCTTCGCCTCGCCCTCCAGGATGCACGTTGACATGGAATACGGGTAGAAGGCGTTCGGCGCGTCCGACCGGCCGACGAGCGGGCCGCAGACGTGCCACGTGGCACGTCCGTTGCCGTGGAAATTGACGCTGCTTTCGGGGAACGACCAGGCGGAAAGGTCGAAGTTCTCGAACTCGTCGGCGATGTAGCCGAACTGCCCGTGCCTGCGGAAGGCGATCGCCGCGTACGTGCCGCCGCCATACAGGGAGAGCCGCTGCTCGCCGCCGCCGAGAGAGACGTCGGCCGCGCTGCGCCCCCGAAGGCCCAGCGCCGACGGCTGGCGGACGTAGACGTAGACGTTGGAGACCTGCGTCGTGCCGTAGAAGTTCCAGAGCGACTGGTACGTATGGAGGGCAACCGTGCTGGACGACACGTTTTCCAGCCGATAGACGCCCGTGCCGCTGACGGGGAAATAGAGCGAGGTCGCCGTCGAGACGCCGTTCAGGCAAAGGCGGGCGTCCGCGCCGTCCAGCCGCACCCCGCCAAGGCCGTTGAACGCCGCCGCGAGACTTTCGGCCGTGCCTTCAAGTTCCGTGCCATCGGGAATGACCGCCACCTCGTGACACGTCGTGGGCGCGCTCCCACCCCAGTTGGCCGCGTCCGCGAAGTCGCCTGTCGCGCCGCCGCCCGTCCATGTCACCGCCGTTGGCGCGACCCAGGCGTCCGCGCCCTGCGACGCGAAGAAGCGGCGGGAGACGTTGTCGAAGAAGCCCGCGACGCCGTCTTTCTTCACGGGGATGAAGTCGCCGACGAGTTCGCCGTCCGTGAACAGCTGGACGCCGTACCAGTGGATCTTCGCAAGCGACCCTTCTGGCGTGAGGAGGCCTTCGCCCGCGTTGTTCGCCGCGCCGATGTAGAAGCTGTACGCGCTCGCCTCATCCGGGTAGCCATGGAAGAATCCCGCCCGCGACCGCCCATTGACAAGGGCGAAGCGGTTGGTCTGCCCGTAATAGTTGCCGCTGAGGTTGACGTGCCAGTCCGAGCAGACGTTCCACGTCATCTGGTAGTCATCCGTGCCGACGTCATTGTCCGGCCAGCGGTAGCCGCCGCCGGTGCCGCCCGTGAAGTATGGCCACATCTGGTACTTGCCCGCGCCGTTGGACGGATGGCCGAGGCCCATGACGAAACTCCGGCGCGAGCCGTTGGCCCCATAGCCGTCGGACGCGCCCTTGACGCCCGTCACGCCCGCAATGGCCACGCCCCGGCCGACCACGACCGGCAGCGCCTCCAGCACCCGGAAGTCGAGCCGCATTTCGGATCGCCGCCAGTTCAGCTTCACGCCGGTGTCGATCCACTGCGTGCCCGTCGATTCGACGAACTCGAGCCGCTCGTCATAGTCGGCGGCGATGGACGGCAAGCCCGCAAGGGCCGCCGACAGGAACGCGATGAGGTGTCTTTTCATGGTGCGCTTCTCCTTGATTTCCAGTTTGCCTTTCACTTGAGCTTCAGAAGGATCCAGTCGTACTTCGGAAGGTCGAGCGAGATCCGCCCGTCCGTGACGGCGACCGCCTCGCCCGTGAGCGCGTGCGCGGCCGTCCAGCCGTCCTTCAGGCCGAGCGTCCGCGCGTCCGGCACAAGCGTGACGACGCCGTCGCGGCCCTCGAAGGACGACACGCAGACCATCGCCTCGCCCGCGTCCCGCTTGGCCATCGCAATCGACGCGGCGTCCACGCCCGAGACGGCGACGGGGAACGGCACGTCCTCGTCCCAGTAGTTCCAGACGTCGACGGACGGCGTACGGTAGCCCCAGTCGCAGAGGAAGCCGTGCGCCTTCTCGTAGAGGTCGTGCCCCGACCAGCGGTTCCACCGAAGCTCGTGCGTCAGCATGACGCCCGCGCCCGTGCGCTGCAGCCACTGGCCGCGTTCGCTCCTGTTGTCCATCCCGTGCACGAAGTAGCCCATGATGCCGACGCGGTTGCCGAACTGCCGCCCGATCGTGCACGCGAGGATGTAGTCCTTCGGGTACTTCTCCTGATGCGGACGGTCTCCCGTCATGTCCTCCCAGTCGTAGTTGACGCCGGCGAACGAGCAGATCGGGGCGATCGCCGTGTTCGTCATGTGCACCCAGTTGCCCGTCGCGTCACGGCCGAGCTCGGTCTGCAGGACGGCCGCGCGGCGGATCATCGCGCGCAGGTCGAAGACGCCGGTCGCCGGCTGGATGCTCCCGTCCGGCAGGCGGTAGGCGTCGCTCTGGACCAGGTTGAAGTTGCCGCTCAGGAAGACGTCGTCCCAGTAGAGGTAGTCGCACGCGCCCGTCGCGAGCATCTTCGCGTACCACCACGCCGCATAGTCGCGGTAGCTCGGATTCGGATGCAGGTCGTACGCCTTCTGCGTCTTGCGCGCGATGTCGCGGCTCATGTACTCGAAGCGGTTCCATTCGTTGCAGAACGTCGCGCCCTGCCCCTTCGGGTCGCCGTAGTGGACGCCGCGCGCGTTCGTGTAGAACGTGAGCCGCCCCGCCAAGCCCGCGCGCGCCGCGTTGCTGAGCCCGTTGTTGAAGTGCGCCCGGATCGTCTTCACCTCGTTGGACCACGCGACCGTGCCCGGCTTCGCCGCGTAGGGGAACGCGGCGACCGCGCGTTCGAGGTAGGCCTTGTCCATCCGGCCCGTGCGGCGCTCTTCGCTCATCACGCGGAAATACTCGTCCGTGCCGTCGAACGGCTCTATCGAGTTGCACGCCGTCTCGCCGCCCCAGTACCAGCACGCGCCGAGCAGGGTGCCGTGATCGCGCGACCGCCAGTCCGCCGCCATCGGCTTCACCGGCGTGGCCATGAACCCGAGGCGGATCGTGCGCGGCGAGCGGATCTCGCAGGGCTTCTGCACGAGGTTGAGACGGATGACCGTCGTGCCGTCCGCCTCGCGGACGATCTCCTGGCAGGGCTTCCCGTCCAGCACCCAGCCGCGGTCGTTCTCGCCGAAGACGGCGAGGCCGCGCAGCGGCCCGCCGACCCAGAGGTACGGCACGTAGTCGCCGACGATCTGCTGACGGCCCGGCGCCTCGGAACTCGCCCACACGCGCCCCGTGCCCGCCGGGACCTTGCCCGCGTAGTTCGACCGCAGCCCGTCCACGCAGGTGTGCATCAGCGGCGCGCGCTCCGCGCGGAGCGGGATCTCCAGCGTCAGCGGCTCGCAGCGGCCCGGCTTCAGCGTCAGCGTCCATTCCATCAGGCCGTCGACGTCCCAGGTCGTCTGCGCGGCGAGGGCTTGGGAATCGGTTGCGGGGGACGAGGGATGGGCGAGGCGCATGGGGCGGGCGAGGACGGGCTTGCCGGCCGCCTCGACCTGCTTCCACAGGCCCGTCTGCGGATCGACGAAATGATCGCGCAAGACGACGCGCACCGTCTCACCCTCGCACCCTTCCACCCTTCCACCCTTCCACTCTTCCACCCTTCCACCCTCGCACTTTTCCACCTTTCCACTCTTCCACCTTTCCACCTTCCTGAAAGGCTCCGGAATCGCGTCCGACAGGCCGAGCGCGTTGTGTTCCCAGTCGAACCGCGTGCGCAGGAACGCCTGCTCCGCCGTCGCGTTCGCGAGGCCGACCGCCTCGAAACGGCAGACGTAGGCGCCGTCGAGTTCAGGCAGGTCTCGCCAGAAGAACTCGCTCTTGCCGTTCGCGGACGGCGCGAAGTCCTTCGTGGCGAGCGGCTTCTGCGCGCCCTTCGCGAAAACCGACAGCCGAAGCGTCTTCGCCTTCGCGAAATCCTCGCAGCCCGTGATGTCGGCCGCCGCATGGATCGTGTTCGCGTAGGGATAGTAGGCGAACTTGAAGCTGACGGCGGACGGCGCACGCATCCATTCGGGCTCCGGCGCGTTCGGCGCGAACGTCCGGTGCCGACGGAAAAGCGTGCGCCGATCCGCAACCGTCCGCACGCCGAAGTCCGCCACGACCGTCTCGCCGTTCAGGCACGGGCCGACGAGCGAGAACGTCTTCGTCTGCCCCGGCTTGAGCGTGACCGCCTCGCGCGTCGTCGCCGGCTGCGAATGCGTGGGCTTCGCCGTCGCGGCGAAGACGATCTCCGCCGGCTTGGCGGACGGATTCGTCGCCTTGACGGCGATCTCGTAGTGCGACTCGTCCTTCGCCGCGCAGGAAACAAGCTCGACCCGCACGTCGTCCGCCACGCGCGGCGACTCCTTGAACCGCGCCTGGTACTCGTCCCAGAGTTCCCGGACCTGATCGTCCGACAGGGCGAAGTCCAGCACCGCGCAGTCGTCCATCGCGCAGGAGCCCGGGCCTGTCCCCGCCGCCGTCGGCACGGAAAAGCCGATGTTGCAGATGCCCGGCCCCAGCGGCTCGGTGGAGATGACGGACTTGAACGGGCCGCCGTCGTAGGAGAGCGCAAAGCCGTCGGGCCGCCACGTCGCCGCGACGAGATGCCACTCCCCCACTTTCCAGTTGCGGAAACTCGGCCCGATGTCGGAGCGGATCGCGTAGTTCTTGCCGTCCGCCGCCGGACAGTGGAAGTAGACGCTCATCGGGGCCTGGCCGCTTGCGCCGCAGCTCTTGCCGTCCTGGCGGAAGACGAGCATCCGCTTGGTCGGCGTCCACATCGCGTGAAAGTGCGTGCAGCCGGGGTCGGCCTTGATGTCGGCGGGGAAGCCTTCGGTGAGCTTGATCCAGAAGAGGACGGTGCCGGGCTTCGCCGTGTCGAAGTGACGTTTCGCGGACGCCTTGTCGAGCGGGAAGGAGAATCCGCCGCCGAGGAGGGCGGACGAGCCGAACAGTCCGGACGCGGCGCCGACGACGTATTTGCCGGTCGGGGCCTTCAGGCCGAGGATGGCCGACGCGGCCGTGCCGTCATCGAAGTCCGACAGCACCGTCAGGTGCGTGGGGTAGAGCTCGGCAATCGGCCCCGCCGCCCGTGCCACACGCGGCGCGACACCGCCAAGGCCCACAAGGGCAACCGCCAGGACCCATGACAACAACCGCCCAAGACTTGCCCGCTGGCTCGGACGAAGGCTCGTCCTCAAGCCTGTCCTGTTGACGTCGAAAAAGCATCCAAAGATGTTGTTGTCCTTGCTCATGCGCAATAGTGTACCAAATCCGCGCGCCAAATGGTACCCCGTAGAAATAGGGGGGTATCCCCCCCCCCCTCGCGTCAGGGACGCCCGCTATCCGTGCAGGAGGTCGGGCCTGTCCCGTTCGGTGAGCCGCCGCGCCTCGGCCGTGCGCCACGCCTCGATCCTGCGGTGGTCGCCCGACAGCAGGACGTCGGGCACCTTCATCCCCCGGAATTCCGTCGGATGGGTGTACTGGGGACATTCGAGAAGGCCGTCCGCGCCAAAGCTCTCCGCCGCCGTCGCCGCCGGGCCGCCGCCCAGGACGCCCGGCAGAAGCCGCACGATCGCGTCCGTCATCGCCGCCGCCGCAAGTTCGCCGCCCGTCAGCACGAAGTCGCCAAGCGAATAGCGATCCGTCGCCAGCGTCCCGATGCGCGCGTCGAAGCCCTCGTAGTGTCCGCAGAGGAAGACGAGCTGCCGCAGCGGCGGCGGATCTCCGACCGCCTGCGCGGCGAACGCCGCCGCGTCACGCTGGGCGAACGTCCGCCCCTTGGGGTCGGTCATCACGACCCGCACGCCAGACGCGCGCAGGCTCGCGGCCTCCGGCGCCGGGCCGTCCGGGCCGAGGCACCGTTCGACGGCGGCGAACCACGGGCCGCACTTCATCAGCATGCCGGGCCCGCCGCCGTAGGGCCTGTCGTCCACCTTCTTCCAGCGGCCCTCGCCGAAGTCGCGCAGGTCGACAACGTTCACCGCGCACGCGCCCTTGCGGACGGCGCGCGCGACGATGGACTCCGCCAGGAAGCCCGCGAACATGCGGGGCTGGACGCTGATGATGTCGATGCGCAGCACGTTCGCGCGCCTACTTCGCGGCGTCGAAATGGCGGGCGATGGCGTCGTAGCCGAGCATCATGCGCTCCGGCAGCTTGCCGTAGAGCCGGTAGTAGTCGGCGACGACGGGCAGGCAGCGCGCCTTCCACTTCGCCGCCGTGTTGAGCGCGATGGACTCGAGCTTGTGGTGCGCGAACGGGTTCGCGAAGCGCTCCAGCACCGACTCGGCGTAGTCGATCTTCTCCGTGTTCGGCAGGTCGACCGTCGGGAAGATCTCGTCGAAGATCACCTTGCGGAGGAAGAGGTTGAGCTCCTTGTCCTCGATGCACTGCGCGACCTCGGTGAAGCCGCGCTCCAGGCCGAGGTAGACGAGCGTCGTGTGCGCCGCGTTGAGGAAGCGCACCTTGCGCGTGCGGTACGGCTGCATGTCCTGCGTGTAGACGACGTTGACGCCGGCCGCCTTGAGCGGCAGCTCCGCCTCCAGGTCGAAGCCCGCCGGATGCTCGACGACGAAGAAGTGAAACGGCTCGCCGCAGACGAGCACCTCGTCCTTCTCACCGAGCTGCTGGGCGTAGCGCTCCGCCGACGCGGGGTCGGGACGCCCCGCGACGATGCGGTCGACGAGCGTCGAGCAGAAGACGCATTCCTCGTCGAGCCACTTCAGCACCGCCGGGTCGTCGATGTACCTCTTCGTGCAGGCCTTGAGCTTGTCGCCGTTGTGCTCGATGAGCTCGCAGGGGATGAAGACGAAGCCGGGAAGCTTCGCCCGGCAGCGCGCCGTGACGAGACGCGCAATCTTCGCCGGGAACGTGTCGACGCCCTTCACGTACTGGATGCCGGCCTCGGTCGTGTTGGAGACGACGAAGCGGATCGACGGGTCAGTCGCGTACTTCTCCAGGTTCTGCGAGACGTCCACGCCCTTCACGCAGGTGATCTCCTCGATCTCCTCGACCGTGCGGCTGTTGACGAGGCCCCGGAGGCAGGTGTGGTACCTGCCGCCGCGCGCGTTCAGGATCTTCGACGGCGCCGACAGCTCCACGCCGATGGGCTGGATGATCTGGACCGCGCCGTCGAAGCCGGCCTTGTCGTTCATCCGCTGGACCATCCAGTCGATGAAGCACCTGAGGAAGTTGCCCTCCCCGAACTGAAGAATCTTCGTTTCCATGCGTCTTGTTCCTTTCGTCTTGGCGTGTGTCCCCTTACCGCAGGGCCGCCTGGGCCGCCGCGAGGCGCGCGATCGGCACGCGGTACGGCGAGCAGCTGACGTAGTCGAGGCCGAGGTGGTGGCAGAACTCGACCGAGGTCGGGTCGCCGCCGTGCTCGCCGCAGATGCCGCAGTGGAGGTTCGGGCGGACGCCCTTGCCGAGCCGGAGCGCCATCTCCATGAGCTTGCCGACGCCGTTCTGGTCGAGCTTCGCGAACGGGTCGTTCTCGAAGATCTTCTTGTCGTAGTACGCCGCGAGGAACTTGCCCGCGTCGTCGCGCGAGAAGCCGTAGGTCATCTGCGTGAGGTCGTTCGTGCCGAAGCAGAAGAACTGCGCCTCTTTCGCGATCTCGTCCGCCGTCAGCGCCGCGCGCGGGATCTCGATCATCGTGCCGACCTTGTAGGCGATGTTGACGTCGGCGTGCGCGATCTCGGCGTTCGCCGTCTTGACGACGATCTCCTTGACGAACTTCAGCTCCTTCGCGTCGCACGTGAGCGGAATCATGATCTCCGGCTTGACCGACCAGGTCGGATGCGCCTTCTGCACCTTGACGGCCGCGCGGATGACCGCCGTCGTCTGCATGCGGGCGATCTCCGGGTACGTGACGCAGAGGCGGCAGCCGCGATGGCCCATCATCGGGTTGAACTCGTGCAGGGACTCGATCAGCTCCTCGATCTGCGTGACCGTCTTGTGCTGGCTCTTCGCGAGCAGCTTGATCTCGTCCTCGGAATGCGGCACGAACTCGTGCAGCGGCGGGTCGAGGAAGCGAATCGTGACCGGCTTGCCCTCCAGCGCCTCGAAGAGCTGCTCGAAGTCGTCCTGCTGGTACGGCAGGATCTTCGCGAGCGCGAGCTCGCGCTCCTCGACCGTGTCGGCGCAGATCATCTCGCGGAACGCCGCGATGCGGTCGGCCTCGAAGAACATGTGCTCCGTGCGGCAGAGGCCGATGCCCTCCGCGCCGAGCTCGCGCGCCTTGCGGGCGTCGCGCGGCGTGTCGGCGTTCGTGCGGACGTGCAGGCGGCGGAACTTGTCGGCCCAGCGCATGATGCGGCCGAACTCGCCGGCGATCGTCGCATCGACCGTCGGGATCACGCCGTCGTAGATGTAGCCCGTCGAGCCGTCGATGGAGAGCCAGTCGCCCTCCTTGAAGACCTTGCCGCCGAGGACGAACTTCCTGTTCTCCTCGTCCATCGCGATCTCCTGGCAGCCCGAGACGCAGCACTCGCCCATGCCGCGCGCGACGACGGCCGCGTGGCTCGTCATGCCGCCGCGCACGGTGAGGATGCCCTCCGCCGCCTTCATGCCCTCGATGTCCTCCGGCGAGGTCTCCAGGCGCACGAGCACGGTCTTGTTGCCCTTCGCCTTCCACGCCTTCGCGTCCGCCGCCGTGAAGACGATCTGGCCGCACGCCGCGCCCGGCGACGCCGCGAGGCCGCGCCCGACCGGCTTCGCGCCCTTGAGCGCGACCGCGTCGAACTGCGGGTGCAGGAGCGTGTCGAGGTTGCGCGGCTCGATCATGAGCACGGCCTCCTTCTCGGTGCGCATGCCCTCGTCGACGAGGTCGCACGCGATCTTCAGCGCCGCCTTCGCCGTGCGCTTGCCGTTGCGCGTCTGGAGCATGAAGAGCTTCTGGTTCTCGATCGTGAACTCCATGTCCTGCATGTCGCGGTAGTGCGCCTCCAGCGTCTCGCAGATCTTCTGGAACTGCTTGAAGACCTTCGGCATCACCTCGGCCATCTTCGCGATCGGCATCGGCGTGCGCACGCCCGCGACGACGTCCTCGCCCTGCGCGTTCATGAGGAACTCGCCCATGAGCTTCTTCTCGCCCGTCGCCGGGTCGCGCGTGAAGGCGACGCCCGTGCCGGAGTTGTCGTTCAGGTTGCCGAACGCCATCATCTGCACGTTGACCGCCGTGCCCCAGCTGTACGGGATGTCGTTGTCGCGGCGGTAGACGTTCGCGCGCGGGTTGTCCCAGCTGCGGAACACGGCCTTGATCGCCTCGAAGAGCTGCTCCTTCGCGTCCGTCGGGAAGTCGCGCCCGATCGCCGCCCTGTACTCGGCCTTGAACTGCCCGGCGAGGGCCTTGAGGTCGTTCGCCGTGAGGTCGACGTCGTTCTTGACGCGCTTCTTCGCCTTCATCTCGTCGATGAGCTTCTCGAAGTGCTTCTTGCCGACCTCCATCACGACGTCGGAGAACATCTGGATGAAGCGGCGGTAGCAGTCCCACGCCCAGCGCGGGTTCTTCGTCTGCTTCGCGAGCGACTCGACGACCGTCTCGTTGAGGCCGAGGTTGAGGATCGTGTCCATCATGCCCGGCATCGACGCGCGCGCGCCGGAGCGGACGGAGACGAGCAGCGGGTTCTTCCTGTCGCCGAACTTCTTGCCGGCGGACTTCTCCAGCTTCTCGATGTAGGCGAGGACCTGCCGCTCGATGTCGGCGGCGATCTTCCGGCCGTCGTCGTAGTAGCGCGTGCACGCCTCGGTCGTGATCGTGAAGCCCTGCGGCACCGGGAGGCCGAGCCCCGCCATCTCCGCGAGGTTGGCGCCCTTGCCGCCGAGGAGCTCGCGCATGTTCGCATTGCCTTCGGTCTGCCCTGCGCCGAAGAAATAGACGTACTTCTTGTCAGTCTTTTTCATGTCTTTTCAGTCTTGTCTCTTGCTCTTTTCAGTTTCAGTTGTGCGAATTATAGCAAAATCGCATGCCCGCCGTCGAGACCGCCGATGCACGGAAACCGGAATTTGCCGATATCAGTTATGGCTTAAAATGCCCATCAGCAGGATTGGGTTCCGCAGGATTGAGGTTTGAGCCTGTCTTGTACTCAAGATTCCTGTCAAGCGAGCTGGGATTCAAGTAGTACAAAAACGTTACTCCGCCGATGCTGGGGATGTCTCCATCGTACTTTTGATTGATGTAGTAATTTGGCGACACATCGTTCGCCAACTGCGAATCGTCTCCATACCAGTCAACTGCGGTGAAACGCGAACGCAACCCAGACCACCACAGCCTCTTGAATACGTTATTGGCCCATTGCTGCGCCTGAGAAGCGTTCACATTGTATCCGTGAACAAACACGAAATGGCGGTTGTCACATTCAGAATCGGGGCGGTTCCAAGGTGTATAAGTAGATTTCGCCGTTGCGGGAGAAGGCAAGAGTTGCGTCGCCGACGGCTGAACTCGGGCAGACGCCCGCGAGATTGACGTCGCCGGATCTCTCCGTCCGGCTGAAACTGGCTCCGTTGGCGTCCATGAGCCGCAGGCGGTATGACTTGTACGTGATGATCGTCGCCGCCCTCGGCGGATTGTTCTCGACCTCGACGTTGCCGTTGCCTCGCCATGTGCAAGTCAACCCAGAGCCGGACACGGACACCTCCAGTACAGCCATGCTGTCGGATGACTGCGGATAGGCGAAGGCACCGTTCGTCGTTCCTGAGTAAAACACGTGTTCGAGAACGGTGTTCGTCGAGCCTTCGGGATATGAAAACGGATTGATGTCGCCTATCTTGACCGCTATGCCGTCGCAGTAGGTATCGCATACGGAGTGCGGATTAAGCGGATTGGTATTGTAGACGAAGAGCTCCTCGTAGTCCGTAAGCCCGTCAGCGTCCGTGTTGGGATTGCTGGGATCGGTGTCGTATCCTGGATAGTAAAAAACGAGGTTGTTGGTAATTGACCCGTTAGCCACCATGACACTTGTCATGGCTGATGAGTAATAAACAGAGTAATCCTCGCTATGTGCCGAATCGTGTCGCATGGATACAGCACCGCAATTTTCGCTGCGATGGAATAGATGTCATTCATTGAGTGCAACCCCATTGAAGAATGCAGCATCCTTGATGGAATATGTCGGGACTACAAATGCCCTGTCTAGATAGCGGTTCCCTGTTTCGCATGAGGTCTCCGAAACAAACGAACAAGCATGGCATGCCGAAGCGTGAAGCGTGCCGTCGGTGCTAGGATCGTGTTCGCTGCAAAGCGGATCTGATGAGCATGTGGAAGCCCTGCTTATCGCCTGACGCATGATCTGCTCAAGTCTCGACGGCGTTCCAAGTTCCACCAGCCCCCCAAGCGTACCGTCAGAATCGGAAGCAGCCGTATAGACAAGAATTCCCGCCATAGGATTGTCACCGCCCTGGGCGTAGATACGCTCCTGGATGCTGGCTGCATTGTACCCGCACTCAAGGGCCAACTCTCGTATGAACAGATGAGCCAGCGTATGAAGCATGTAGTACCTTGCGCCGGGGAAACCCTTTGACGCATCAAGCCCCCGATTGGTACGCCAACTCCTGTAGCCGATTTCAAGACGTTTGCGCTCTTCCTTTACGGCAGGTAGTTCTTCCCAGTCCTTTACAGCCTGTTCGTCGAACTGCAGGAACAGCCCCTCGCCGAACACCTCGCAAGCCGGCACCCATGTCGGAGCGCCTTTACCGAGTCGGGATGGCGCGGTGGCGTTGTCCGCAAATTCATCCCGCGCCTCAATGCGCGTGAAACCCACCAGCGCGTTTACTTTGCGGAGTCTCTCGAGAAGAACCACCTTCTTCAGCACGCCCGAGAACACTTCCGGGACGGTGCCTTGGCTGCAAAGGAAATGCGGGAATTTCCCGACGGGTTTTTCGCTCGTCAGCTCCCTCCATTCGGGAATCTTGACATCCTCCTGCGTCACCTTGCCCTGTTTGCTCGGATCGCGCTCCTTCAGAATCGCCTGCCATACCTCATGTATGTCAAATGCGCGCAATTCAGACATGTCGCCTGTTGCGGTCCACATGGCAAAGAACGCCTTGAGTATTTCTTCGCTTGCTACGGTGCTTAAAGCCTTCCAATTGTCCGCAACGAGTTGAGCAAGCTCGTTTTCCCGTGTGGGGATTGCAAGGACGGACATTGTCACGGGAAACCAGCTGTTTGACGCGCCAAGAAGAATCGGCCGAATCTTCTCCTTGCATTCGCTGAAGCTGTCCGTATCATGCCCAAGATGCGGATGATGCCCTCGGCATGCCGGCAGAGTCTGTTCGCCGATTGCGCCGAAGGCCATTGCCATCGACTTCTTCTTGTTGCATTGCCGACATTCAACCCAGAGGTTCTCCGTCTGGAGTGACGCACCTTTTTCATAGAAGTAGAGGGGGGCCGTGCAGTCTGTCGGGCCATCGTGGACAAACCACCGCCAGGGGAATTCGTCAATGTGGCCGTTCTTGCAGGCGACAAGGAAACGCACGGGGACTGCATCGACAGGCTTCCCTTTGAATCCCTTTGGACAATTGGCATGGACAAATCGCGTTCTCTCCGGCCTGTAGAAGTTTTCCTTGATTTCAAAGAGGCCTGAATCGTATGTTGCGAGAAGTCCGCACTTCACGCACCTGAACCAGCGCGGAAACGGCTGGACCGGCACACCTACGTAAGATTTCGGATTGTGCGGAGAATCGTCGTCCACCTCCGAAGCGGGCGGCTGGAACAGGAACTTGACCTGCGGGCCGCACATCTTGCGCACCTGCTCAAGAAGTCTCGGCTCCTCAATGGGCTTGCACTCGCTCTGTTTCCAGTAATCAAGTCCCATCGTCATGACGGAGAAGTTCGGAAGGTCTATCATCGCCCCCGGACCGTAAGTCCAGATGAGCTGGCTGGGACGGATGTTCCCCACTCTGCAATCGTTCGCCATGTCCTACTCCTTTGCTCTTGTGTCGTTTTCGGTGGCCTGCGTTCCTTCGGAACTCTCGGATTCGTCATCGGCCGGACGAAACTCCCATTGCTTTGGCCCTCCGTCCCCGTCTATCGTGCTCTTGTTCATGATGAGACGAACACTACTCTCGACCTCTCGCATGGACGTCGGCACGGTTTCCTTGTCCCACATGGCGAGTCCTGGACGCTTTAGATGCCCGACGACTTCACCTGCCTTGGACTCCGTTTCGTAGCCGAGTGTTCTTCCGGCCTGCGTCGCGGCCTTGACCCACCTGTCGATCCTGTCCTTCAGCTCGTCTCTAACGGCGTTCCCCGCTTCATTGTCCATAACATGCGCCGCGCGGTCGGAAAATGCGTCCGTCGCCTGTTTCGCTCGCGGGTCTATGGCCGTCTTGAGTTCAGCAGCGCCTCTGTTTGCACTCAACGCGGCATTCGCAAGGCGTATATCGCTGACCAACGCCCCCGTAAGTCCCCTGTCAAGCGCTCTCTTCGAGAACGGCGTCACGCTTTGCGCCTCAACTTGCTTGTAGAACGTCGCGTGATAGTGCTCGAACGCCTCGTAGTGCGAGAAATCGCGCGGTCGCGCCCATGCGAAGACCGTGCAGACCACACCGGGATGCTTTCGCCCGACGCGGCTTGTCGCCTGTATGTATTCCGCCGTGTTTTTCGGCTGCCCGTTCGCGATCATCAGTCCAAGCCTGTCAACGTCAACGCCGACCGAGAGCATGTTTGTCGCAAGGACAATGTCCATTGGACGCGCCTCTCCCTTGGCGTACCCAGCCTTGAACTCGACTTCCAGTTGGTTCAGCTTTTCAGGGATGCTACGGCTGCTGACTCGGGAGGTCAACTCGTCAATCATCGTGACACGGCGTTGCGAGAGTCCAGGACGCCTTACACGACTGTCAAGCGCCACGCGGTAGCTACGGGTCTGCACGTCGTCTTCGGAAAGGCGGCGCATGCCGCCGAGTTCCCGCAGCGAATTGAAGTATCCGATGACCGTCATGTAGGGGTCTGCGAGCCTCCCGAAGCTGTCGAATAGCGTCTGCCCAGCCGTGAGGAACGCAACGTAGGTGCGGATCAGCGCCGCTGGTCTCGACGTTCCAAGGGCACATACGCCCATGTAGTCACGTCCGAACTTGTCTTCCGTAGGCCGCTGTTTCGAGAAGAAATTGTCCTCGATGTCGATGCCGCTCGGCGGGAAGACGGAACACTTGCGGTAAAACACGCGGTTTATCTGTTCGTCGGCCATTCGCACCGTTGCGGTGGAGGCCACGATTTTTGGATGGATCTTGTTGGTACCGTCCGACGACCACGAACACAGTTCGTCGACGGCGGATTCATAGAGCCCGACCATCGTTCCGAGCGGACCGCTAATGAGGTGGAACTCGTCTTGAATGATCAAATCCGGCGGACGTATCTGCTGAATGGCCTTCGGATGCGTGGCGGGCTTCACATGGAAACCGTTGCAATCATCGTCAGGACAGATGATCCCATGTCTGACGCATTCCTTTTCAGCCTTGCCGAAAAGTGTCCTGACCGAGCCGCGCCAAGCCATCTGCGCGAACTTGTCCACGGTGCCTATCATCATGGACGGCGGGCGATGATACATTTCGTCATCGACAGTCTTAACCGGTATTCCCGACTCGTGCTTGTGCTGCGAAAAATCGCACTCGAAATCGCTACAGAACAGCCTTGTCGTCATGTCTTCATCGTGACAAACAACGTCTGTTCCTTCACGTATATCCGCACCGCACCACGGGCAGGTCGTCAGCTGCGCAGGAGTGGCACCGCTGGACGGATTGCCTTCATGCGCCTTACGGACGATGTCACGGCTATCCTTGTAGCTATTGGGCGTCGTCTTGTTGCCAACCCACAGCCCAAGCGAGAACGGCTCTTTGCCCCACGTTTCTGGATGCTCGCTGCGGGCTTTCTCCATCGCGCAAATGAGCGTGGCCGCGCGCTGGAACTGCTGAACCGTCAGCAAACGCAAGGTATAACGCATAATTACGGCAAGCCCACGGCTGGAGTCCAGTCCACCAAGATTCCCCTGAAGCCGTCTGACAGCCATTGCGAACGCAGCTACACCGAGGTACGCCTCGGTCTTGCCGCCGCCCGTGGGGAACCACAGGAGGTCGGCGAACGCATCGGCCGAACACGTCCGATCCTTGTGCGTAGGATCGGCGAGCGATGGAATCGCCAACAAGATGAATGCCAGCTGGAACGGACGCCATTCGTGGTTCTTCACGGCGTTCCTGATTTCCTCAATGCCGGGATTTTGCTTCTGCCGCCTTAGCAGCGAAAAGATGGAGTGTATGCGCTGTTCCGCCATCGCTGTATTGGCGAACGCAAAGGCCTTTCTCGCATTGGCGTCGTTCTTGAGCGTCTTGACGCCTTCGCGCAGACGGGCGAGAATACTCTCGCACTTCTTAAGGTTGATCTCTGCGGATTTCTTGAAAAAAGAGAATCCCTTTGTTTGCGCAATGGCTTTCTGTTCTTCGATCCACGCCGCATAGTCATCAACGATGAGGCCTATTGCGCTCGCGTCGATCTTTGCCGAGTCTCCATCCTCAACGCACTTGGCGATTTCATACATGTCAAGGAGGTGCTTGGACGCGATGTCTTTCAGAACGGGGCGGTCGCCATCAAAAGCCCCTGGCACTTCCGTGGCAGGAACCTCGAAATGCGGAATCGACACCGTTCTCACCTCGGTCGCCAGTTCGTAATCGCCCTCGGAGGCAACCGCATGGACGGAAATGTTGTGTCCGACCGCGAACTCGACCTTTCGGCGATAGAGCATGTCGAGCGATTTCATCTCCTCGTCGTCTTTGGAAAGGTTCTGCAGCGGGCGCTTCCTGAATATCGCCTTCCCATCGGGCGAGCGCACAATCAGCTCCGGCTGGAAAATCCAAGCCGCATCACGAAGCTCTTTACGTTCCTCTTGCTTGTTGACGAGAAAGAGTGTGACAAGTCTTGAGCCCTCCACCGGCTTCGACACAGAGCCGACGACGCAGACTTGCCCTATCGAATTGTCGGGGTTGAAAGAGGCTATCTTGCCTTCCGCCAGCTTCAAGACCTGCTTGCCGCCGAGCGGGACGCGCTTCCAGCACTTGAACGGCTTTCCGTTATCCCTGAAGGCCGTTTCGCTGTCGGTGCGATAGTAACTGCCCCACCTCGCTTCAACCTCAATGTCTGGGAGACTTTCATCAATGCAGAATGTCAACCCCATCGAAGAAGGCACAAGCGAATTCGAGCGCAAGATATCATCTCCATCGACAACGTCCTCGGCAACCTCCTCTTCTGCGATGTCCGAGGCGCCCATTTTCGAGTCGCCATGGTCAATGTGATCGGCGTTTCCGTCCTTGTTCTCGGTCTGTGCCTCGCCGTCCTCGGTCATTTCCACCCCCTCGTCTTGCGCACTCTTCAATAAGTGCGCGTGCGAAGTGGGAAGTGCGGAGTTGCATTCCCCACTCCCACTCCCACTCCCACTCTCTACCCTTCGAGGCCCAAGGCGGCCAAGGATGTACCTATCCCTGACGCTCATGCCGACGATCTCCTCGTGCGGTCCCAGCGCAGGGCCGAGCAAATCATCCGCTACGACGGTTTCAAGAAGCTCTCGAACATAAGCCCGCGTCTGCCCCTTTGAATCGTCACCGACCTCCATCTCGCAAAGTTCAGAGAAGTCGAGCGGTAGCAACTCCTCGTCTTCCGGTATGGACGGATCCTTGGGTCGTCCTGACTGATAAGAAGCCAGAACGTCGTCGATCTGCTCCAAATCGATTTTACGAAGCGTTTGCGCGCCACCACGGATCGTCTGCAAAGGCATTGTCCTTTCAAAATCCAGGAACCTGTCGAAGTATATAATGCTCCTGTCGCGCTCACGCCTCACGAAGAACACCCGCCTGACACCCCATGCAATTTCGCCAGACTCGTCGAGAAGCAACATCGCGTCGCCTGGATTAATCACCTCATACGCGGACTCTTCGCCCTCGCACGCGACTTTGAACCTGCAGGATTTTGCCGCCGGAAGCGTCCAAGCTGTCGGCAACGGTTGCGATTCTGCGTTTTCGTGTTCTTTAGCCATTGGAAATCCTCCTGAAATTATTCACACTCTCACTCCCCATTCTCACTCTCACTCAAAGCGCACCCTTTCTCTGTAAGCCGGTATTTCTGAAGGCGCGAATTGGGCTTATGCGGAATCGTGTATTCCACAAGCCCCATGTCGAGCAGAAGCCTGAGATAGCGTCTCCGCATATTCTTCGATTGGCTGATGCCGACTTTCCCCGCCAGTTCGGATGTGGACATGACGCCACCCGCTTTGAGTACCGCCAACACCTTCCTTTGCACTGCGTCTATCAGCGTTTCACTCGGTTTTTCGACTGGGGGCATGACTGGGGGCACAACTGGGGTCATGACTGGGGTCGCAACTGGGGTCATGACTGGGGACACAGCATGTATAACACTAACCAGCTGCTCATCGTTGTAACCATAGATCAAGTTCGGCAGCGTTGTACGGAAATAGGTGGGGAAGGATTCCAGTTTAGGCATCCGGGCACCTGGATTCTTGAAGATCTTCGTGTAGTCCTCGAATATCTTTTTGACGCCGCTCCCGCGTCGTTCCATGATCTTCAGCCGTTCGCACATGTCCGCAAGAAGTGGATTGCGGCGAATGGACGGCATGCTACGGATATCGAAATCCTCCAAACTGCGCTCGCCCGGCATCCCGCCAGGAGATGTGATTTCAAGCCTGTCGTCAAAGATATCCACATGGACTTCACTTCCAGTCACGAGGTAGTCTCGATGTATGAATGCGTTGACGAGCGCCTCGTGAACGGCCCTCTCTGGATACTCCACGAACTCTACGCGCGTCCGCGCCAGCTTGTGCCAAGCCCGCCGTGAGTTTACGCGCACGAAGTCCTCGGCGTACTGGAGCATGGAGAGGATTCCGCCGGAATACTCCTGATCGTCCTTGGCATCCATCACACCCGCCGCCATGTCGCACCCATTCCAACGGGTGCAGAACACCCGCGAGTGGCGAAGCGGGCAATCGTCAGCCAAAAGCGCTCCTGCATTCGTCAAGCGGCCGTCCGGCAATGCTAATCCGAACGATTCGAAATCCGAGTCCAGCAGCTTGACCTTGCGTTCTTTCTTGTATCGTGCGGCCAATGTGGTAAACGCATGCTCATCCTTCTTGAATCCGCTGAATGTCGGGGCCGAGTCCCAATCCAGTCCGCTTTTCTCCAAAAGGAACTGCGTCAAAGACGAACCTGTGAGAATCATCTTCACCGCGCCAGTGCGGTAGTGGTATTCGCCGTGATAGCAGACGGGGAAGATGCTCTTCTTTACTTTTACGCGAATGACATCCTTGCCGCTTTTGCGCAGCAGGGCGACATCCGCGACAATGCCCATCGTATCGCGTATCTTGTTGGGAACGTCCTCCATCAACTTGTTGGCGTTTTTCACGCCGACCGGCTTCTTAGTGCCGTCCTCGATGCCGAAGTAGATTGTGCCGCCCTGCGCATTGGCATAGCCGCATATCCAGGCAAGATACTTGTCGTGCCAGCTTTCCTTGTATTCGACATTCTGCGATTCGTCACGTTTCATGGAAACTTCTTATTTCAGATTATAGCAAATCGTGGGGATAAGGCCGCCAGCTCCGGCAGCCGCTTCAGCGTCACCATATAAAAGAATGGCCGCTTGTAGTCAAATCCTCGCAGACGCATCACGCATTCCTCCGATCAGGTGCGGCGCCATTACCTTTTTTGTACGATACAATATCCGATTCTTTAATAAAACAAAGATTCCCCTTTGTTCTTGTGCATGCAACATAAAATTTATTCCGAGTTTTAGGCGACAAACCAGACAAATTATCTGTCAAGAAACATTTTAGCGTAGTAGGATTCAACACTACGCAGACATTCTCATACGACAGTCCTTTGCAATCTCCCCAATTCCCTCCGTCACAACGATAGTCGTAATACTTTTGATAAAAAAGTTTCTTGCACGAAGGATTGAGCATAATCGTTTCGATCTCTGTTTTGTCGGCAATTAACACTGGCCCGTTCTCATCCTTATGGCTATGGTGTGATTCGATTGCAATGCCTAACTTCTCCTTAATAAACAAACTAACCTCTGCAGTACACCGATAACTTTTCGACAGCGTGCACTCATCCAATTTATAATATTTACCGAGTCTTTTTTTGTATACAGAAAAGTCATCATGCAATGTTTTGTCCTTTGCACCATCACGGCTCGTATCGAAAGTATGTTGAAAGAAATCGCCTACAATCGTTACATCAATATCCGATTGCCCAAGCAACTCTATGAAATCAAAATCATAACCTGCATAATCTTGGACTTCATCAACTAGTACTTCATCAAAAAACTTACAGATCCTTGAGAGTATTCGATTTCCCCCAATATACTGTTGAACAAATTCGAAAGCCCTCGAATGATAAACGCTATCTTCCTCTGGCATAAATCTAGACAACTCTTTTAAATAACGCGGAATTGAATCTTTAGCAAAAACCAATCTCGTAATCCGATGTTGACATTGCTCTATGACAAAGGGCTTTATTAGAAAATTAAGAACAAACGAAAACCATGTGGAAACCAATACTCCATCTGGGATAAAGCCAAATTTCTCAACCACTGATTGACGCAGATTGTCCGCATTATTGTCAGTATATGTCAAAAGCAGACTGCGCTTGTCGAGAGACAAGGTATTGACTAATAAGGTTGTCTTGCCAGAACCGGCAACAGATAGAATCGCCCTTTTCATGTTATCCACTCTATGGCATCCTTTATGTAGCGCGGTACAGTCAATTCAATGTTAGCTTTAAGGATCTGAAACGCCGCCTCCGCCTTGTGTCCAAGCATATATTTCAAAACGTCTTGTTCGTCTTGAAAGAGATCATCCAACACCGTTCTATTGTCATTATAAAGGCAAACTTCAAATGTATAACGCAATGCGTCCGAATCCGAAAACACTTGAATTTTGTCGCCACAAAGATCAGGATAAAAATCACAGGGCTTACCATCATTATCACGCACTACAGCAACCGTGATTCCCAGGAGTTTAGCAACCTCCATGTAACGTCTAAACGACAGATTGTTTAGCGCAATTATCCATATATGATTTGCACCATCTTTATTATGAACCGTTTGTTTGATAAACCTATCCATTAGTATATATTCAGCAGCGCCTTCAACCAGAATCACTTTCGAAGAAAGAACAAACTGCAACAAGTTATCATTGGGTGCCTTTATAAAAAAATTACTTGTGTCTTTAGATAGATTGGATAACGACTTGACGGTCTTGTTCACAAAAAATGCATTTTGAAGACCGAGTCGAGCTGTTATATAGCTACTATGAGTCACAATAAAAACCTGTCTATCTTCTGCACGCTCTGTGATCTTCGCAATAAGATGTTGCAAACTATAATGGCTCAAATGATTTTCTGGTTCCTCTATGGACAATATGGATACATCATCTACTTTCTTATCTAAGGCACTATCAGTTTTGCAAATGCTTATCCTTCCTTCACCTTGATTTGCCAATCGAACACCATCCTCCAACATATCAAGACATGATTCCAAATCTCCAGAAACTATCAGCTTCTTTTCCACCGCAGCCTGCGGCAATGTGAATTTCGCAACATGCGCTCGAAATTGGTGCCGACTTGATGTTCTATCAGAGACATCTAGTGCGTTTTCATAAGTGCGTTCTATAGCGTATTTCAAGGTCTTAGCAGTGTTCATTGACACACTATCTATGAACAAAGTTTTAAATGGTTTGATATATACCTTATATTCCGCATCCGCAAAAGTTGAAAACCTTACACTGTAGAACTCATAAGGAAACACCGAGCAATCCTCATTCTGAATCTTTTGTATAATTTCAGTATAGAAATCTTGGCTTGGTGAACAAACCATTTTAATTCCAAACTCTGGTCTATTCTTCCCATCTCCGTATTTCTCACCGTTAAATCGGCTATACTTGCCCATGTCTGGCATTTCAAGAAATAGTTCAACTGCTATTTCCGGAAGTGATCCAAACGTAGGATTCGCTTGCCATTCAGAAACAGCATCAACATTAAACAAGTTGTCCAAGCCTACGGCTTCAATCCTATTTTCACTTCCAGTTACGACATAGTCTATCGCTTGCAATATAGAACTTTTCCCCGTTGCATTATCACCCACAAAGATATTAATTTCTTTGTTAAACACAATGGTTTCATCTCTAAAAACCTTAAAGTTCCGCAAACGAATTTTCTTCAAATAAACTTCCATGGATTTTCATTATCCTTTCCTTCATGAGCGCCTTCTCTTACGCAACTTCTTTTTTGACACATTACCCGACAACTTCCTCCTGAGCATCATTGCCATCTCGCCACATCTTACTTCTTGAGCATATTCCAATGCCGTTCGTCCGTAAAGATTCTTCTGCCGAACATCAACGCCGTGAGCAATCAGAAACGGGACAACGGATCTCGCACGATTCTTTGCGGCGATAATCAAGGCATTGGAGCCTTCCGCATCTGTCTCCTTGATGTTTGCACCAGCATCATAAAGCAATTGCACGCATTTGAGGTTATCATATCGTACCGCAAACAGAAAAGGTGTCACGCCATTAGCATTACGCACATTAGGATCTGCCGCATACTTTAGAAGAAGTTCAACCCCACATGTAAAACCTTGTGCAACAGCGAGCATTAACACTGTCCATCCACCCATTTTTCCATAAACACGATTTATATCTGGTTCTGCACGAATAATGACCTCAAGGTCTTCCTTCCTTGAATCATTTATGCAGGCCCACAAAAGTGACAATCCACCAGATTTTAACAATAGATCAATTGTTGCATATGTAGTAGCCTTCTCAACAATGCCTTTGGGCACATCGCCCACGCTGACATTATCCTTCCCTGACAGTTCCTTAACATACGGCATTGCAACCTTCACAGGAACCAATGTTTCTCTGGAATCACCATCCTCCTGGTAAGAAAACCTTAACATCGACTCGCCTTTGCATGACGCCTGCCCAACATACTTCCACTCTAATTCATAGTTAAAATGACTTTGCATCCCCCTCGCGAGGAAAGTTTGCCACTCTGATGGCCGCTCAAAGTCTTTCTTGATCAATGGCGAATCCTTATATGGAGCGATTTGCTGTTCCATCTGCCGTCTACGATCAACCATATCAAACAAAACGTTTATCCGATTATTGAACCCGAAACAATTTTCAGACGAATCCGATACGACTTGAACAACAACAGATATAATAATAGCGCCCATTACAACACACAACTGCGTAATCACGGAAGACCGGCACCAAGAGACAATTATCAGAACGCACGGCAAGGTCAGCAGCCCAACAAACAACAGCGATCCCATCATGCCTCGCATTACTTGATCAGGAATACGCGGCAACCCTCGCTCAAAAGCATATTTCTTTGACCGGATATGCTTAGCAAAATCTACAAAAGCCATAAGAAACACCCCCTGCACACAGCCAATTACAAAAAGAGCAGCCAATGGTACAATATCGACTTTCTCAAGAAATGTCGATCGCGCAAAGCCGTCATACGTGACAATTAGGGTAAATGCCGCTAGTATCCAGATCACCTTTGCCAACCAACTCAACTTTGACCTGGTATTATCATTAAAAAGAGCTGATGTAAGAAGGCAGATAAATGTTGCCGCCCACGCACATCGCGGGAATGTCAAGAGCGATGACGTTATACGAAATGGGACTTGCACAATACCAAAAGCCGATGCGTCCCCAGCATTCCCGATCTCGACCCAATGCGACAACCAAACACAGCAACAGGCGATCAGCAAGCACCAGTCGCGCTTTCGCATTAAAACTATTGGATCAACAACTCTCACTTCTTCCCCTTCTTGTGCAACCCTGCCGCTTCTTCCTCTTCCCAGCGTTGGCGGTTGAGGGCGGCGAGGCGCTTGAGGATTTCGATGCGGGCGGGCTCGGAAATCGTGTAACGAACGTTGTCATGCGCAGGGAGATAACCGACCTCGTGGAATCCGTGGTCGAGATCAATGTCCTGCCAGCCATACGAATCGCGCACGGCGACATCAATCTCGCGCTGAAGCCGACGCATCTCCTCCAGTTCCGCATCCGCCTCACTTGGATTGTGGAAAAGGTTGTAGAGCGCCGTCAGTCCAATCTGCCGCAATAGCATAATCTTGCGACGATGCTCATCCAACTGTTCGCCGAGGAATTCAAGTTGCGGCACCGGCGAGAGTGGGAAGGGCAAAGTTTCAAATGCATCACTTGGGGAAAAATTTAATCCCGTGCCAAGCGTTGATGATTGTTTCCACACCCAATCTTGCATCTCGGATGAAGCCATAAAAGCCAAGCCCATTGTAGGCGACAATAACATCACTATGAGTTTCTCATGGAAAACCGAATCGTTGGGCACAATTGATGGTGTAAAATACTTGCAAACACGAGCATTTACAAGGACCTTGTCTATAGGAACATTTTTGGCCCATCCTTCAGGATGCCGTACAAAACTAGTTCCTCGTCCAATGGCGTGATACAGTGCAGGACGCTTGTCCGCATACTGCCACCAACGCATCGGCAACGGACGTCGCAACACATAATCTCCATTTGCATCTACGCGCTGTCTTTCAGGACGAACTTTCTCATCCAAGACTTTGTGGAGCATAGGGAACTCTGAAATCACATTCCCCGGATAATCTAACGGCACATGGCCAACGTTAAAAAACTCCTTTTTCTCCTTATCGCTTGATGTCGCCCATGACCCCTCTGCGTCACGATCCAGGGGCCAATCAAAGAAGTTGATGATCCAACGAGACGGTTTCTGTTCTGGACTGGAATTCAGATCATCACCATTTAGATAAGGGAAAAGCACTTCAGCATTTCTTGCATCAGCCTCAATGAAGCGTTTAGCGTCGCCTTCACTCATAGTAAAACCCAGACCAAGAACAACTGATCCTTGGAACGACTGATTGGCATTAGAAATCAACACCTTGGGCGACCATTCATCTTGCGGTGAAAGATATGGAGAGATTACGCCAACCGCAACTCCATTGATGTTTTTAATTCCCTGCCACGTACCTTTCCGCATGAAAACCGGTGACACTACTACTGCCGCTGCCCCTGGCCAAGGCATATTGGGATATGCGGAATATATTGTTCCATCAGATTGCACCATGCGTTCCAAGCCGACCTGTCGCGTATCACCTTCCGCAATTGTGTTACAGGCTATCAATCCAAAATCACCCTCACTTCTAATAAGCTCAAATGCTCGCAAGTAGAAATAGGCCACGAGATCCGCAGACCCTTTAGCGCCCCCAGCAAGATGGTGAAGTAAATAGTCTCGATATGCGGTGCCGAAGTTGCCCGTAATCAGTTTTCCACCCATAAACGGCGGATTGCCGACAATGGCATTGAAGCCGCCCTGTGCGAAGACCTCCGGGAACTCGAGTGCCCAATGGAACGGGCGACGCGCTTGTGTTTTCCCGGCAGGAAGATCGTGCGAGAGCATCACGAGCGAGCGCTTCTTCTCCTGTGTCGCGGCAAAGGAGTCGGTCTGCGGGTTGAGAAGCACGGCGCCTTGCATCGCGGCGGAGTCGAGCATAGCAAAAGCCTTCTTCGTGGGCTTGCCAAGGACGAGGACTATGCCGATGAAATAGTCGGCATAGTCCCGCAACCGCGAAGTCGTCGCTTCCGCCTTTTCAAGGTGGTGCATCTGGACCCGGATATCGCGTATGTCGCGTATCCGCGTCTCTCGCAATTCGAGGCGCTCCTTCTTCACCTCTTCGACCGAGCTGCGAATCTGCGCACTCATCAGGTTGCCAAGGTCACCAGACACCGGCTTCATGCGGAACTGGACAAGCTGCTCGACATCCGATATGCCGAGAAGCGAATCGCCCGACTTGAGGTTATGGTCGAGGAATCCAAAAGGCCGCCCCTTGGAGATCGTGACAAGCCAGAGCGAGAGCTTGGCCAGTTCCACTGCGAGCGGGTTGATATCGACGCCGTAAAGACACTTTTCGGCTACAAGGCGACGCGCCTCCACGAGGCGGTCTTCCTGAACCTTGCTCATCGGCTCATCCGGCGGGAAATCAACAACTCGCCCTTGCGAGTCAATGGCTCGGAAGTTAGAGCGGGAGTGGGAAGCGGGAAGTGCCGTATTGCACTCATCATTCTCACTCCCCACTCCCACTTTCTCGGCCTGCTCCCACGCATCGACAAGTCTGTCGCCGAGGTAGCGGCATGCCTGCACGAGAAAAGCGCCGGAACCCATCGCAGGGTCGCACACTTTGAGGTCAAGGATTTCCGCAGGCGACTTGAGTTTCCATTCGGCGCGGGGCAAGCCCTCTGCGGGGCCACGGTACACGACCGGCTCCAACGCCTCTTTGACCATCATCACCGTGAGCGGCTTGGGCGTGTAGTGCGTCCCGGTAGAACGACGATCCGACCCCTCGGTGACATAGAACGAGTCCTTGTGGTAAACCACAGGCTCGCCCCATTCGCTCGTACGCATCCAATTGAAGAAAGGGAGTATTCTGCTCTTCAGGTCCTCGTCGCCGCGACAGGCCTTGCCGAGGAACGGCAGCGTCGTCATGTCCGGCGGCTCGGCGTATTCGCTGGCTATCGCGCTCCGTCCCGTTACCTCCTTCATTCGGGTAAAGAGTTTCTCCTCGCCCTCCATCTTGAGCATCTCAAGTTCGGAGAGCGCGATTTCTGGATTATGGTGGTCTTTGTCGCCCTTGAGACCAAGAAGCGTCTCCTCAGCCTGCGCCCCTGTCGTCTCGAGAAGACCCTCGTACACATAGCCAATCTGCTCCACGTCAAGCGAACGGAACGAAAGCGGAATCGCGCCGTCCTTGGCCTTGAGAACTTGCAGGGACTCCAGCAGCAGAAGAACCGTTCTGTTGTCGATAGGGAGTGGAGGAGGATTCTCCACATCCCAGGAGACATCGCGGCTGCGGCCTTCGAGAAAAGGATACTTGTCGGGATCGAACAGGCTGCCGCCCATCGCGGGCATCCTAAGAAGCGGATGGTCAATCCCCGAATAGATTGCGCGGAACAGGCTCAACAGCCGCACCCATGCATCGAAGCGCCGCTCCAGGACCTGATCGCCAAACTTGTCGCGGTCAGACTCCAGCCGTCCTCGAAGCGTCGATACGGCGTATGCATCGTCGTATGCCGGTTCGCCAAGGAGCAGAAGACCGCGCTCTTCGGCGCAGAGGATGAACACGAGGCGCATCATCACGGTGAGCGACGCCTCGTAGAGCGTTTCCGGCGATACGTCGCGAAGAAGCGTCCGCCCGGAATCGAGGTCTGCGCGGTCGAGGCCTTCGAGCAGGACTTCCACCGCCGTCATCACCTGCTTGCCGAGGGTATCGGTCACTTCGTCAAGATGCTCCAGCGACTCGTCGAGAAGTCGGGGGAGCGTCTTGTCCTGTGCGCCCGTGAACCTGTCGAACCCAAGGAGCGCGAAGAAAGCCCTAAGCGTGGAATCCTCCTGGAACCACAGTCTCGCGTACCAAGTCGCGCTTCCGGAAAGCGCACCGCCCTGGGTGGCGTTCACGAGAACCCATTGCTCGCCGTTCGTAACGAGCCCGAGGCGTGTGCCGCAAGAGCGGCAGAGTCGCGTCATTTTCTCGACAAACGTATCCTTCCATTCGTCAGAGGTGTCACGTCCATGCGGCAGAACACCTGGCGGAAGAATCTTGACAAAGAGATCGACCTTGTCGCCGAATATCTTTAGGGCGCGGTCGGGAGAGAAAACGCCGATGCCCCCCTCGCCATTCACCGACCAGCCATCCCCCGGCAACAGGTATTTCTCGCGGTAACCAAGACCCCTGCGCAGAACGGCGTCGCACCATGCCATGTGAAGCGCGGGGAGGTCGGCTTCGTGTCTGTCCTGTGCCGTCTGCCACTCATCGTAGTAGTGGGCGAGTTCGCGCTTTATGCGCTTGTCCAGGGCATCGAGCCCAGAGGGAAAAGCCACGTCAAGCGCTGTCGCAGAAAGAAACGGGCCGGAGACATCGATCAGGCGAAGCCACTCGTAGAAAATGCGAGTGCGAGAGTGAGAGTGGGAGTGAAGAGTGAAGGCAGTCATTGCAAACACCTCCTTGCAGCATTCAGGAGGGCACACACCTCCTGCACAAGCAGTGCAACTTCGTCGACATCCGTTATGTAGCCCAACTCTTTTGCCACAAGAAGTTGTGCCTCCACTTCGTAAGCCGATCCTCTTGCAATAGAAAGAAAATGTTTCTTGTCGCCATCGTCATATCTGCCATAACCCTCAGCAATATTGGAGCAGATTGACAAGGCAGCTCTCCTAATCTGATTCACTAGGCCGAATTTCTCATGGTCTGGCCAATACGAGCTTATTTCATAAACCCTTTTGGTAAGATCTAAAGCCTTCTTCCAACTGGGGAAATCTTTGTACGTCATCACACCCCTCCTCTACTCTCACTTCTCACTCCCCACTCGCACTTCTCAGGAACGAGAAACACCACCGCCACAGGGAACGTGAGAGCCTTGGCGTCGGAATAGTGCTTTTCGATGGAGGCGATTTCCTTCTCCCTCTCGCCCGGTATCTGCTCAAGCCTTGCGCGGAGCGCGACAAAGTCCCGCCTCAGTTCCTCTTTCTCGAGATCGGAAAAGTTCAATGTCATCTGGACATAACGCGGCTTGTCGTTTTCGATGCCAAGTTCCTTGCGGATCATCTGCTCCAATTCGTCCAGAATCTGTTTCACATCCCTGACTTCCGAGTCCTTGCGGTGCGACAGGGTGGCGAGCAGCGCGTCCTTGCGCTCCTTCGACCGGGCTTCGTATGTCTTGGTGATGGAATCAAGGTACTTGTCGAAATAGCGCTTTAGGATTCCAAACGCATGATCCGGGATGTCGTCGTATGGATGAGACGAATCCATCAGCTTTTCGAGATTGCGCAAGACACTCTCGCGGCGGAAGCCGTCCGGCTTCATTTCCCCGCCGGAGAACGTCAGCTCCTCGTGAAGCCGCAGATGGTCACCGCCCACAATCAGAAGCCGACTCCAGACATACACCATCGGATGTGTGAGTCCCGGTACAGATCGGACGGCAACACGATTGAGCTTTGATGTCGCGCCGGTCTTCCACACCTCCTCGCGAAGCAGGCGGAGAGACAGCCGCACGAGAGGATGGTTGAGGTGCGCGAGAACGACATCGTCGCGATCCTTCACGAGGTCAGGGTCGAACGTCACGGGACGGATCGCATGGGTGTGCGGGTGGGCAAGGCCGACACGCGCCTCGCTCCAGGAATCGTTGAACACCGGAACGCGCCACGCGGTTATCGTGGGAAGTGCCGAGTGGGAAGTGGGAAGTGCGGAATTACATCCTTCACTCTCACTCCCCACTCTCACTTCTTCCAGCGGCGGCTTCCCTGCGAGCGCAAGGGCCGCGGACACGGCCTTGCGGACATTATCCGGGGTGATGTTTGCGTTCTTGCGCGAAAGCATGAGGTTGTCGTGCAATTTCGCTATGCGCGTCTTGAGTTCCTTTTCCCCCGCGAGAATTCGCTTGGCAAGCTCCTTGCGGACGCTTTGCGCGTCCGCATCGAGACGGCTTGACCGCCCGAGCATCGCATCCTGAATCTGTGCGCTCAATACGCCGCCAACGCTGCCGAGGTCTTCGCGGATGGCATCGACCTTCTTGGCGGCACGAAGCAGATACTCGCCGTCGCCGACAATGTCGCCAGGCATTAGCTGGCGTGTCTCGTCCATGCTGAAGCCTTTTCCGACGGGATGCCAGATATAGACCGAAGGCGAACGCTGTCCGTGGCGGTCGATGCGCCCGTTCCGCTGCTCCATCACGACAGGATTCCACGGAATCTCGACGTGGATCATGTACTTGCACCAGTTGTGGAGATTGATGCCCTCGGACGCTGCATCCGTCGCAAGGAGTATTCTCACGGGGGAATCCACGCCCGGCTTGGTCTGGAACGCATTTATCACGGCATCGCGCTCTTCCATCGTGAGCGATCCGTGCAGCTCCATAAGGTGCTTCCCGCCGTATCCGCTCGTGGCGAGGATCGTCTTGAGCCATGTGTGCGTGTCCATGAACTCGGTGAACAGGATGACGCGCTCGTCGTTAAACTCTCCGCCCGGCTTGAGATACTCGCCAAGCCACTTGAGTATGGCCTCGGCCTTGGAGTCCTTCTTGCCGGAATTCGCCTTCGCCCACGCAAGCAGCTCGTCCAGCATGACGGACTCCTCGCGTGAAAGCGCCTCGGCGAGCCCCGCATTCTTCTCCATCACCTCGTCTTCGGCGTCTTCGACCTCCTGCTCGTCAGCCGCGTCCTCCGTCGCCTTCTGGATCGCGTCGTATAGGGACTTTTCATCTCGTTTGTCGAATTTGCGACGCTTGCCTTCGGAAAGATAGGAAACGTATTTCTCCAACGTCCTGCAGAACGCGACCGGGGACGAGAAAAGCCTCTTTTTGAGCAGCATCATCACAAAGGCGGTACCGAACTTGCCGCCGTTCTTCCCGACGGATGCGATGCGGGAGTCCATGAATCGCTTGAGCAGTTCGTGGATGTGCCGCTCTCCAGACGTGTAGTCGATTTCAAGCGGCAGAAGTTCGCGCTTGGGGAACACGCGATTGCCGTCCTTGTCGGTAATGTCCCGCTTCAGGCGACGAACCATCACCTGATGAAGCTGCTGAGGATTAGGCTCCACAGTTCTGGCGAAACGCTGGTTGTCGAGAAGTTCCAGCAGCGAAGTGAATGACTCCTTGTAGCCGTTGTGCGGCGTCGCCGAAAGGAAGAGATGGTGCGTACAATGTGGCGCAAGGCGCTGGATCGCGCGGGTGCGCAGGCTCGCCTTCGCATAGTTGCCGCTCCCTCCGGGGGCGATGTTGTGCGCTTCGTCAACAACAAGGATGTCGAACTTCCTCGGATAGGAAACTTCCGTCGGCAATGCCTCCTTGAGAAGCCGGAATCCCTCTCCCTGCTTGATCCAGTCCATCGATGCGATCAGATAGGGGAACGACGTCCACGGGTTCGCATGAATGCCACGGTCACGGCGGAAGTCCCGGACGGCCTCGCTATTCAGGATTCGGAACGGGAGCCCGAACTTCTCCTGCATCTCGCGCTGCCAGTTGGTCAGATCGGAAGCTGGGGCAACGATCAACACCGTTCTCGCCCTGTGGCGGATGATAAGTTCCTGAATCACAAGACCGGTTTCAATGGTCTTTCCAAGCCCCGTGTCGTCAGCAACAAGCAGATTGACGCGCGCCATGTCAATGGCACGAACGAGGGGGTCGAGCTGGTAATCCTCTATGGTTATGCCGCTTCGGAAAGGAGAAAGGAGATTGTTCCTGTCAACGTTTGTCGCGATGCCCCAGCGGACGGCATTCAGAAAAGCGTCAAGGCAGCCGTTCTCATCATGGCCTTTAATCTCTGGCAGCCCGGCTTTTTCCAATATTCGAGCACCTGGCTCTATCTGCCAGATTACCGTTATCTGCTCGCCGTTGGCATCCTCCTCAATGGACTCGAGGGTGACAGCGTGCTGTTCTCGGTATCGGTCGCCTTCTGGATGATAGGGCTCGACAGCGGAGACAAGCCACTGTCTGCGACGAACTTCGACGAGTTCTCCCTGTTCGGGTATGCGCAGGGGGTCTTTGGCAATGTTTACGGCAGTCACTTTGACACCCCCCTGTACTTGCGAACATGATTCATTATCGTCCGTCCGACCATCTCGCCAAGCTGGACAGGAACTGCATTGCCGATCATCTTTCCGAGAAGCGAGATGTTGTGCCGTGCGCCTTCGGGAAGAAACTGGTAGTCTGTGGGGAATCCCTGGAATATCGCGCCTTCGCGTATTGAGATGGCTCGATTCTGCTCGGGATGGCCAAAGCGCCCGTTCCCGAATCCGTAGAACTGCGTCGTCATCGTCGGGGCCGGCTTGTCCCATGACATACGCCCATAGACGCCAGGGTAAGTCTTGCCGGATTTCTTCTTGTGGCATTCGGCGATCAGCTTCTTAGGCCAATCACGCCATGTGCCGTCTTGTTTGGAATGCCTGATCCTTTCAAGATTCAAAGGGGACAGCGCCGCACAGAAATGAAGCCTGTCTTTCGGATCGCATTTGCCATGTCGCAGTTTGGGGAGATCGCCTATCATCTCGCGCACGGTTGGCGGCTTGGCATGAGTCGGTTCGGGGACCTTTATCGGACCAAGCCGCGACGCCAGCAAAACAAGGCGCTTGCGTCTTTGAGGCCATCCATAGTCAGGACAGAAAACAATCTTCCAATCGACATTGTACCCAAGGCTTTTCATCTCCTTAACAAGATTGGCGAAAATCGGGCGTTTTGTCAGGAGAGGCACGTTCTCAAGGGAAACCACATCCGGCATCACCTCTCGCACAAGGCGTCCGAACTCGTTTGGAAGCCTGTATCGGGGGTCTTGGTGTTTCGCTTTTTGGTTGTAGCTTGAAAAAGTCTGACAAGGCGGGCATCCGGCCAGCAACGAAACGTGGCCTTCTTCAAAGCAATTGCGAATCTCGTCAGCCTTCAGCTCGACGACTGACTTCTCAAGGAACTTGGCACCGCCGTTGTTGTGTTCATACGCATAGCGGCAGAGAGGGTCAATTTCAACCCCCATCTTCACGTTCACCCCAGCCTGACGCAGGCCGCAGGTCAATCCCCCGCCGCCGCAGAAGAGGTCAACTGCGTCAACGGCACATAAAGCATGCCGCCTTGACTCTCTTGCATTGCTCATCTGCGCGCCAATCTCCTCTCGGCACTGCCGGAATCTATCCGACCCTTTCTGGGTGCATAGCTAATGATGTCGCCAATGTCACACTTCAGCACATCGCAAATTTTGGCAAGCGTAGAAGTCGTTACTGGCTCGCCCTTGGAAAGTTTGGCAAAGGTACCAGACGACATTCCGGTCGCACGGCGAAGTTCAGACTTCGTCATGTGCCGATCTATCAAAAGATGCCAGAGGCTATCGTAACTTAATGTCATGACATTACACCCTCAATGATTGAGTTGATATTATACCATTTTTCTGGACTTCATAGCAATCTCTAAGACCAGAAAATTTACTTTTATGCACCGATGATTCATTTATATGAACTAAGAGAAATCCACCTCACCCCTGAACGCACACAGATGTTCTCAGAGTAGGCGTCGGGCTGGGTGAGCGAAGCAGCCGCAGGGCCCCGTGCGAACACGTCGAGCGAAGCGTGTGCAGAGCTCTGAAGCACAGCATTCCCTCTGCTTCCTGCGGCATGGTCTTTCGGCCATGCCGTTTCAGTCTCGTGTGCATTTGCACACATTCCCGACATGAAGTTTTCTTTGCGCCCCCAAATCGGTCTATGAAAGAATGTGCGCATACCAGACTTGAAGTTTGCAGAGGGAATCGGCGAAACGGGCGTTTTCCCGCAAAAACATTGTGTCGACTAAAGTCACGCGACGGAGATACAAAAGGGACAAAAAGCCCCGGCATACCCCCACAACGGGCTTTTCGCCACACACGTTCGATCGTATTTGGTGGCACAGCCACCGAGTTTTCATTGATTGTTCTCTTTTCTATACATAACCAAACCGCCCCTTAATGGCGGCATTTGATATATTATCAAAAAAAGGCCGTCGTGTGTAGTAGAGAAATGTCCCGAGTTTGCCCATGGAGTTTTTAGATGGCCGTCCGGTTCTTGCCTTTTTCGGTCGACGCATTCACCGAGTTTCCGCTTGCCCTGC